>DATLUZ010000022.1:0-23341 GCA_035577785.1 Burkholderiales bacterium | reverse complement strand
GGTTCGGTCGCGCCGACGCCGATGGCGCTCACCTTGGTGGCGTCAAGCCCGCGCGTGAGGAGGTAATCGCGCACCGCTTCCGCCCGCTGCTCGGAGAGCTTCTGGTTGTACTTCCCCGCGCCCATGCGGTCGGCGTGGCCGACGATGTCGACCTTCTGGTAGTTCGCTTGCGTCAGCTGCTTGGCGAGGCCGTCGAGCGCGGGGCCGGCGTCGGCCCGCAGCTCCGCGCTGCCGAAGTCGAACAGCGTGTTCATCGAGATGCGGATGGGCTCGGCGGGCGAACGCAACTCGATTGCGGCCGGTTCGATGGAGGTCTGGGCGACGAGCTTGGCGGTGGGAAGTGGATTGCAGTCGCGATAGCTCGCTTCGGCGCTCCATTGAGTGGTGCGCACGCACGCGCCGGAGGCAGTGGTGACGGGCGTGCCGTCCTGGGCGGCGACGAGATAGGCCGCCGGCTCGTCGGCGGCGCGGGCCTGCGCGGCGGACAACGCGGCAATGACGGCGAGGACATGAAACCGGGTGGACATGGGGCGACTCCTGTTGGTAGTGGGTTGGAGCCGTCAGTGTTGCGTCCGACTATGGCGCGCCGCAGGCGCCGCGGCGCTCAAATGTGGCACGCTGGGGCAGCAGCCATTGCAACACGCGTGCCGCCCGGATTTCAGCCGCCGAAGAAACATCAAGACCCGCCGCGGGTCAAACCTCCTTTCCAAAGGAGACCGACATGAGGGTGAGCGAAGTCATGACGCCCGGAGTCCGCATGGTGAGTCCGGAGCAGACCATCTCGGAGGCGGCGCGGCTGATGGCCGAAATCGACGCCGGTGCGCTTCCCGTGGGCGAGGAAGACCGCCTGGTCGGCATGATCACCGACCGCGACATCGCGGTGCGCGCCGTGGCCGAGCAGAAGCCGCCCACGACGAAGGTGCGCGAAGTCATGAGCCAGGAAGTGCTCTACTGCTTCGACGACCAGGAGCTCGACGACATCGCGCAGAACATGAGCGAGGTGAAGGTGCGGCGCCTGCCGGTGGTCAATCGCGAGAAGCGCCTGGTGGGGATCGTCTCCATCGGCGACCTGGCGAAGGGCGACAACCCGGCCTCGACCGGCCAGACGGTCGCCGACATCACCGCGCCGGGCGGGGAGCATTCCCAGCGCCCGGGCTCGAAGCGGAAGCACGCGAAGCGCGCTTAGCCGTGCTTGCGCCGGCCGCTCTTCTACTGCCCTTCGACGTGCCTTTTTTGCTTCAGCGCCTTGTACTTGCGCTTGTTCTTGCAAGAGGCCGTTCGGTCTTGCAGCGATCCGAAGGGGCTAGATCCCGCAGTAGTGCATGTGAAATCGCGCGAGCGCCGGTCATGAACTGCCCTTAAAATGCCCAGTATGAAATCCGCCTTTCCCCCGGTCGGTTCGAAGTGGAAGGAAGTCGACACCCGCGTGCAGCGGACCGTGGAGGTCATCCGCCACGACATGACGAACCGCCGGGTGCGCATCAACTGCGTCGAGACGCAGAAGCTCACCTGGGCCAAGCCCGAGCGCTTCAACGGCAAGAGCGGCGGCTACCAGCGCGCCCCCTAGGCGCCCGGCGCTCACTGGTTACAGCTGTAGCCGTCGGCGCCTGGCCGGGGTCTAATCGGGCCCCATGACCGGCTGGAGCAGACCTGCGTTGGTCGTCACGTTCGCGGCGGCCGCCATGTTGATGGTGACGATGGGCACGCGCAACACGCTCGGCCTGTTCGTTTCCCCGATCAACAGCTCGACCGGCCTCGGCGTGGTCACGATCAGCTTCGCCCTTGCGATCGCCCAGTTCGTCTGGGGCGCGGTGCAGCCGCTCGCGGGAGCGGTCGCCGACCGGCACGGCCCGCGGCCGGTGCTCGCGGCGGGGCTCGTCCTGCTCGCACTCGGGACCGCGCTGACCCCCTTAATGAGCTCCGGCATGGGGCTCGTCCTCGTGCTCGGATTGCTGACCGCCGTCGGCTCGGGCTCGGCGAGCTTCTCGGTGCTCCTCGGCGCCGCCGCCCAGCGCCTGCCGCCGCAAGCGCGCGGCACGGCCTCGGGCGTGATCAACGCGGGCGGCTCCTTCGGGCAGTTCGTGTTCGCGCCGATCACCCAGAAGCTGATCCAGGGCATCGGATGGGCCGGCGCCATGTGGGCACTCGCGGTGGCGATGCTCGCCGCGCTGCCGCTCGTGGGAATGGTGGCGCAGGGCGGATCGGCTCCCCACAAGGGCGGCGAAGGCGCGTGGAGCGCTGTGCGCGGCGCGATGCGCGATCGCAGCTATCTTCTTCTCCACGCAGGGTTCTTCACCTGCGGTTTCCACATCGCGTTCCTCGTCACGCACCTGCCGGGCGAGGTGGATCTGTGCGGTCTGCCGCCGACGGTGGCGAGCTGGTCCCTCGCGATCATCGGCCTCGCCAACATCGCCGGGAGCCTCCTCGCGGGAGCCGCGGTGTCGCGCTATCGCAGCAAGCTTTCGCTCGCGCTGATGTACGGCTCGCGTGCGGTGCTCATCCTGCTCTACCTGGCGGCGCCGAAGACTCCGATCACCTTCTATTTCTTCGCTTTCGGCCTCGGCCTGACCTGGCTCTCGACCGTGCCGCCCACCGCGGCGATCGTCGGCAAGCTGTTCGGCATCCGCTACCTTGCCACGCTCTTCGGGCTGACGCTGCTCTCGCACCAGGTCGGCGCGTTTTTCGGCGCCTGGCTCGGCGGGATCGCGATCGCGCGCCTCGGCAGCTACCAGTGGATGTGGTACGCGGACATCGCGCTCGCCACGTTCGCCGCGCTCGTGAACCTGCCGATCCGCGAAGCGCGCGTGCAACCAGCGCCGGCCGCCGCGGCGGCCTGAAGTCCAGCACTGGATGTTGTTGACGATCTGGTTGTGCAGCGCCCGCGTCACCCAGGTCTCGTGCTCGAAGACCGTCGGCGCCGGTACTGTGCCCCCGGTCGTTCGTCCGCGTCAATGGAGGCGGAAGCACGGGTCCCAGCCGAGCTCGCGGCGCGCCTTGTCGCTTGCGGCCGCGGCATCTGACTCGACAATGTTGTAAATCATCCCTGCACGCCCTTTCTCGATAGCGAGCAGCGCGGCCGAGGCAGCAGCGTCGACATGCAGCGGCATCTCGCCGCCGCCGGCTTCCCGGCCGGTCCCGGGGCCGTACAGGCGGCCGTAGCGCAGCACGATTCCCTCGAGCGGCGGCGACTCGAGCGTCAGCCGTTCGAGCGCCTGCACGCCTTCGGCGGTGACGCCTTGCGCGCGCCACGCGATGCTTTGCGAGATCAGCCTGCGCGTTCCCGCGGCGAGCGCGGCGGCGACCAGGTTTCTTGTGCCTTCAGTGCGAATGCGTGCATTGCGCGGCACTGCTTCGGCCATCCGGGTTGGATCGAGGCCCGCCGGCAGATCGGTGAGCTGATGGACGATGGTTTCCGGCCGCACGGACGTCAGTGCACGCTCAAGGGCTGCGGCATCGAAGACGTCCACCACGATCGCCGATGCGCCTGCGTCCTCGATCGTCCTCGCCTTGTCGGAAAACCGGGTGGTGCCCCACACCTCGTAGCCCTGAGCGGCGAGCAGGAAAACCAGGGGCTTCCCCACCGCGCCGGTGGCGCCCGCGACGAGGATGCGTGCGCTCAATCGATCGGCAAGAACTTCATGGCGTTCTCTTCCACCCTCGGGAAAATCGGGGTCTGACCCCGATTCTACGGAACGGCTACCGCTTGTTCTGGTGGAGGATCGCGACGCGCGGCCGGCGCCGCTCCGGGCTTGCGTAGGGGCCGTCGGCGATCACGTCGAGCGCGTCGAGAAAGACGTCCTGCGGCGGCGCCTCTTCGCCCGCGAGCCAGCGGGCGAGACGCCCGCGCGGAACCCTGAGGAACTCCGCGAGCCGGGCGGCGCCGCCGATGGTCGCCGCGGCGCAAGCCAGTGTTTCCGTATATACGTTACGAACGTCCATTGCCTCAATTCCTTCCCGCCGTTTTGCGAGGCAGCAATGGCCGTGCCCGCGGGGAAACCCGGGGTCCGGCCGGCCTAGGGGGAGCGTACGCAACGGGCTTTCTTTTTGCTTGATGCCTTGGCATGGCCAAGGACCTGTACCGCATCGGAATTTCCGGCTCGTACGGCGGCCTCAACCTCGGCGACGAGGCGATCCTTCACTCGATGATTTCGCAGCTGCGGCGCGACCTGCCGGTCGAGATCACGGTGTTCTCGCGCGACCCCGAGGACACGAAGCGCCGGCACGGCGTGGAACGGGCGGTGCCGGTTCGCAAGATGTCGCGAGCCGAGGCCGTACCGGAAGTCGAGCGGCTGGACCTCCTCATCATCGGCGGCGGCGGGATCCTCTTCGACGCCGAAGCGCGCATCTACCTGCGCGAGGCGCAGATCGCGAAGGAAAAGGGCGTTCCGGTGATGCTCTACGCGGTCGGCGCGGGTCCTCTCAGCCATGCCGGCGCGCAGACACTGGTGCGCGAAGTGCTCGAGCAGGTCGACGTGGTGACGGTGCGCGAGCGCAGCGCCCAGCAGGTGCTCGAGGAGGCGGGCGTGCACCGCGAGATCATCGTGACGGCGGATCCGGCGCTTCTCCTCAAGCCCGAGCCGCTGCCGCGCGGCGTGCTGAGGGGCGAAGGCCTCGAGGGCCGGCGGCGCCTGATCGGCATGTCGGTGCGCGAACCCGGCGTGGCCGCGCCCGACATCGACCCGAAGGACTACCACGCGCTGCTCGCGAACGCCGCCGACTTCATGGTCGATCGCTACGACGCCGACATCGTGTTCGTGCCGATGGAGCGCTCGGTGCTCGACTCGCAGCACAGCCACGCGGTGATCGCGCTCATGCTGCGCGCGCAGCGCGCCACGGTGCTGAAGGGCGAGTACACCTCGGGACAGCTGCTCTCGCTCATGAGCAAGTTCAGCTTTGTGCTGGGCATGCGGCTGCATTTCCTCATCTTCGCCGCGCTGCGCGGCGTGCCCTTCGTCGCGCTGCCTTACGCGGGCAAGGTGACCGGGCTGCTCGAGGACCTGAAGATCCCGACGCCGCCCTACAAGCTGGTGAACCCGGGCCGGCTGATCGCCCACCTCGACGATGCCTGGGACCGTCGCCGCCAGACCAAGCTCAACCTCCCCAAGGTGGTGGCGCCGCTCCAGAAGCGCGCGCAGGAGACGCACCACATCCTGCTCGAGCTCCTCAACAAGGAGAAGCTCTCGATTGCCAGCGTTAAAGCGGCCTGACGGCACGGTCCGGCTGCAGCTGCCGCCCCGGCAGGCGCTGCTCGCGGGAGAGGCCGACGTGCTGGTCGTGGGCGGCGGGCCGGCAGGGCTCGGCGCGGCGGTCGCCGCCGCCGACGCGGGCGCCCGCGTGGTGCTCGCGGAGCGCTACGGATTCCTCGGCGGCAACGCCACGGCGGCGCTCGTCATGCCGCTGATGTCGTTCCACACGCAGATTCCCACGGCTGAAAGGAAAGGCGCGACCACTCTGCTGCCCACCGACCACGGCCCGGGCGAGCCGGTGGTGGCCGGGGTGCTGCGGCGCCTGCTCGAGCGCCTGGTGAGCGCGGGCGGGGCGATCGCGCCGTCGCTCAGCACGGGCTACACCGTGCCGTTCGACCCGGAGTGGTTCAAGCTGATCGCGCTCGAGCTCCTCGACGAGGCGGGCGTGAGCCTGCTTTTTCACGCGTTCGCGAGCGGCGTGCTGCCCGGGAACGAGGGCGTGATCTTCGAGACCAAGTCGGGGCCGCTCGCGATCCGCGCGAAGGTGATCGTCGACTGCACCGGCGACGGCGACGTCGCGGTGCAGGCCGGCGCGCCGTGCGAGATCGGCCGCGCCGACGGCCTCGCGCAGCCGATGACCCTGATGTTCCGCGTCACCGAGTTTCGGCGCGCCCGATTCGACGACTACGTGCGCGACAACCCGAAGGAATGGCGCGGCGTGCATGGGCTGTGGGCGCTCGTGCGCCGTGCCACCGAGGAAGGCAACCTCGACCTGCCGCGCGAGGACATGCTCTTCTTTGCCACGCCGCATGACAACGAGGTGAGCGTGAACAGCACGCGCGTGACGCGCGTCCTCGGCACCGACGTCTGGGACCTGAGCTACGCCGAGTGGTGCAGCCGGCGGCAGATGCGCCAGATCGAGGCGTTCCTGCGCCGCTATGTCCCCGGCTTCGAGGAATCCTACGTCGTGCAGAGCGGCGTGCAGGTCGGCGTGCGCGAGACCCGCCGCGTGATGGGCGAATACCGGCTCGACGTGGACGACGTGCTCGGCGCGCGCAAGTTCGACGACGCCATCGCGCGCGGTGCCTACCCGGTGGACATCCACAATCCAAAAGGCAGCGGCACGGTGCTGAAGCGTCTGCCGCCCGGCGAGGCCTACGACATCCCGCTGCGCTGCCTGCTGCCGAGAAATACCGAGCGCGTGATCGTCGCCGGCCGCTGCATCTCCGGAAGCCACGAAGCGCATTCTTCCTACCGGGTGATGCCCATCGTCATGGCGACCGGGCAGGCGGCGGGCATCTGCGCGGCGCTCGCGGCGAGGGCCGGCAAGGCGCCGCGTCAGGTGCCGGTGCGGGCGGTTCAGCGCGAGCTCCTTCGCCAGGGCGCGAGCCTCCGGCGCGATCTTGTAGCGGAAACGACGACAGCGTCTTCCGGCGCAGCGGTCTAAGATTTGCCCTTTTTTGCCGGAGGGAGAGTGCGCTGGATCGTTGCGCTGGTGGCGGTAGCGGTAGCCGCGGGGCTGCGCTTCGCGCTCGACCCATGGCTCGCCAACGCACAGTCCTACCTGCTCGTCGTCGATGCGCTGCTGTTCGCGCTGATCGTCGGCCTGGGTATTGCGATGCACTCGGCGCGCCGCCGCGCGGAAGCGAGCGAGGAGCGCTTCCGCCGCTTCATGGAAAATTCGCCCGCGGCGGTGTTCGTGAAAGACGATGCCGGACGCTACGTGTACATGAACGCGGCCGCGCAGAGCATCGTCGGCGTGCCCGACTGGCAGGGAAAGACGGACGACGAGCTGCTCCCGCCGGCGGCCGCGCGCGAGGTGCACGCGCACGACGCGAAGGTCCTCGGCAGTCAGCTGCCGGACGAGTTCGACCTCATGATCGGCGAGCGGCAGTTTCACAGCACCAAATTTCCGCTGCGCGACGCCGCCGGCAAGCTGCACATCGGCGCCGTAAGCATGGACGTGACGGAGCAGGCGCGCGCTGCCGAGGATCTGCGAAGGCAACGAGAAGAACTGCGCCTCGTGACCGACACGATGCCGGCGGGCGTGGTGTGCGTATCGGCGGATCTGCGCTACATCTGGGTGAACCGCACCTTCGCCGCATGGATCGGAAGAGCGCCGGCCGAGATCATCGGCCGGCCGGTCGCCGAGGTGCTCGCCGAGCGCGACTGGCTCGACCTGCGCCCGCACGTCGAGCGCACGCTGCGCGGCGAGCGCGTGGAGTACGAGCGCAAGGCGCGGTTTGCCGCCGGCGAGCGCTGGATCCATTCCGTGATGGAGTCCACGCGGGACGAGGGCGGAGCGCCCAACGGGCTGGTGGCGGTGGTGTCCGACATCCACGACCGCAAGCTGATGGAGGAGACGCTGCGCCAGGCCGAGCGGCGCAAGGACGAGTTTCTCGCCACGCTCGCCCACGAGCTGCGCAACCCGCTCGCGCCGATCCGCAACGCCGTCGCCATCCTCGGCAAGAAGGACGCGCTCGACCCCGAGCTGACGTGGAGCCGGGAAGTGATCGAGCGCCAGGTGGATCAGATGTCGCGCCTCATCGACGATCTCCTCGACATCGCGCGCATCGCGGGCGGCAAGCTCCTCATCCGCAAGGAGCGTCTGCCGCTCGAGCGCGCGATCGACATGGCGCTCGAGACGAGCCGGCCGCACATCAACGCCGCGGGGCACAGCCTGGCGGTGCTGCTGCCGAGCGAGCGGGTCACGGTCGAGGCCGACCCGGCGCGGCTCGCGCAGGTGTTCTCGAACCTGCTCAACAATGCCGCGCGCTATACCGAGCGCCACGGCGAGATCGCGCTCACCGCGGAGGTGCACGGAGAAGAGGTGGTGGTGACGGTGCAGGACAACGGCATCGGCTTTCCGCCCGAGGTGGCCGGGCGCCTGTTCGAGCCGTTCTCGCAGCTCACGCGCTCGAACGAGCGCTCCCACGGCGGCCTCGGCATCGGCCTATCGCTGGTGCAGGGCATCGTGGCGCTGCACGGTGGAAGCGTGCAGGCGCGCAGCCGCGGCAAGGGGCAGGGCGCCGAGTTCGCCGTGCGCCTGCCGCTGCCGAAATACACCGATCCGGTGCAGCCGGCGAAGCCCGCCGCGCAGCCACGGCCGCCGGCGCCTCTCGGCAGCGTGAAGGTGCTCGTCGCCGACGACAACCGCGATGCCGCCGACTCGCTGCAGCGGATCCTCTCGCTATACGGCTACGAGGTCGAAGTCGCCTATGACGGCACCGCCGCGATCCGCCTCGACGGCGACTTCCGCCCGAAGGTCGCGGTGCTCGACATCGGCATGCCCGGCGCAAACGGCTTCGAAGTGGCGCGGTCCATCCGCGAAAACCGCGGCGCCGGCGTGACGCTCATCGCCCTTACGGGCTGGGGGCAGGAAGGCGACCGGCGACGCGCGATGGAAGCGGGCTTCGACTACCACCTGACCAAGCCGGTCGACCCGGGCGCGCTCAACGACCTTCTAGTGGAGGTTGCCGAGAAGTAAGAAGAATCAGTGGTCTTCGAGGCGCGGGACGCTGTCCTCGGCGGGGCCGCCCGTGTCGGGGTCGATCCACTCGGCCACGCCGATCTCGGACTCGGCCTCCTGCAGCGATTCGCCGGCGTTGAACTCGTCCCCGGCCTCGCCGCCCGCGAGGCGGTCGGCCTCGGCCTCGCTGCGCGTCACGAACGGGCCGCGCAGGTCGCCGCTCTTCCTCTGCCAGTAGAAGCCGTCGGGGCGCTTGAGGATGGGCTCCTCGCGGGTTTCGTCGCGCGAAACCGCGGTTTTCTTCCGCCGTGCCATCGGATGATGTTACGCCAAAATCGCAGCGCTGAGTCAAGTGCAATGAACCAGGGTGCAATGAACCAAACGCGATGAGCGAGGAGCGGAGGCCGGTCGACGGCGCCGCGATCGGCGTGATGCTCGCGCTCACGGCGCTGTGGGGCTTCCAGCAGGTCGCCGTCAAGTCGATCGCGGCCGATGTTCCGCTGGTGACGCAGGCGGCGCTGCGCTCGATCATCGCGACGGCCCTGCTCCTCTGCTGGGCGCGCCTGCGCGGGGTGCGTCTCTTCGACGCCGACGGCACGCTCGGCGCCGGGCTCGTCGCGGGCCTGCTCTTCGCCGGCGAATTCGTGTTCATTTACGCGGGGCTGGCGCATACCAACGCCTCGCGCATGTCGGTGTTCATCTATCTCGCGCCGCCGCTCACGGCGCTCGGGCTGCACTTCTTCGTGCCGAGCGAGCGCCTGAGCGTGCGGCAATGGGCGGGCGTGCTGCTTGCCTTCGCCGGCATCGTGCTCGCCTTTGCCGAAGGCTTCGGCAGCGGCCGCGCCACCTGGCCCGGCGACCTGTGCGGCGTGATCGCCGCGGCGCTCTGGGCGGCGACCACGGTGGTGATTCGCGCCACGCGCCTTTCGCGCGCCACCGCGACCAAGACGCTCTTCTACCAGCTGGGCGTGTCGGCGCTCTGCCTGCCGCTCGCCTCGGCACTCCTCGGCGAGAAGGCCATCGGCGCCGTGACGCCGCTCGTCGTGGCGAGCCTCGCCTACCAGGGCGCGATCGTCGCGTTCGCGAGCTACCTTGCCTGGTTCTGGCTTCTCACGCGCTACCGTGCGGCGCCGCTCGCGGTGTTGTCTTTCCTCACGCCGATGTTCGGCGTGCTCTCGGGAGCGTCCTTCCTGTCAGAGCCGATCAGCGCTGCGTTCGCGACGGCCGCGCTCTGCGTCGGCGCCGGCATCGTCCTGGTGAACCTGCGGCGCTGAGCGCGCCTCGGCCGCGAGCAGCTCGGCGATGTCGCGCCGGCCCTGCTCGGAGAGCTCGATCAGGGTCTTGATGTCGTGGCGGTGGGGCGCGTTGCGTACGATCTGCTGCTCGTCGTACTCCTTGAACCGCCGCAGAATGCTCTCGACTTCATTTTCGGAATAACCGAGGGTGCCGAGCATGCGGCTCGCGGCGTCGAGCGCCGAGCCGAACACCTCGCGGATCGAGGGCACGCCCATCTCCGCGTATTCGTAGGCGTCCGTGCGGCTGTGCGCGCGCACCACGATCGGCAGATCGGGGAAGTACCGCCGCGCGTTCTTCACTATTCGCATCGCGCCCTCGGCATCGTCGATGGCCACGAGGAGCAGCCTCGCGCCGCGCGCGCCCGCCGACTCGAGCAGGTCCATGCGGGTCGCGTCGCCGTAATAGGCTTTCCAGCCGAAGCGGCGCACGGTGTCGATCTGCCCCGGGTCGTGGTCGATGACGGTGGCGCCGACGCCCAGGCCGCGCAGCACACGCACCACCACCTGCCCGAAGCGTCCGAAGCCGGCAACGATCACCGGATTCGATTCGCGGATCGTATCGGCGGCGCGCGCCTCGGGCCGCTCGAGCTTCAGCCGCTCCCGCAGCCTGAAGAGAAAGGGCGTGGTGAGCATCGACACCGCCACCGCTGCGTTCAGCAGCGCCGCGGTCTCGGCCGGAAGAATGCTGCCGGCAGCGCCGAGCAGCACGAAGGCGAATTCGCCCGCCTGCGACAGCGCCACCGCGAAGGTGGCCGCGTCGGCTCGCCTGCAGTAGCCGAAGAGCTGGGCGATCGGAAAGAGGATCGCCAGCTTCAGCGCCACGATGCCGAACGCGATGCCGAGAACCAGCCACGGCAGCCGCAGGAACAGGCCCAGATCGACCGACATGCCGACCGCGATGAAGAACAGGCCGAGCAGCAGGCCCTTGAACGGCTCGATGTCGAGCTCGAGCTCGTGGCGGTACTCGCTGTCGGCGAGCATGACGCCGGCGAGGAACGCGCCCAGCGCCTGCGACAGCCCGGCCCACTCCATCAGCGCAGCGGTCCCGAGCA
The DNA here is from genome assembly GCA_035577785.1 of Burkholderiales bacterium. Classification (GTDB taxonomy): domain Bacteria; phylum Pseudomonadota; class Gammaproteobacteria; order Burkholderiales; family SG8-39; genus SCGC-AG-212-J23. The sequence goes on along the minus strand of DATLUZ010000022.1, from coordinate 12,339 downwards.
CGACGAGCAGCGAGAAGCCGACGAACACCTCCCGCAGCCGCGCCTGCGCGACGAAGCGCAGCACCGGTCGCACCAGCACGCGACCCGCGGCGATCAAGAGCACGATCATGCCGAGCGCCTTCGCGAGGCCCATCAGGTGGAAGCCTTCGGATTCGCCGCCCATCACGCCGAGAACCAGGAGCAACGGGATGACCGCGAGGTCCTGGAACAGCAGCACGGCGAACGAAGCCTGGCCGCCCGGCGTCTGCAGCAGGTTCTTCTCGCCGAGCGTGGCGAGTCCGATGGCGGTCGACGACATCGCGATTCCCATGCCGGCCACCACGCCGACGGTGAGCGACTGTCCGAGCGCGACCGCGACGGCGGCGACCACGGCGATGGTCGCGGCGACCTGCACGCCGCCGAGGCCGAAGATCGCGCGCCGCAGCGACCACACGCGCTGCGCGTTGAGCTCCAGCCCGATGAGGAACAGCAGCAGCACCACGCCGAACTCGGAAAATTGCAGGACTCTTTGCGGATCCGAGATGAGCGCGCCGCCCCACGGGCCGATCGCGACCCCGGCGATGAGATAGCCGAGCACCGAGCCCAGTCCGAGCCGCCTGAAGATCGGCACCGCGATGACGCCCGCGGCGAGCAAGACCAGGGCCTGCTGCAGATAGCTGTGGGTTTCCATGTTTAGAATGTTCGCATGGAAGCGAAGCCCCTCGACGCAGGCCAGTTCAAGGCCGGGATGCGCTCGCTCGCCGGCGCGGTCAACATCATCACCAGCGCGCACGCCGGGCATCGCTACGGGATGACGGCGACCGCGGTGTGCTCGGCCACGGCGGAGCCGCCGACGGTGCTCGTGTGCATCAACAAGCTCGCCACCACGCACGGCGCGGTGTCGAAGGCGAAGGCTTTCTGCGTGAACGTGCTGCGCGCCGAGGACTGGCAGCTCTCCACCATGTTCAGCGGCGCGCAGAGCGGAGAGGGACGCTTCAAGAACGGCAACTGGACCCGGCTCGCCACCGGCTCGCCGGCGCTCGTCGACGCGCTGGCGTCGTTCGACTGCCGCGTGGTGAAGAAGATGACGCACGGTACGCACACCGTGTTTCTCGGGCAGGTCGAGCAGATGCTCCTCGGCCAGAAAGGCAAGGCCCTGCTTTATTCGGAAGGCCAGTACGCCAAGCTCGCCTCGCTCACCATCGGCGAGCCGCTTCCGGAAGGGCTGGATTACTGGGGTTTCTAGGCAAAGAGATCAGCGTCGTCCTGGCGGCGAACTTCATCTCGGTCGCCGCCCGGATGAGCCTGGTGACCTTCCTCGGCATCTACTTCGTGCGCGAGGCCGGCATCGCGCTCGCCATGGTGGGCGCGGCGTTCTTCTGCGAGAACCTGCTGCGCGGCGTGCTGGCGCCGTTTTTCGGCGCGCTCTCGGACCGCCTCGGCCGGCGCCCGCTCATCCTCGGTGCCTCGCTTCTCACGGCGGCCGTACTGCCGTGCTTCCTGTTCGTGCACGGTCCGCTTTCGCTTTTTGCCTGGAGCTTCGCGATGGGCGTGGCGAGCGCCGTCACCATGCCGGTGGGCAGCGCGCTGCTCCTCGATCTCGCGCCGGTCGGCCGGCGCCAGTCCGTGCTCGCGTTGAACTACACGGTCGTGAGCGTCGCTTATACCCTGGCGGTCACGCCGGCTGGATACGTGGCCGAGCGCGGCTACGGCCTGCTCGCGGCACTGAGCGCCGGCAGCTACCTGCTGGTGCCGGCGCTCTACCTCTTCGGGCTGCGCGGCCCGCTCCCGATCGAACGCGCCTCGTCCGGCGAAGAGAGCCTCTACGAGGCCTTCGCCTCCGTTTTCCACGACAAGGTCCTGCTCGGCTTCGCCGCCATCGCGTTCGTGTTCCCGTTCAGCATGGGACTCGTGGTCTACGCCTCGCCGCTCTTCGCCGTGGACCGGGGACTCGGCGAAGGCTTCATCGGCCTGGTGCTCGGCCTGAACAGCGTGATCGTCGCGCTCTTCGCGGTGCCGGTCGCAAACCGGATGGAGCACGCCGGGCCGTTTCGCTGGCTCGGCGCGGCGGCGCTCATCGTCTCCGCGGCGCTCGCCTGCTTCGGCGGCTTGCCGCACGCCGGCACCGCGTTCGTCGCCGGGACCGTGGTCTTCAGCTTCGCCGAGCTGGTTTTCAGCTCGGCCGTGCCCGCCGCGGTGGCACGGCTCGCGCCGCCGGGGCGGCGCGGCGCCTACCAGGGCGCCTGGACGCTGGTGAGCTCGGTCAGCATGGGCAGCGCCCTTTTTGTCTCCGGGCTGCTCCGGGACGCGACCGGCTGGACCGGCGCGTGGATTCTCTATGCCGCGGTGGCGTTCGTAGCCAGCGTGCTGCTCATCCTCACGCGCGAGCGCTTCCTGCGCGCTTCGGCAGCCTAGCCGCGGCCGTGCCGCTCGGGGCGCTCCGGGCGCTCGGGCCGCTCGGCGCGCTCGACGCGTTCCGGACGTTCGCGCCGCTCGAATCTCTCGTGACGTTCGAAGCGTACTTTCTGGAAATCGGCGCGATGATGCTCGTGGTGCTTGAACTCGGCGTGGTGGCGGTGACGGTCGAAATCACCGTGCCTGTGGCGCAGCAGCTCGCCCAGCTTGAAACCGTTCGCCTGCGCGATCTTGCCAAAGCCCATGCCGCTCGCGCGCTGCGTGAGGATGCCGGTGAACGTCACCTGCCTGCCCGAGCTGTTGGTTACCGTGCCGCCGTTCAGCGCCGCCTGGATCTGCTGCGGCGTCGGCCGCGTGATTCCCTGCTGGGCGAGCGTCGCCTTCGCGAGCGTGAGCGAGATGTTCACGCTGCCGAAGCCCATCTTGTCCGTCTTGGGCGTAAACGACGTCGTCGTGCCCTGCGCCGAAGTGAGCTTCACCTCCTGGTCGTTGCGCAGGCCGTTCACCAGCGCCTCGGCGTTCGCCTTCGAGCCGGCGAAGCGCGTGAACTTGTCGACCAGCCGATCCTCGGGCGGGTTCGTGTCTTTTTCATGGGCCGGCGCGACAAGCGGCAGCGCAAGCAGAAATGCCGCCAGCAAAGCGGCGCGCGGGGCGTGGAGCATGCGAAGTCCTCCTGGTGCTATTTGCGGTGTCAGTCGTCAGTTACTTCTGTGGGCGCTCGGGCCGTTCCGGCCGCATCGGCCGATCCATGCGCTCGACGCGGTCGGGCTTCTCGGTCCGCTCTGCCCGCTCGGGCCGTTCCGCCCGGGCCTGCTGTACGCGCTCGGGTCGATTCGCGGCGCTCTTAATCTCGCCGAGGTTCAGGCCGAGCGAATGGGCGATCTCGCCCCAGCCCTCGCCGGCGGCACGCAAATTGAGCACCTCCAGCAGCGCAGCCTTCAGCTGCTCGGGAGTCGCATTGGCGATCCCCCGCTTTTCGAGCGAGGCTTGAGTGAGCGCGAGCGCGTCGTCGACGTTGCCGAAGCCCATCTTCTGCGTGGGCGGATCGATCGTGGTGACAGTGCTGCCGCTCTTCAGCGTGATGGTGCTGCCGTCGCGCAGGCCCGTCACCAGCGCGGTCGCATTCTGCGTCGAGCCTGCGAGATCGGTGTAGCGCTCTACCAGTTGCGGCGAGTTCTGCGCCGTTCCCGTCAAGGCGATCAGCGCGAGCGTAGCGCACGCGCCAATAATGGTCCGTTGTTTCAACATGGTGCCCTCCTTGGCGGCGAATCCTACTGCGTCACATGTTACGGAGCCATACATATGGAGGGGCGTTCATTCTGTCGCCGGGAGGCGACAGAAAACCGAGGAAATTCTATATTTCCGGACGCTCGGGCCTCTCCGGGCGCATCGAGCGGTCGGGTCGTTCGGGGCGCGGCGGCCGATCCGCCTCGGGCTTCTCCGGGCGAATCGGCGTTGACGCCCGAGCCTCCTGCATGCCCTCTCTCCGCTCGCGCCGGTCTTGGGCATCCTTGATTTCGCCAAGGCTGAAACCGAGCGAGTGCGCGATTTCGCCCCAGCCCTGGCCGGCGGCGCGCTGATCCAGCAGGGCGGTCAGGGCGACCTTCAGCTGCTCCGGCGTGGGATGGACGATTCCCCGCTTCTCGAGCGAGGCCTGGGTGAGGGCGAGCGCGTTGTCGACGTTCCCCAGGGCCATTTTCTGCGTCAAGCCGGTCACGAGCGACTGGGCGTTTTCGGCCGAGCCGGCGAGGTCTGTATAGCGCTTCACGAGCTGCTGCGAAGTCTGCGCGATTGCCGGAAAGCTCAACGCCATGGCGATGAGAGCGGCGAGGAACATGGCTTGAACACGCATGATGCCCATGTTACTGCGCGGTGGATTTACCTAGACTTAATCGCGTTCATCTTTTCGTCGGATGCCGACAGCGACTCGAGGAAGGCTTGCAGATCCCCGGCTTCCTGTGCGGTGAGGTGTAGCGGCTTGAGTATTTTCTCGCCGTCGGCGTGCAGCCGCTCCTCGTTCAGCTCGGAGTAGAACTTGACCACGTCGGCGAGCGTGGCGAGGCTGCCGTTGTGCATGTAGGGCGCGGTCTGGGCGACGCCGCGCAGGCTCGGCACGCGGAACTCGCCGAAATTGCGGTGCTGGACCTGCACGTGCTTCGTCGCCACCGCACTCTCGCCTGATTTGTCGTCGTTGTAGCGGCCGAAGAGGTTGAAGGGATTGTGCTTCAGCTTCTCGATGCCGGCCTGCCGTCCGGGGTCCACCTTCCCCGGCGCGACGAAAAACGGCACGCCGGTGTCGGCGAATTCGCCGTTGGTGAAACGCGGGCCGAAGTGGCACACGCTGCAATTGCCCTTGCCGACGAAGATTCTGAGACCCCGTTGCGCCGCCATTGGGTAAGAGATTTTGGTTTCACCACGTTCGAGCGCGTCGCGAAAATCGTCGAAGGGCGTACGTCCGCTCACCAGCGTTTCCTGATAGGCCGCGAGCGCCTTGCCAACGTCCGCGAGCACTTCCTCGTCGTTCTGCGGGACGGGGCGGTCAAAGGCGCTTTCGTACTCCTTCTGAAAGAGCTTCTTGACCGTACTGGCAACGTGGCCCGCGCTCGCCTTCATTTCGCGCGGATCGAGGAGCGGGCGGATGCTCTGCGCCCACAGGCTGTCCTGCGCGCCGTCCCAGCCGAACCAGCGGTTGAAGCGCACGTCGAGCACCGTGGGCGTGTTGCGATCAACGAGCTCCAGCCCGAAGGCGCGCGCTCGCGCGTCCTGGAATTGGCGGAAGGGCGCATGGCAGGTCGCGCACAGGACCGAGCCGGTGCCCGAGAGCCTCGGCTCGAAGAACAGCTTCTCGCCGAGCGCGATGGCTTCAGGCTTGCCTGAGACGCGGTTGGTCGGGTCGCGCGCGAGCGGCGGCGGCCAGGGACCGTGTTGCAGGATCTTCGCGACCTCTTCCTTCGAAAAGTCCAGGCCCCCGACCTGGTAGGCGCCCGCGAGACGGTCGGTGCTTCCCGCGGCGCGCACCTCGAACAGGAATTCCCAGCGCCCGGGCATGTGGAACATGAGGCCCTCGGCACGCCAGCGTCCCGGGCCGAGCGTCTGCAGCGTCGGCGCGTAGTTCATGCCGTGGCGATGCTCCGGCATGTGGGCGTCGACCTTCAGCGCCTCGGGTACGGGTTGCCCGGACTTTGGGCAGACCGTTACGTCGACGGCGAAATGCTTCGCGACCTCAACCGCTTGTGCCTTGTAGGAGAGAACGAATCGCTCGGACTCGAGCCTTGTTCCCTCTTGTGGAAGGCTGCACGGCCAGGCCGGGAAGCTCAGTACGGCTGCAGCAAGGAACCAAAGACCTGTTCGCCGTTTTTCCATGCGATGCGCTCGGCCACGTCGCGCGGCAGGTCGCCGAGCCAGCGCCGCGACCAGTCGGCGTGGCCCTGGATGTAGTGCCAGCGCTCGGGGGTGTAGCTGTCGGTGCCGACCATGAAGCGGTCGGGGAACTGGAGGAACACCGCGCGCCAGGCGGGGTCGACCTTGTCGTTCGAGGCATGCTCGGTGCGGAACGCGAGGTCCGCCCAGAGGTTGTTGTGCTTCTTCAGCATCTCCGCGACGCGCTCGGGCCGGTCGAAGCCCGAGTGCGCCCACAGGATGCGCGCCTGCGGCCACTGCCTGAAAAGCCGCTCGACGGCGTCGACGTCGGAGTGCGCGTGCAGGAAGAGGCCGTGCTTGCGCGCGAGCTCCACCATCCTGCGCGGCACCGGAAGATCCGCGTCGGCGCCGTAGAGATGAAACTCGCCGATGCCGGCGTACTTGTATTTCCTCAGCCGGTCCTCGAGGTACGGGATGACGCTTTCGTCGCGAAACCACGTACCTACGTCGGCACGCGTGCGATAGGGGCGAAGCTCCGGGATGACGAGGTCGGGCGCCGCCTGGTAGAGGCGCTGCTGGCCGTCGTCGCCGGCGCTCGAGATGAGCGCGCGCTTCAGCCCCGCCTTGCGCATGATCTCGATCGCCTGCGGCACCGGCACGAGCTCCCACGCGTCGTGGCTGTAATGCAGGTGCGCGTCGAAGATCGGCAGAGGCTGCTGCGCATTCAGGCCCACACACATTCCGAGGCACAAAAAGAAGAAGAGCGTGCGCATATCGAGAGTGTAGCTCTAGCGGCCCACGAAGCGCGGCGTGCGCCGCTCGGCCATCGCCTTCACACCTTCCCGGAAATCCTCGGTGCGGCGCAACCGCGTCTGCTCCGCGAGCTCGTGCTCGGTCGCCTCGCGCACGCGCTCGGCGAGCCCCCGGCGCAGCGTCGCGCGCGTGGCCACGACGCCGAGCGGGGAGCATTCGGCGATCTCGCGCGCGAGCGTTTGCGCCGCGGCGCGCACCTCGGCGAGCGGCACGAGCACGTCGGCCAGGCCAATGCGCAGCGCATCCTCGCCTTTCAAGCGCCGGCTGGTATAGAACATGAGCGCGGCCTCGCGCCTTCCGACGAGCTCGGGAAGCGTCACGGTCAGGCCGAATCCCGGGTGGAAGCCCAGACGCGTGAAGTTGGCGCAGAAACGCGCCTCGGGGCAGGCGACGCGGAAGTCCGGCACCAGCGCGAGGCCGAGTCCGCCGCCGACCGCCGGCCCGTGGATCGCGCCGACGATCGGCTTCGCCGTGCGGAAGAGGCGCACCGCTTCAACATATAGGTGGACGCCGCGGTGCGCGGCGCCGGCCGGCAGCGCCTTCGCCTGGCCGTCCGCGTCCAGCGCCGCGCCGTCGCCGAAGTTGGCGCCCGCGCAGAAGGACTTCCCTTGCGCCGCGAGGACGATCGCGCGGCAGGCCGGCTCGGCGTCGAGCGCCTCGAATGCCTCGGCGAGGGCCCGGATCAGCCCGAGGTCGAAGAAATTGTGCGGCGGACGCCGGATCTCGACCGTGGCGACGTGGTCGGCGAGCTCGACGCCGAGCTCGGTCGTGGCAGGCAGGCTGGACATGGAGGCTCTTTCAACCCGGGGAGGAATCCTGCCGCTTTACGATCAGCGCGTCCACTGCCGAAGCGCCGTGGCCCGCCGGATGCACGATCACGGGATTGAGGTCGAGCTCCGCGATGCGCTCGCCGTGCTCGGCGGCGAACTGCGAGAGCGCGACCACCAGGCCGATCAACGCCTCCGTGTCTGCGCCCTCGAGCAACGCGTTGCCACGCAGGGCCGCGAGCAGCTTCGCCGCGTCGCCGCGCGAGACCGGCACAGGCGCGAGCGCGGCGTCGCGCAGCGCCTCGGCATGGATGCCGCCCAAGGCAAGGGTGAGCATCGGGCCGAACGTCGCGTCGCGGTGGATGCCGACCAGCATCTCGACGCCCGCCGGCACCATGGCTTGGACCAGCACGCCCCGGATATCGGCGCCGGCAACGCGCTGCGCTGCGGCGAGCACGTCTGCATAGGCGTGCGCGATCGTCTCGGCGCCTTGGACCCCGAGCGCTACCGCGCCCGCCTCGGTCTTGTGCGGGATCTGCGGCGACTGGACCTTGAGCGCCACCGGCCGGCCAAGCGCCGCCGCGGCTGCGATCGCTTCCTGCGCGCTGGTCGCCAGGCGCGAAGCGGCGAACCTGATTCCGTATTCCCCGAGCAATGGGGCCGCTTCGTACTCGCACAGCACCGCGCCGGCCGATTCGACGAGCCTTGCGCCGACCCGTTTGCACCTCGCCTCGTCGACCGAAACGGACGGAACAACAAACTTTTCTTTGACTGCTGCATATTCGGCCAGCGCCGCCAGAGCGCGGGCGCAATTGCGCATGTCGGTGCAGAGCGCAAGACCGGCCTCGGCGACGATGCGCGCCGTCTCCGCGGCCGGGAGGGTGTAGGACCACATCAGGATGGGCTTGCGCGTTTCGCGCGCCAGGCGGGCGAGGCTTTCGCGTTCTCGCTGGAACACTTCCGTGGCGCGCGCCGTGACGACCGAGACCACGGCGTCGACGCGCTCGGACAGGCTCACGAGGCGCGCCAGCTCGCCATAACCGATGGTGCGGATGGCCTGCGCGGTGCCGTCGACCGGGTTTTGAGAAGTGCCGTAGGAGGGCAGATGGGCATCGATGCGCCCGCGCGCTTCGGGCTCGAGCTCCGGCACCTCCAATCCCGCCGCCGCGCAGGCGTCGGCCATCCAGCCGCCGGCGCCGCCCGAGGCGGTGGCGATGCCCACGCGCCGGCCGCGCGGCAGCCGATCGCCGAAGCGCGCGAACGCTGCCGCGATGTCGAGGAGCTCGTCCGTGTCGCTGCCTTCGATGAGCCCAAAGCGCCGGAACATCGCGCGGTAGCTCGCGCCGGTTCCGGCGAGCGCCGCGGTGTGCGAAGCGGCGGCGCGCCGGCCCGATTCGCTTTCTCCGATCTTCGCCACCACGATCGGCTTGCCGGCGGCGAGCGCCTTGCTGGCGGCGCGGCGGAAGCTTTGCGCATTTCTGATGCTTTCCAGAAACACGACGAAGACGTCGGCGCCCGCCTCGTCGAGCAGGTGCTCGATGAAGTCGAAGGTCTCCAGGCACGCCTCGTTCCCGGTGGTGATGACGTGGCTGAAGGCGAGCCCCTTCGGCCGGCCGCGGTCGAGGAACGAGAAGCCCACGCCGCCGCTTTGGGAAACCACAGCGATCTTCCCCTGCCGGAATTCCCCTTTAGGGTGGGGTTGGGCGAAAAAGAGTTCATCTAGCTCCTCGAGCACGGGGCTGAACGTCGCGCACAGCCCTAGCGACAGGTTGGCAAAGCCCTCCGCGTTTGGCCCGCACACCGCGATGTCGTAGCGCCGCGCGGCCTCGACGATGCGCGCCTGAAGCGCGGCGCCGTCCACGTTTGCGTCCTCGGCGAAGCCGGAGGCGAGGACGAGCGCGGCCTTCACGCCGGCACGGCCGCAACGCTCGAGCTCTTCGGGCACGAAGCGCGCTGGAATGATGAGCACCGCGAGGTCGACGCGCTCCGGCAACTTGTCGATCGACGGATAAGCCTGCACTCCCTGCACGCTCGCATGGCTCCTGCTTACGGCGTAAATGCGGCCCCGGTAAGGGTGGCGCAGCATCACCTTGAGCGTGCGCCCGCGCAGCCCGGAGAGGTCCGGCGAAGCGCCGATCACCGCGACCGAGCCGGGCGAGAGGAGCGCCGAAAGGTCGGGCATCCGGCCGCTGCTGCGCGGTCAGCGCAGCCCGAGGCCGCGCGCGACGATGCCGCGCAGCACCTCGGTCGTGCCGCCCTGGATGGTGAGCTTGGGCGCGATGAGGGTCGCGTACTCGAGGCGCTCGTCGAAGCTTGCGCGCGCGGCGCCGTCGGCGGGCGCGAACGCGGCGAGCTCGCGCACGCGCGCGGGAAGCTTCTGCTCCCAGAGCGTGCCCAGGTCCTTGACGATCGACCCCTCGACGACCGGTTCGGCGCCGGCCGCGAGCATGCCGCTCACCGACACCGACATGCGCCGCAGCGCATGGAGCTGCGCGACCAGCCGGCCCAGCCCCTCGGCTGCGCGCAGCTCGGGCTGCGGGCCGAGCAGGCGCACGAGCGCGATGAGCGCGTCGAGGGTCTCCAGAAAGCGCTCCGGACCGCTGCGCTCGTAGGCGAGCTCGCTCGTCGCCTGCTTCCAGGCGCCGTCGATCTCGCCCAGCAGGTGGTCCTGCGGGATGAAGGCGTCGGTGAACACGACCTCGTTGAAGTCGTGGTCGCCGCTCATCTGGCGGATGGGGTTGACGCGGATGCCCGGGATCTTCATGTCGACGAGGAACTGCGACAGGCCGTGGCGGCGGTTGTCCGCGGCGGGCGGCGAAGTGCGGAAGAGACCCAGCATGTAATCGGCCTGGTGCGCGTTGCTCGTCCAGATCTTGGTGCCGTTCACGACGAAGCCGCCGCGCGCGGGCACCGCCCGCGTCTTCGCCGCGAAGAGATCCGAGCCGGAGCCGGGCTCGCTCATGCCGATGCAGAAGCAGAGCTCGCCGCGGCAGATGCGCGGCAGGAGACTCGCCTTGATGTGCTCGGGGGCGTATCTGAGCAGGATCGGGCCGCTCTGGCGGTCGGCGACGAAGTGCAGCCGTACCGGGGCGTTGGCGGCGAGGAACTCCTCGGTGACGACGTAGCGCTCGAGGTGGCTGCGACCGCGACCGCCGTATTTCTGCGGCCAGGTCATTCCGATCCAGCCTTTCGCGCCGACCTTGCGGCTGAACTCGCGGTTGAAGTTCTCGCGGCGCCCGCGGCTCCCGGTGCCGAACGTGCCGGCGGCGCGCTCGGCCGCTAGAAAATCGCGCACCTCCTGGCGCAGGCGCACGCATTCCGCCGGCAAGCGCATGGGATCGAACTGCAACGAACCGTTCATCGCGCGGCGACCAGCGGCCAGAGCGCGTCCGCGCCGCGCTCCGCGACTCGCTTGCCCAGCTCCGCGGCCCACAGGCTCTCGTTGCCGAAGTCTTCGCGCCAGGCAAGGAGGCGCAGCGTGAAGCGGTGCAGGGTGTGCTCCTGCGAATAGCCGATCGCCCCGAACACCTGGTGCGCGATCGCCGCGCCCTCGTGGGCGGCTTCCGCGCAGCGGATCTTCGCGGCGACGGCTTCGAGGAACACGCCTTCGTCGAAGCGCCCGGCGCGCTCGACTGAGCGCTCTGCGCGCTCGATGGCGTCGGCGGCGGAGGCTGACGCAGCGAGCGCGGCCGAGGCTTCGCCCGCGAGGCGCGCGAGGTTGTGCTGCACCGCCTGGAAGCGCCCGATCGGCCGCTCGAAGGCGACGCGCTCGCCGGCGTAGCGCAGCGCAAGCTCGAGAAGCGCCTGGAGCGCGCCCGCGCTCTGCACCGCGCGCGCGACGCAGCCCATGAGGAGGAGTTGGGTCGCATCCATGTCAACGGCCGCGTGCGCGAGCGCTCTTGCCCGATCAAAGAGAACCGTGCCCTGCGAATCGCCGGCGAGGGTCCGGCCTGGGTCAATCGTGCAAGCGCGCGCCTCCACCAGCGCGACTCGCGCGCTGCTGGTCCCTTGCGCGAGCACCGCGAAGTGCGCCGCCTCGGGGGCGAACGGCACTGCCCGGGCGCGTCCGCTCAGCGTGCCGTCGGCGTCGAGTCCGATCGAGTCTCCCGGCTGCGCCGGAACGAGGCTCATGACGCCCGAAGGGCAGCTCAGGGCGCCCCGCGCGAGGCACCAGCCGGCGAGCAGCGTTTCGCCGAGCGGCGCGGCGAGCGCATGCCGCCCGGCGGCGGCGAGCACCTCGAAGCCCTCGGCGAGGCTCGCGCCTGCGCCGCCCAGCGCCTCGGGCACCCAGGCGAGGGTGAGGCCCGCTTCCTCGAGCGCGCGCCAGAGCGGCGCCTTCCAGGCGCCCGCGGCGTCGCGGTTCACCGCCTGCGGATCGGCGAAGTCGGCGAAGATGCGCCGCGCCGCCTCGGTGACAGGACTCGCCATGCGCGTACGTTAGCGCAGGTGGCAGGCCACGTGATGCCCGGGTTCGACTTCGCGCAGCCGCGGCGTCTCGGCCCTGCAGCGCGCCTCGGCGTAGGGGCAGCGCGTGTGGAAGTGGCAGCCGGCGGGCGGGTGCAGCGGGCTCGGCACGTCGCCCTGCAGCACGCGCTTCGCGCGCCGCGCCGCAGGATCGGGCACCGGCACGGCGGCGAGCAGCGCCTCCGTGTACGGGTGCAGGGGCTTGCGGAAAAGCGTTGCTTTGTCGGTGTGCTCGACGATGCGGCCGAGGTACATCACCGCGATGCGGTGGCTGATGTGCTCGACTACCGCGAGGTTGTGCGAGATGAAGAGATACGACAGACCCAGCTCGCGCTGCAGGTCGGTGAGCAGGTTGATGACCTGGGCCTGGATCGAGACGTCGAGCGCCGAGACCGGCTCGTCGCCGACGATGAGCTTCGGGTTGAGCGCGAGCGCGCGCGCCACGCCGATGCGCTGGCGCTGCCCGCCCGAGAACTGGTGCGGATAGTTGTCCATCTGCGCCGCGGACAGGCCCACGCGCGCGAAAAGCGCCGCGATGCGC
>DATLUZ010000021.1:0-13410 GCA_035577785.1 Burkholderiales bacterium | reverse complement strand
GTCCGCTCGCCAGCATCATCTTCGCCAGCACGTCGATGTGGCGCTCGGTGACGAGGTCTTCCAGCCCGTACGCCGTCCGCAGCGGGATGGCGATCGTCAGCACCATCGCGAAGCCCGAGAACAGCGCCCCGGCCACGAAGTATGGCGGGAAGATCGTCGAGTGCCAGCCGGGCACCTGGGCGACGGCGAAGTCGAAGCTGACGACGCTGTGCACCGAGACGACCAGCGGCGTGGCGAGGCCGGCGAGCAGGAGATATACGGTCTCGAAGCGTGCCCAGTGGCGCGCCTCGCCGCGCCAGCCGAGCGCGAGCAGACCGTAGACGACCTGCCTGGCGCGGGTGCCCGCGCGGTCGCGCAACGTCGCGAGGTCGGGCACGAGGCCGATGTACCAGAAGAGGAGCGAGACGATCAGGTAGGTGCTGATGGCGAAGATGTCCCAGACCAGCGCGCTGCGCCACTGCGGCCACAGCTCCATCACATTGGGGTACGGGACCAGCCAATAGAAGAACCAGGGCCGCCCGAGGTGCAGGATCGGAAAGATGCCGGCGATGCCCGCGGCGAAAAGCGTCATCGCCTCGGCGAAGCGGTTGATGGACGTGCGCCACGTCTGGCGCAGGAGCAGCAGGATCGCCGAGATGAAGGTGCCGGCGTGGCCGATGCCGATCCACCAGACGAAGTTCGCGATGGCGAAGCCCCAGGCGGTCGGGATGTTGACGCCCCAGATGCCGATGCCGCGCAGGAAGAGCCAGCCGATGGCGCCGACGAACGCCACGGTTCCAATCATTGAAATGAGAAAAGCAACAACCCAGGGCCAGCTCGCGCGCCGCGCGAGGACGATGTCGGCGATCTTGTCGCTGACGCTGGCATAGCTCCACCGCCTGAGAGGTGCGGCGACGTCAGCCATCCTTGAGCTCGGGGTTGCGGTTGACGATGCGTGCGGCATAGCTCGTACGCGGGCGGGTGTTCAGCTCGCCGAGAAGATCGTAGTCGAGCGGCGAGGTCTTCGCCTTGCTGACTTCACTTTCCTTGTCGTTCAGATCGCCGAACACGATCGCGCTCGTCGGACACGCGGCTTGGCACGCCGTGACCACTTCGCCGTCGCCGATGCGCCGGCCCTGCTTTTCGGCCTCGATGCGCGCGCGGGTGATGCGTTGGACGCAGTAGGTGCATTTCTCCATGACGCCGCGCATGCGGACGGTCACTTCCGGATTGCGCTGCGCTTTCAACTCTTCTTCTTTCCTCTGATAGTCCAGGAAATTGAAACGCCGCACCTTGTAAGGGCAGTTCTGCGAGCAGAAGCGGGTGCCGACGCAGCGGTTATAGACCTGGACGTTGAGCCCCTCGCTGTCGTGCACCGACGCCTCGACCGGGCACACGTACTCGCAGGGCGCGTTCTCGCAGTGCATGCACGGGACCGGCTGGAAGAGCGTGCGTCGTTCCTCGTAATAGCGGTCGACGCGGATCCAGTGCATCTCGCGCCCCGCGATCACCTGCTCCTTGCCGACCGTGGGGATGTTGTTCTCCGCCTGGCAGGCGATGGTGCACGCGTTGCACCCGATGCAGGCGTTCAGGTCGATGCTCATCGCCCAGCGGTAGCCGTCGTACGGCCAACCGGGATAGAGGGAGGTGTTCGGCTTTTTCGACGCGAACGAATCAATGTGGGCAAGCCCGACGTGCCGGGCGAGCTCGCGGCCTTCCATGCGCGCATGGTTTTGCGTGGTGGCGAATTCGTGCCGGCCTGGCGCTTTCGTCACCTGGGCCCCGCCCGCGCTCCATGGCTCGGCGTGCGTTCTCAGGGTGAAGGCGTCGATGCCGACGCCATTGCCGATCGCGCCGGCGCGGGAGCGTCCATAGCCGAGCGGCAGCGTCAGGCTCATGTCCGCCTGGGCGGGGGTCACCCACGCGGGCGCGCGCAACGTCCGGGCGCCTAGCAAAATGTCGAGCACGTCGCCGGTGGCCACGCCGAGCACCTTCGCGGAGTTCGGGGAAACGAGGGCAGCGTTGTCCCAGGTGAGCTTGGAGTCCGCACGCGGCAGCTCCTGCAGCCAGGCGCTGTTGGCGAACCGCCCGTCCAGCACCGCCTCGTCAGCGACGAAGCGCACCTGCCAGCCTTGCTCTGGGGCGGGTTTTGGTCGGGAAAAACCACGTAGCGAAACCTGCAAGGGGCGAGAAGCACTGCCCCGAATCACGCCCTGGCGCAGCGCCGCGTCCCAGTCGATGTGGCGCCATGTTTCGCGCACGAGATCGTAAGCGCTCTTGTGCTCGCCGCTGAGCAGCGACAAGAGCTCGTGCGGCGACACGCCGGCATAGAGCGGGGCGATGAGCGGCTGTACGATGGCGGCCGTGCCGTCGAAGGCGCGCGCGTCGCTCCAGTGCTCCATGAAATGCGTCGACGGGAGGTGCCAGGTGCAGCGCGCGGAGGTCTCGTCGTCGTAGAGCGAAAGGTGGACCGAAAGCGCCACGCGGGCGAGCGCCGCGGTGAAGTCCAGCTCGGCCGGCGCGTCGTACGCCGGATTGCCGTCGAGGATGACGAGCAGCTCGACCGCGCCGCCGCGCATCGCCTGCACGAGCTCGGGAAGGGGTCGCAGCTCGCGCTCGCTCGGCTCTATGTACGCCACGGGAGCGCCGAGCTCGGCGTTCAGCCGATGCGCGAGGGCGTGTGCTTGCGGCGATAGCGCCTCGCCGGCGAGGATGACGCCGCGGTTCTGCTTCAGATCCTTGAAGATCGTGTCGTACGCGGCGTTTTTTTCCACGAGCCAGGCCTCGATCGCCGGGACCGACATGGCAAAGCGGTGATCGGCCATCGCGCCCACAAGCGACGGTGCGCTCTCCAGCGCGTACAGGCGGCACATCCGTCCGTCGCGTGGCATTCGTGCACGCGCGAATTGGCGCGCATGGTTGAGGCGATAAGGGTGGTCGTCGAGGAAGCGCGAGTCGAGGCTCAGGATGGCGCCGGCTTGCTCGATCCGGTAAAGCGGCTCGAGCGGGCGGCCGAAGGCGAGGCGGGCGCCTTCGCGGCTGCGATCGCGGTGCAGCGGATCCCAGCGATGCACCAGCGCTCGCGGAAAGCGCTCCACGACGCCGTCGAGCTGGCGCGCGAGCGTCGGCGAGCTCGCGTCGCGGACGAGGAGGCGCAGCCCCTCGCCGCCGCGCTCGCGCAGGCGCACGAGCGCATCGGCGATGTCGCGCTCGAGCGCGCCGCGCGTGGCGGGCTGGCCGCGCTGCCGGGGCACCTTGGAGCGCTCCGGGTCCCAGAGCTCGAGCACGCTCGCCTGGCCGTGCACGCTGGTGGCGCCGAGGCTTCCCGGGTGCCCGGGATTGCCTTCGACCTTGGTGGGCCGGCCGGCGTTCGACTCGACGAGCATGCCTTCGGCTGCGCCTACGAAGCACGCCGCCGTAGCGTAGAAGCGCGGCACGCCCGGAAGCTCGTTTTCCGGCTGATGCGCATACGGCACGATCGCCTCGCGCGGCCGGCTGCAGGCGCCGGTCGCAAGCGCGGCGGCTGCGGCGCCGAGCTTCAGGAAGTTGCGCCGCGTGAGTCTTATCGGTGACACGTCGAGCAATCGGTCAGGCGCTGCTTGGGAAGAAGGCGGGCAGCGAGCTGGGCTCGCACGCGCGGGTCCTGCGGCGGCTTCGATGCCATGTCGAACACGTCCTGTGGCAGCCGCAGGTGCGGCGCCGGGTCGCGATGGCAGCCTAGGCACCATTGCATCTCGAGCGAGGCTACGCGCTCGATGCGCGGCATCCGGTCGACCCGCCCGTGGCACTCGACGCAGCCGACGCCTTTCGCGAGGTGGATGCTGTGGTCGAAGAACACGAAGTCGGGCAGGTCGTGCACCCGCACCCAGCGGATCGGCGCGCCCGTGCGCGCGCTTTCGCGCAACGGCTCGAGCATCGGCGCGTCGTTGAAGAGCTGCGAGTGGCAGGTCAGGCAGACCTGCGCGGATGGAATGCCGGCGAACGACGCCTTCTCGACCGACCAGTGGCAGTAGCGGCAGTCGATGCCATCGTCGCCGACATGGTGCTTGTGACTGAAGGGAATCGGCTGCTGAGGCGAAGCGAGCCCGCTCTGCGCAGGGAGCGCCTTGTAGAACGTGATCCACGCCGCGCTGGCGGTGAGCGCGATCGCGACCAGAGAAAGCTTGATGCCTAGGACTGCCGGTGGGCCGAAGATCTGGGGCATGTGCCGCTCTTACCTATGCGACCCACTAGGTGGCATGTCTACCAACCAGCACGAGCCGATGGCGCTCGACGTACTCCTCTAACGTAACTGACGCTGGCGCGATGGCCGGCATGCGACCAGCGACCGCAGCACCTGGCGTGCCTGCTACTCGACGCTTAAGGAACTCGTAAGGAACGGCGATCTATACCGGGTAGGCAATCGTGCTGAGGAGTGCTAGCTCCGCCTGCCGCGAGTCCAGTCGCGTGTGCTGCACCACGATCGGCTCGTTCGATTCGAGCAGGCTGGCGTAGTCGGTATCGCGCGGCACCGGCGCCGGGTCTGATAGATCGTTGAAGCGAAGATGCAGCGTACGGCGCGCCGGCACCGTCACGCGATAGGGCCCGACCGGGTCGCGGTCCCTGAAGAAAAGCGTGATGCGCACCTCGGCGTCGCGCCCGCCCGTATTCAGGATGCATGCGGTCTCGTGGCTTTCGAGGGCCCGGCCCGAACCCGTGCCGCCGCCCGGGATGTAGCCTTCGGGAATCACCCAGCGCGTCCTGCCGATGTCTGCCATGGTCATGACCCGAGCGAAAGCTGCAGCACTTCGGCGAGGTGCAGCGGCCGGCGTCCGGCGAGCTGCTCGATCTGCTCACGGCAGCTGAAGCCGTTCGTCACGATCATCGTGTCCGGGCTCGCGCTGCGGAGCGCGGGAAGGAGGACGCGTTCGGCGCAGCGTACGGACACCTCGTACTTGTCTTTCTCGAAGCCGAACGAGCCGGCCATGCCGCAGCACCCTGAATCGAGGACTTCGAAGTCCAGGCCGAGCCTGCCGAGGACGGCGCGCTCGCCGTCCATTTTCAGCACCGCCTGCTGGTGGCAGTGGCCGTGCACGAGGGCTTTCCCGCGCACCTTCCCGAACGGGAACGCGGGCGCTTTGCGCTGGAGGAATTCCGAGAGCAGGTAGACCTGGGACGAAAGGCGCCGTGCCTGCTCGTCGCCGGCCAGCAGGTTCGGCAACTCCTCGCGGAATACCGAGGCGCAGGCGGGCTCGAGGACGACGATCGGCGTTCCGGCATGGATATCGTCCCGCAGTGCCTGAAGGATGTTCTCGAGGTAGCGCTTCGCCTGGTCCAGCATGCCGAACTCGTAGAGCGGCCTGCCGCAGCACAAGTGCGCCTTCGGCAAGGACACGCGGCAGCCTGTTGCCGCGAGCGCTGTCGCGGCAGCCTCGCCCACCTCGGGATGGAAGTAGTTGTTGAAAGTGTCGGGCCACAGGATGACGCGCGGTCCCTCGCCCGATTCCTGGAAACGCTCACGGAAAGTGCGGGCGGCAAATCCCGGAATGTGCCTCTGTGGCGCAACGCCGGCGAGGCGCTTTGCCGCGGCGGTGTTCGCGAACCAGTTTGCGGCCCGCGGAAGTCTGCTCGCGATGCGCGACCATCGGTCGATCATGCCGAAGGCGTAGGCATGGAGCGGGCGTATGCGGCCCTCGTAGTAGTGCGACAGGAACTCGGCCTTGTAGGTCGCCATGTCGACGTGCACCGGGCACTCCCCTTTGCAGCCCTTGCAGGAAAGGCACAGGTCGAGCGCCGCCTTCACCTCCTCCTCCTTCCAGCCGCCGCGAAGCACTTCGCCCTTCATCGCTTCCCAGAGCAGGCGGGCCCGGCCGCGAGTCGCGTGCATCTCCTCGCCGGTCGCCATGTAGCTCGGGCACATCACGCCCGATTTCTTGCGGCATTCGCCGACGCCGACGCAGCGCAGCGTCGCCCGCCCGAAATCGCCGGCGTCATCCTGGTAGTGGAAATGCGTGCTGCGCGGGCGGGCGTCGTAGGAGACGCCCAGCCTCAGGTTCTCGTCCACGCGGTACGCATCGACGATCTTGCCGGGATTCATCCGGTTGCCGGGATCCCAGATCGACTTGAACTCGCGGAAAGCGTGCATCACTTCGTCACCGAACATGAGCGGAAGGAGCTCCGCCTTCGACTGGCCGTCGCCGTGCTCGCCTGAGATCGAGCCGCCGAGGCTCACCACCAGCTTCGCGGCGTCGTGGAGAAACGCGCGGAATGTGCGAATGCCGTCCGCGGTTTCCAGGTCGAAGTCGATCCGGGTGTGCACGCAGCCCTGGCCGAAGTGCCCGTACAGATCGCATTCATACCCGTAGCGTTCGAACAGCCCTCGCAGCTCGCGCAGGTAGGTGCCGAGCTTTTCCGGCGGCACCGAGGAATCCTCCCAGCCTTCCCAGGTGATCCTCTTCTGCGGCACGTGGGCGGTTGCGCCCAGCCCGGATTCGCGCACGTGCCAGATGCGCGCCTCGTCCGCGGGGTCGTCATAGAGTCGCATGGACGGCGGCTGTCGCGTGCCCTTCAGAGCGTCCATGGCGGCGTGCGCCTTGGCGAGCGCCGCCTGCCGGCTGTCGCCGCCGAACTCGACGAGCAGCCAGCCGCCGCCCGGCGGCAGCAGCGCATCGTCGCCCGGGTGCAAATGCACGGCCTCCATGTCCCGCATCAGCCGATCGTCCAGTCCTTCGAGCGCGATCGGCTTGCAATCCATCACCGTCGGGACGTGATCGCCGGCCGCGAAAACGTCGGGGTATCCGAGCACGAGAAGGGCGCGGCTCTCCGGATTGTCCAGCAGGCGAACGGTCGCCTCGAGCACCACCACGCAGGTTCCCTCCGACCCGACCAGCGCGCGTGCGACGTTGAAACCCGCCTCGGGCAGCAGTCCCGGCAGGTTGTAGCCGGAGACGCGGCGCGGGATCGGCGGGAAGCTTTCGCGGATCGCGTTCCGGTGGGTCGCGGCGAGCTGGTGGAGCGCCTGGTAGATCTTCGCGCGACGCCCACCTGCCTGGACGATGCGCGCCAGTTCCGTGGTGGACGTGTCGCCGACGCTCATGCGGACACCGTCGTAGGTCAGCACCTCCAGGCCCACCACGTTGTCCACGGTCTCGCCGCCCATCACCGAATGCGGGCCGCAGGAGTTGTTGCCGATCATTCCGCCGAGGGTGTTGTGCGTGTGCGTGGCCGGGTCGGGCGCGAAGGTCAGGCCGTGGGCGCCGGCGGCGCGGCGCAGATCGTCGAGCACCACGCCGGGCTCGACGCGCGCGGTCTTCGCCACCGGATCGATCGCGAGCACGCGGTTCAGATATTTCGAGAAATCGAGCACCACCGCGACGTTGCAGCATTGCCCGCAGAGGCTGGTTCCGCCGCCGCGCGGCAGCACGGGGGCGCCGTGCTTCCTGCAGACTTCGACGGTGCGGATCACGTCTTCCTTCGAACGCGGAATCACCACGCCGAACGGCACCTGGCGGTAGTTGGAGGCGTCGGTGGCATAGAGAGCGCGGCTGCCTTGGTCGAACCGCACCTCGCCCTGGATCGCCTGGCGCAGCTCGCGGGCCAGCGCGCCGCCGGGAGCTTGGCCGCGCCGGCCCGCTTCGGGAACGAACGTCAGCGTGGCCATGATTTACCTGACAAACCGCCGGGCATCGGCTTGCTTGAATTCGACGCCCAACCCGGGGCGCGACACGTCGGCCTTGAGCAAGCCGTCCGCGGGCTCCTGGAAGCCGTCGAAAAGCATGCCCTCGATGCGCGCGTGGTCGTGAAAGTATTCGAGGTGGACGGCGCTCCGGGCAGCGAGGCAAAGCGGCAGATGCAGCGTCGGCGCGCAATGGCTCGACAGCGGCAAGCCGAAGGACTCTGCCAGCGCCGCGGCCGCCATGAAGCCGCTAACGCCGGCGCAGCGCGTGGCGTCGGCCTGCAGCGCATCGACGGCCTGCGCCTCGAGCATGCGGCGAAAGTAGGGCAGATCGTAGCCATACTCGCCCGCCGCGATCGCCATTCCGTGCGCCACGCGGTCGCGCAGCAGCCTCAATCCCTCGAGATCATCCGAGGAAACCGGTTCTTCGAACCAGCCGACGGCGCTGTCGGCAAACACGCCGCTGAGTTGCAGCGCCTGCTTGCGGGTATAGCCGCCATTCGCGTCGACGAAAAGCCCGGTGTCGGCGCCGATTGCCGCGCGCGCTTCCCGGACCCGTGCGCCATCCTCGGCTGGGCAGCGCCCTACCTTCATCTTCACGCAGCGCATCCCGCGTTCCACCCAGCCGGCGAGCTGCCCGCACAGTCGCTCCCTCGAGTAGCTCGTGAAGCCGCCGCTGCCGTATGCGGGGATGGCTTGCCGGCATGCGCCGAGCAGCCTCGCCAGGGACACGCCGAGGAGCTTCGCCTTCAGATCCCACAAGGCGCTGTCGACGGCCGAAATCGCCATCGAGCATAGGCCGGGGCGGCCCAGGTTTCGCACCGCGCCCACCATGTCGCTCCAGCGTGCCGCGATGTTCCAGGCGTCGCGTCCATCGATCACCGGCGCGAGCTTGTCGGCGACGAGGCGCGCAGCCGCGTTGTCCGCGTAGGTATAGCCGAGCCCGGCGAGGCCGCCGGCGTGCACTTCCACGGTGACCAGCGTGGTCGAGCTCCACTCGAGCGTTCCATCGGACTCTGGGCCGTCGGTCGGGATTTCGAACGCGGCCACCCGAACCGCGCCGATGGCGACAGCGTCGCTCATCCGGGCATTCATGCAGCGTCTACCGTTTCGCCGACACCCCGTCCCACCACTCTTTCGCGGTGGCGGTCACCATGCGCAGCGAATCCGGATCGCGCTTGATGAGCGCGGACAGGTACGCCTTCGCCTGCTCGAAGCTGACGTGCGGCGGAAGCGGCGGCACGTTCGGATCGGTCACCATCTCGAGCACGGTAGGGCGGTCGGCGGCGAACGCCCGCTCCCAGGCGGGCCCGATGTCTTCGGGCCGATCGACGCGGATGCCGCCGAGGCCGATCAGGCGCGCGTACTCCGCGTAGGGAAAGTCGGGCACGACCTGCGAGGGCTTGTATCTCGGGTCGCCCTCCATCGCGCGCTGCTCCCACGTGACCTGGTTGAGGTCGCCGTTGTTGAGCACCATCACGGTCAGGCGCGGATCGCCCCATTCGCGCCACACTTTCGCGATGGTGATCAGACCGTTCACGCCGTTCATCTGCATGGAACCGTCGCCGAGGAGCGCGATGACGTGGCGGTCGGGATGGGCGTACTTCGCGGCGATCGCATACGGCACGGCCGGTCCCATGGTGGCGAGGCCGCCGGAGAGCGACGCCATCATGCCGCGGCGCATCTTGAGGTCGCGCGCGTACCAGTTCGCGGCCGAGCCGGAATCGCAGGTGAGGATGCATCCGTCGGGCAGGCGCGGCGACAGCTCCCAGAACACGCGCTGCGGGTTGATCGGCTTCGCCTCGTTCATGGCGCGCGCCTCGAGCACCTGCCACCAGCGAGCGACGCTGCGCTCGATGCGCTGCCGCCAGGTCCGGTCCGTGTTGCGCTTCAGGAGGGGAATGAGGCCGCGCAGGGTCTCTTTGCTGTCGCCGACGAGATTCACCTCCATGGGATAGCGCAGGCTCAGCATGCGGCCGTCGAGGTCGATCTGCACGCCGCGCGCCTGTCCCTCCTCCGGAAGGAACTCGGAATACGGGAAACCCGAGCCGATCATGAGCAGCGTGTCGCACCCGGTCATCAGCTCCCAGCTCGGGGTGGTGCCGAGCAGGCCGATGCTGCCGGTGACATACGGCAGATCGTCCGGCAGCGCCGCTTTGCCAAGCAGCGCCTTCGCCACCCCCGCGCCGAGCGTCTCCGCCACTTCGATCACCTCGTCGGTCGCGTGGAGCGCTCCCGCGCCGACGAGCATCGCCACCCGCGAGCCGGCGTTGAGCACGTCGGCGGCGTGCGCGAGCTCGTTCGTGTTCGGCGTGCCGGCGGCGGCCGTGTAGCCGATTCCGCTGTGCACCGTGCCGTGCTTGCGCGGCGGCGCCTTCACCGCCTCGAGATCCTGCACGTCGTTGGGAAAAATGATGCAGGTGACGGTTCGCTGGTCGAGCGCGATGCGCATCGCGCGGTCGACGAGGTGGCGCACCTGCGCCGGGCTGACCGCCATCTGGACGTATTCGCTCGCCACGTCCTTGAAGAGCGAAAGCAGGTCGACTTCCTGCTGGTATTCCCCGCCCATGGCGGAGCGCTTCTGCTGCCCCACGACGGCGAGCACCGGCTGGTGATCGAGCTTCGCGTCGTAGAGGCCGTTCAGGAGGTGGATCGCCCCCGGGCCCGAGGTGGCGAGGCAGACGCCGACTTCGCCGGTGAACTTGGCATGCGCGCACGCCATGAACGCCGCCAGCTCTTCGTGCCGCGCCTGCACGAACTGCATGGCGCCATCGGCTCGGCCGAGCGCGCCCATGATGCCGTTGATGCCGTCGCCGGGATAGCCGTAGATGCGCCGCACGCCCCATTCACCGAGGCGCTCGAGCAGGAAATCGCCAACCGTGGGAGTAGCCATGCACGCTCCTTGCAAGATCGATTCCGAGGGCGCAAGGAGGGCTAAATGCTCCGGAGAATCATGCAGGATCTGCGCGGGGACTCGATCGTCGCCCGGGACGGGGTGGTCGGGTCGCTGAAAGATGTGTACTTCGACGACCAACGCTGGGGCGTGCGCTACCTCGTCGTCGATACCGGAAGGTGGCTGCCCGGACGCAAGGTGCTGGTCTCGCCGGCCTTCATAGACACGGGACCGGAGGCCGGAGGCTCGGCCCCACTGGGGACGCTTCGCCTGCGGCTTTCGCGCGAAGAGATCGAGCACAGCCCTCCGCTGGACAGCGCGCTCCCGGTATCGCGCCAGTTCCAGGAAGCGCACGCGCGCTATTACCGCTACAACTGGTACTGGACGGAGCCCAACCTGTGGGGCGCGTATCCGGGAAGCGCCGCCGAGCGCACCGATGAAGAGGCGTTCCGGCAAATGAAGGCGGCGGAAAGTAAAGCCGAGCGTTCCCACCTGCGAAGCACGCGCGCGGTGGCCGGCTACCACATCGAAGCCGCGGACGGAAGCCTGGGCCACGTCGAGGATTTCGCGCTCGACGACGAGCACTGGACGATCGCGGGCGTGCTGGTCGGCACGCGCAAGTGGCTGCCGGGGAGAACGGTGCTGGTGGCGCCGGCCGCGGTCCGCGCCATCGACTGGCGGGGCAGGAAGATGGTTCTGCGCATGTCCTGCGACGACCTGCGCCGCGCCCGCGACGCGCTGTAAACCCTGCCGTATCCGCTGGCCTATTTACAGCGGCGGTTGTGGCGGCCGACAAGGGGCGCTAAGATTTTCGCGTCTACAAGGGAGATCGCCATGAAAAGGCTGCTGATAGCCGTAGGGCTGCTCGCCGGCTGCGCGACGCCGGCGGACCAGCCGCAGGTCGAAACCAAGTCGCGCCTCGGCGCGGGGCCGACGCAGGAAGAAATCAGCAAGGCCGGCCTGCAGACGGACAACGTGCTGACCTACGGGCTGACCTACGACCACAACCGCTACAGCCCGCTCAAGCAGATCAACAAGTCGAACGTGAAGCGCCTGGTGCCGGTGTGGAACGTTTCGCTGCAAAACGATCTCGGCGAGCAGGCGCAGCCCATCATCTACGACGGCGTCATGTTCGTGTCGAACGCGCGCTGGACCTACGCGATCGATGCGCTCACGGGCAGGGTGATCTGGCGCACGGCGGTCGAGTACGACGCCGGGACGCCCAGCGTCGTGTGCTGCGGCGTGTCCAACAAGGGCGTCGCGATCTTCGAGGGCAAGGTGTTCCGCACCACGCTCGACGCGCACGTGGTGGCGCTCGACCAGAAGACCGGCAAGGAGCTGTGGAAACAGAAAGTGGCCGAGTGGAAGGAAGGCTACTCGCTCACCGTCGCGCCGCTGATCGCGAACGGGGTGCTGATCACCGGCTGCTCCGGGGCCGAATTCGGGACGCGCTGTTTCCTCGACGGCTGGGATCCCGCGACCGGCAAGAAGCTCTGGCGCCGCTATACCACCGCAGGCCCGGGCGACAAAGGGTACGAGACGTGGGAGCCGCGCGAGACTCACCTGCGCGGAGGCGCGAGCACGTGGATTACCGGCTCGTACGATCCGGAGCTCGACCTCGTCTACTGGGGCACCGGCAATGCCGGGCCCTGGAACGGCGACAAGCGCAAGGGCGACAACCTGTACGCCGCGTCGGTCCTCGCCATCCGTCCGAAGACGGGCGAGATCGCGTGGTATTACCAGTTCGCGCCCAATGACATCTGGGACTGGGATTCCTGGGAAATGATCCAGGCCGAGATCCCGGTGGACGGCCAGAAGCGCAAGGTAATCATGCACGTCGCCCGTAACGGCTTCCTGTACGTGCTCGACCGCGCGAACGGCAAGCTCCTTTCGGCGAAGCCCTATGAGAAGGTGAATTGGGCGACCCACGTCGACATGGCCACCGGCCGACCCGTCGAGTCCGAGGAGTCGAAGAAGCTGCGCGCGGGACAGGCGGTCGAGCTCTGGCCGAGCCCCAATGGCGCGAAAAACTGGGGGCATGCCGCGTTCAATCCGACCACGGGCCTGCTCTACGCGAACACGTACCACAGCTCTTCGACCTACAAGTTCATTCCGATGGGCGAATTCAAGGCGGGACAGCGCTACCAGTTCATCGAGAACGTCTACCCGGAGACGTCCAAGGACGCCCCGGCCGGCCACATGGAGGCGATCGAACCCATGAGCGCCAAGGCCAAGTGGCGCACACCGCTCATCGGACAGAGGAACGCCTCCGCGATGCTCGCGACCGGCGGCGGTCTTGTCTTCACCGGCAAGAACACCGGCGAATTCATCGCGCTCGATGCCGACACCGGCGAGGTCGTGTGGTCGTTCAAGACCGGCTCCGGCATCAACGCTCAGCCGGTGACGTGGACCAAGAACGGAAGACAGTACGTGACCATCCTCTCGGGGCTGGGCGGCGTGGGCTCGAGCCGGCGCGGCCTCCCGAGCACCATCCCGCTCGGCGGCTCGGTGTGGACCTTCGCGCTTTTCGATCAGTAGCACTGGCGGCGGGCGTTGCAGCCGCAGCGCTCGCCGCGCCCGTTCTTGGCCAGGACGCCGGACAGTTTCCCGAAGAGCAGGTGAAGCAGGGGGCGGCCATTTATGCGCGCACATGCGCGCCCTGCCACGGGACGCGCATGCGCAGCCCGGAAGTGCCCGCCGATCTGAGCAAGTTTCCGGCGGACCAGAAAAATCGCTTTGTCACGTCCGTGAGCAACGGGAAGAACCAGATGCCCCCGTGGGGTGGTGTGCTGCAACCGGCGGAGATCGAGTCCCTGTGGGCTTACGTCATGGCAGGTGAGAAATGAACTACGCGCAAGAAGACCAGCGCCGGTTCCGGCTGATT
>DATLUZ010000020.1:0-15487 GCA_035577785.1 Burkholderiales bacterium | reverse complement strand
GACGCGCACCGGCGCCGCGTGCTCGGCCCCGCCGTGCACCACGCGGTGCCCGACGGCGGCGAGACGGTGTTGCTTCCCGTGCGCCGTCTTCAGCCAGTCGACGATGTGCGCGAGCGCGGCCTCGTGCCCTAGCTTCGTCTGCGCCGGCCAGCGCTTCTCGGCGACCTTCGCGCCGGCCGCGTCGCGGGCGGCGAACTGTGGCGCGGTGTGGATCGCCGCCATCTGCCCGCCGGCGGCGAGCGCCAGCTCATCGGCTCCCTTGTCTGCACCATGCCTGAACAGCGAGAACTTGATGCTGGAGGAGCCGGCGTTGAGGACGAGGATCGCGTCGCTCATCGCCACTCGCTAGGCCGCGATCGCCTTGGCCGCACTATCGCGGCGCGCCTGCGCGACGAGCGCCGCGACCGCGCAGGAGGCGAGTCGCGCCATCACCGAGTCGGCGCGGCTGGTGAGGATGACCGGCACCTTGGCGCCGAGCACCACGCCGGCGCTGTCGGCGCGGGCGAGGAACGAGAGGCTTTTCGCCAGCATGTTGCCCGCCTCGAGGTCGGGAACGATGAGCACGTTGGCGCGGCCGGCGACCGGCGAGACGATCTTCTTGATCCCCGCGGCCTCGAGGTCGATGGCGTTGTCGAGCGCAAGCGGGCCGTCGAGGATGCCGCCCTTGATCTGGCCGCGGTCGGCCATCTTGCACAGCGCCGCCGCCTCGACCGTCGAGGGTACGTCCGGATTCACAGTTTCCATCGCCGACAGGATCGCCACGCGCACCTCCGGAAAGCGCAGCGCGTGCGCGAGATCGATCGCGTTCTGCACGATGTCGACCTTGTCCTTGAGGCTGGGCGAGATGTTGACCGCGGCGTCCGAGATGATGAGCGCGGTCGCGTACGAGGGCACGTCCATCACGAAGCAGTGGCTGATGCGGCGCGCGGTGCGCAGCCCCGTGTCGCGCTTCACTACCTCGGCCATCAGCTCGTCGGTGTGCAGGGCGCCCTTCATCAGCGCCTCGGCCTTGCCGGTTCGCACCAGCTCGACCGCTTTCGCCGCCGCGGCGTGGCTGTGCGGCGCATCGACCAGCTCGTAGCCCGCGATGTCGAGCTTGAGGCTCTTCGCCAGCGCGTCGATCTTCGCCTTGGGTCCGACCAGGATCGGCCGGATCAGGCCGAGCTTGGCGGCGTCGACCGCGCCCGAGAGCGAGCTCTGGTCGCACGGATGCGCGACCGCGGTCGGCACCGGCTCGACCGCCTTGGCGGCGTCGATCAGGCGCTGGTATTTCTCGTGGCTCATGCCGATTTCAGCTCCGCCGCGGGTTGGTCGATTCCCAGGATGCCGGCGACGCGGCGCAGGCGCTCCACCTGGAACGGCGTCAGCTCGCCGCGCGCCCGGATCACGGCGCGTGCCGCCTCGAAGCCGCGGCGCCGGAGCTGCATGTCGGGCGCGAGCTTAGGCAGCGCGTCGATCGCGCGCTCCTCGTGCAGGGCCAGCACGAACGCCTGTCGCTTGAGCGCCGCCTTGAGGACCGACAGGGAGGGCACGTTCTCGGGCTTGGTTTCCTCGATCATGCGACGCAGCAGGTTGAACGGCCGCTCGTCGCCCACCTTGTCCTCTCGCCCGACGTAGAGCAGCAGCCGCGCCCAGGCATCGACCAGCGCTCCGCTTTCGATGTGCGACTCGATCTCCTTCAGCTTGAGGCGCTTGAGCTCATCGTGCTCCCAGGTTGCCTCCGCGGGGCCGCGCGCGTTCGCGTCGCCCGCTTTCATGCCGACCGCGGCCGCGAGCCACGGCGACTCGTACAGTCCCTTGAACAGGCGCTCGACCAGGTCGTCGCGCACGTCGCGATAACGGTCGAGCGCGTCCTCGATCTGCGCCGACATCTTCTTCTCCGCCTGCGCAAGCGGGTTGTCGGCAGCGACCGGTTGCCGATTCTCGCGCACCCACTCCGCCGTGGCTTTCACCCACCACATCCAGGGATTGAGATCCGAGAAGGCCCAGCGCTCCATGCGCGCCGGGTTCAAGTCCCGCGCCAGGCGCGCCGTGGCCTCGTTCGACATCGCTTTCACGAAAGGCGAGGCGAAGGTGTCGTAGAGCCCCTGGTTGATTTGCGACACGCGGTTCACGACCTCGAAGGCGCGCTCGTCGCCGCGGCCGTCGTCGAGCTTCAGGATGTCGTCGAGCGTGCGCGGGTGGAACTGGATGAGATAGCGGCCCTCGAGGTATTCGAGCCCCGGCATGTCCGGCGTGGTGTCGGTGATGATCGCCTCGTACAGGCCCGGCGGCAGCGTGTCGATGAGCTCGAGCGCGCTCGTCAGCTCAGAGGTCTCTCGCTTGGCGATGCTCGCGGAGACGAAGATGCCGAGGTGGCCGATCTTTTCGTGCAGGCAGTAGACGATGGTCTGCCCGTTCAACCGGATGTCCTCGACGCTGCGGTAGAGGTCCGGAATCCAGTTGAGCGCCTGCTGCGGCGGGGTGATGTTGTCGCCCCAGGAGGCGAACACCACGATCGGCGAGCGGATGTTGCGGATGTCGACGCGGTGCTTTCCGTCGAAGGATTTCACCTCGCCGGCGGAGAGCTTGTTGCCGACGAAGAGGTTCTGCGCGATCCACTCCATCTCCTCCTTGTTGAGGAGGTAATGGCCGCCCCACCAGCGCTCGAACTCGAGGAAGCGCGGCTGCTCGGTGTCGACCTTCGAGTAGAGGTTGTAGAGCTTGCTCCAGTAGGTGTTCGACGGGTTCAGGCTTTCGAAGTTGTTCACCAGATACGCGCCGTCGAACTTGCCGTGCCCGAGGTCACCCATGAGCGAGGCGAGCCAGGTGCCGCCGAGCAGCCCTCCCGAATAGCGCATCGGGTTCTTGCCCTCGACCCCGGCCCAGTAGGAAATCGGCGAGCCGGCGAGCAGGATCGGGCCGACGAGCTCGGGCGCGAGGGAGGCGAGCATCATGAGGGCCCACCCGCCCTGGCAATTGCCGATGACGAAGGGCTTGTTGTCCTCGCCCGGATGAAGCTCGCGGAGCTTCCGCATGAACGCGATCTCGGCCGAGCACACCGACTCGATCGTCTGGCCGGGGAGCGGGTGCGGGAAGAAGGTGACGAAGTAGCAGGGATGGCCGAACTTGAGCGCGATGCCGATCTCGCTGTCCATCTTGAAGCCGCCGATCCCGGGGCCGTGGCCGGCGCGGGGGTCGATCACCACGAACGGCCGCATCTTCGGGTCGGTCGCCGGATGCCCCTCGTGCGGCTTGATGCGCATCAGCGCATAGTTCGCCGGCTTCTCCAGGCTGCGGCCGTCGACCACGATCTCGGAGTCGAACACCAGTACCGGCGGGCTGCCGGATTTTTCGTGCTCGAGGTACTGGTTGCCGCGCTCGCGCAGCACATCGAGTGTGAGGATCGCGCGCTGCCAGGCGTCGACGAAATAGGCGGTGGCGTCGTTGCCTGAAGTTCCGGCTTTCATGGGATTTCCTTGTCGCGGACGTTCCGTTTGCGCCGCTGTTGCAGACCTTCAGTTTGCGGCGCTATTGCAAGCCCAGTTTGACACAGATCAAGCCGGGCCAGGCAACTTAAAGCGAGAGCTCGACGTGGACGACGCCACTCTCGCGGCGTCGCTTCATGGCGAAGCCGCTGCGAGCGAACACCGCGAGCATCGGGCGATTTTCCGCGAGCACTTCAGCTTCGAAGCGCGTAATTCCGCGGCCGCGCGCAATGGCGGCAAGATGCCGGAGCAATCGGCTTGCGATGCCCTGGCCGCGATAGCGGCCATCCACCGTGAATGCGACTTCCGCGGCGCCCCTGTCGTTGTTCGCAGACACATAGCGGCCGCCGCCGATCAGGGACTCCTGCGCGCCGGTGCCGATCGTTACAACCAGCGCGACCTCGCGCTCGAAGTCCACCTCGACGAGCCTGTTCAGCCCGGCTTCGGTGAGCTCCTTCTTAGGCGTGAACAGACGCATGTAAATCGCCTCCGGCGAAAGCCTGCCGGAAGCCTCGCGCATGCGCTCGCGATCGTCGCTCCGCACTGCGCGGATGACGATGGGCGCGCCGT
Organism: Burkholderiales bacterium; assembly: GCA_035577785.1. Taxonomy (GTDB): domain Bacteria; phylum Pseudomonadota; class Gammaproteobacteria; order Burkholderiales; family SG8-39; genus SCGC-AG-212-J23. The sequence goes on along the minus strand of DATLUZ010000020.1, from coordinate 11,450 downwards.
CGCGAAGCCGCTCCTCGACGCGAAAGCTGCGCGGATCCGGAGCTTCGATCTCAGGGCTCCAGGTTCTTTGCCGGCGGGAAGTCGCGCGAGTACACCGGATTCGCGAGGAACTGCTTCGGATCGTAGGTCCAGAACTGGCTCACGGCGGGATAGGTCTTCACCACCGTGTTCACGAGCTTGCCGCCGCGGCGCTCGACCTTGCGGATGTAGGCGGGCATGACGGGATTGCCGTACTCGTCGAGCTTCCATTCGCCGCGCGGGTCGTGCACGGTGCCCGGATTGCGCAGTGCCTTCATGAAAGCGTCCTTGTCTTCGACCTTGCCCTTCAAGGCGCGCGCCGCCGCTTCGACCAGCGCGCCAGCCGAATAGGCGCCGAGCGTGTAGTACCCCGGATCGGCGCCGTATTCCTTGTTCACCGCGGCGACGAAGCGCTTGTTCTCCGGCGAATCGATCGCAGCGGAATACCAGCCGCCCGACACCACGCCGATGGCTTCGTCGCCCATCTGCCGGAGGATTCCCTCGTCGGCGGTGGTCATGCTGCCGAGCACTGGCAGCTTCAGTCCGTATTCGCGGTACTGGCGCAGGAAGCGGAACCCGTTCGCGCCGGCGAACCCGGCGTAGACCGCGTCGACATCGCGCTTGATCTGCGCGATGTAGGAGCCGTAGTCGGGAACGTTGAGCGGCGGCAGCAGCCGCTGTACCACCTTGCCGCCGTTGTCCTCGAAGGTGCGCTGGAATCCGGCTGCGGTCTCGTGCCCATACGCGAAGTCGTCGGCGATGATCGCGACGCGCTTGTAGCCGAGCGTCTTCGCCGCGTACTCGCCGAGCGCATGGTTCGGCTGCGCCGAGGTGCCCACGGTGCGCACGAACCACGGATTGGGCTTGCGCTGCGTGAGGTCCTCCGCCGCGGCGGAGCATGACACCGTGGGCGTGCGCGTCTGCCGGATGTAGTCGTCGATCGCGATCGCTTCGAACGCAGCGAGCGGCCCGATGACGACGTGGACCTTGCTGCGCTCGACCAGCTCCTGGACCTTGGTCTTCGCCTGCGCCGGATTGCCGCCGGTGTCGGCGATGACGAGCTCGACCTTGCGCCCGGCGATGGTGTTGTTGCGCTCCTTGAGGAAGAGCTGGATGCCTTCCTCCATCTGCTTTCCGCCCGCGGCGAGCGCGCCGGAGCGCACGGTCAGGAAGCCGATGCGGATCGGCTCCGGCTGAGCCTGGGACGACGGCGGCAGCCCGGCCGCAATGGCGGCGAGAAGGCTCGAAGCGATGAACGTGCGGCGCAACATGGCTCCTCCGGGAAAGCGGGCGGCTAGTATGTGCTAGATTCATCCGCGGATGAAGGTCTCGCAGGGCTTCGCGCGCGTGCGCGACGGCACTCCCATCGGCTACAGCGTGCACGGCGATGCGGCGGCTCCGCGTGCCGTGGCGCTGGTGCATTCCCTCGCGATGGACCGCCATTTCTGGGACCCGCTCGCCGCGCGGCTCGCCTCGGAAGCCGCGGTGCTGGTCTACGACTGCCGCGGCCACGGCGCCTCTGGCGCCGGCGGCAAAGCCTATTCGGTGGCGCAGTTCGCCGACGACCTCGCTGATCTCATGGCCGAGCTGCGGTGGGAGAAGGCGCTCGTCGCCGGCGCATCGATGGGCGGCTGCGTGGCGCTCGCCTTTGCCGAGCGGCATCCGCAGCGCACCGCGGCGCTCGGGCTGATCGATACCACCGCCTGGTACGGCGCCGAGGCTGCGGTCCAGTGGGAAGAGCGCGCGCGCAAGGCGCTGGAGGGCGGTCTCGCCTCGCTGGTGGACTTCCAGGTGACGCGCTGGTTCAGCGACGCATTTCGCGGCTCGCAGCGGCAAGCGGTCGCCGCGGCCGTGGCAGTCTTCCTGAGAAACGACCCGCAGTCATACGCCGCAAGCTGTCGTATGCTCGGCGCTGCCGATCTGAGGCGCTCGCTAGGCGCGGTTCGCGTTCCGACCGCGGTCGTGGTGGGCGAGGAGGACTATGCAACGCCCGTCGGCATGGCGCAGGCGCTGCACGAAGGCATCCACGGCTCGACCCTGGCCGTGCTGAGGAACGCGCGCCATCTGACGCCGCTCGAGAAACCGGACGAGATCGCTGCCGAGCTGAGAAAGCTGCTGCAATGACACTTCGCACATGAGCCCCTTCGAGCTTGCCGAACCGAGCACGCTGGCCCAGGCTGTTTCTCTTCTGGATGTGGAGAACGCGCGCCCGCTTTCCGGCGGCACGGCGCTCATGCTGATGATGAAAGCCGGCGTGCTGCGGCCCGCCCGACTCGTGAGCCTGAGGAAGCTCGCGCTGGACGAAATCCGCGTCGACGGCGATTTGCGCATCGGAGCGATGGCAACCCTGCGAGCGCTCGAACGCTCGGCGGAAGCTCGGGCAGGGTGGCCCGCCATCACGCGGACGTTGCGCACGCTCTCCAATGTCCGCGTGCGCAACGTGGCCACGGTGGGCGGGGCGCTCGCGCACGCCGATCCGCACATGGATTTGCCGCCGCTCCTCGCCGCCCTCGACTCGCGAGTCGCCATCGCGGGCCCGCGCGGGGAGCGCACCGTCCCCGTGGAGTCGCTCTATGCGGGCTATCTGGAGAACACGCTTGCCCGCGACGAGCTGATCACGCAGGTGACGATTCCCCGGATGGGGAAAGCCCGTGCCGCGTATCTCAAGTGCACGACCCGGTCTGCGGACGACTGGCCCGCCGTGGGCATCGCCGTGGTCGTCGACGGCGAGGACGTGCGCATCGTGCTCGGCGCCGCCACCGACAAGCCGGTCCGGCTCACGGCCGCGGAAAGGCTCCTCAAGGGAAGAGCGGCCGATCCGAAGGCGCTCGACGAGGCCGCGGAAGCGGCCGCCGAAGAAGCGAGCATCGAAGGCGATCTGCACGGCTCGGCCGCGTACAAGAAGCAGCTCGTCCGCGTGTATCTCAAGCGCACCGTCCATGAAGCGCGCCGGCCAATCCACTGAGACCCCGCAGGTCGGGCGCTCGGTCCCGCGCCTGGAGAGCTGGCTCAAGGTGACCGGCCGGGCCGAGTACGTCCACAACCTGCGCCTGCCGGGAATGCTCTACGGCAAGATCTTTCGAAGCACGCTCGCGCACGGACGCATCAAGCGCATCGATGTCGCGGCGGCGCAGGCGGTGGGCGGCGTGCACCGCGTGGTCACCGGCGAAGACATCCGCAAGCTGATCCCCGAGCCGTATTACGGGCCTGCCTTCCACGACCAGCCGGTGCTCGCGCTCGACAAGGTGCGCTATGTCGGCGAGCCGGTGGCGGTGGTGCTCGCCGCCGACCCGCACGTGGCGGAGGAAGCGGCGCACCTCATCGTCGCGGAGTACGAAGAGCTCCCCGCGGTGTACGACGAGGTCGAGGCGGTGAGCTCCAAGGCGATCGTTCACGACGCGCTCAGGCCGGCCGGCACCTTCCCCGACCTGAAGCACCTGAAGGGCAGGACAAACACCAACGTCGCGCTCGACTTCCGCTTGCGCCGTGGTGACCCTGACGGGGCAATGGGAAATGCAGCGCGCGTGTTCGAACACCGCTTCCGCACGCAGCAGGTCATGCACACGCCGCTCGAGCCTCTGGTGTCGGTCGCCGAGTCGACCGAGAGCTCGATCACCATCCACACCGCCTCGCAAAGTCCGTCGTTCGTGCGCATCGAGATCGCACGCCTGCTCGGCTGGCCGGAGAACCGCGTACGCGTACGCGTGCCGTTCCTCGGCGGCGGCTTCGGTGCGAAGCTGTACATAAAGCTCGAGGCGCTCGTAAGTGTCTTGTCTTTGATCACAAAAAGACCCGTCAAGATCTCGCTCACGATGGAGGAGCAGTTCTTCACCATCACCAAGCACGCGAGCACCTTCCGCATCAAGAGCGCAGTCACAAAAGACGGCCGGATCGTCGCCCGGGATTGCGAAGTGTGGTGGAACGGCGGCGCCTATGCCGACATCGGCCCGCGCGTGACGCAGAAATCCGGATTCACAGCGCCGGGGCCGTACGACATCGACAACGTGCGCATCGACTCCTACGCGCTCTACACGAACCTGCCGCCGGCGGGCGCGCTGCGCGGCTTCGGCATTCCGCAGCTCGTGTGGGCCTACGAAAGCCACACCGACATGGTCGCGCGCGAGCTGGGCATCGACCCGATCGAGTTTCGCCGCCGCAACCTGCTGCGCGAAGGGCGGCCGCAGGCAACCGGCACGCGCATGAAGGACGCGGCGCTGGAGAAAGTGCTGGAAAGGGTTGCTGCGCTCATGAACTGGAATGATGCCTTCGACCGGGGCGGCGGCACGGTACGTCGCGGCCGCGGTATCGCGCTGGGCTTCAAGGCCTGCATCGCCAACACGACCTCGCTCGCCGCGCTCAACGTCAACGCCGACGGCAGCTGCACCGTCTACACCAGCTGTGTCGACATGGGGCAGGCCTCGGATACGGCGATGGCGCAGATCGCCGCCGAGGTGCTGCGGATCCCGACCGAGGCCGTGACCGTGGTGCATTCCGACACCGATGTGACCCCGTTCGACATGGCGACCCTCGGCTCGCGCTCGCTTTTCCACAGCGGCAATGCGGTCAAGCTCGCGGCGGAAGATGCGCTCGGGAAAATCAACCAGCTCAGGCAAGAGCTGCATCTACCCGCCGATGCGCCGATCGCCGACGTGTTCAAGAAGAAATACGGCATGCGCGCCGGCTCCGTGATGGGCGCCGGAAACTTCATTCCGCCCTATACGCCGCCGGATGAGAACGGCCAGACCGACAACGCCACGCCGTTCTGGATGGTGGGGGCGACCGGCGTCGAGGTCGAAGTCGATACCGAGACCGGGCGTGTACGGCTGACGCGCTTGGTCAACGTCGCGGACGTCGGCGCGCCGATCAACCCAAAGATCGTCGAGACGCAGCTTTCCGGTGCGTCGATCATGCAACTCGGCTTCAGCCTGTTCGAGAAGATGCAGTTCGACGCCGACGGCCAGCTGCGCAACGCGTCTTTCGCGGAATACAAGATCCCGGGTTTCCACGATATCCCCGCTGAGATCGTGAATGAAGCTGTGGTTGCCCAGCAGAGCACCGGTCCTTTCGGCGGCAAGGGCGTAGGCGAGACCGGCACCTTCGGCGTGTCGCCTGCGATCGCCAACGCCATCCACGACGCGGTCGGCGTGCGCCTGACGAGCCTGCCCATGACGCCCGAAGCCGTCTTCAACGCAATCTCGTCCAACGCGGGGCGGGAATGAGGCGAGAGATTCGATTCCGGCTCAACGGCGAGCACGTCGCCGCGCAGGTGGCGCCGCACGAGACCCTGGTCGAGGTGCTGCGCACCGAATTCGGCCTGCACGGCGCGCGCGAGAGCTGCGGCCAGGGAATGTGCGGCTGCTGCACCGTGGTGGTGAACTCGCGCGCGGTCTCCGGCTGCCTCTATCTCGCCAGCCTGTGCGAAAACGCCGACGTCCGCACCATCGAGGCGGCCAACGGAGAAGAGGGGGGGCTCGACCCGGTGCAGCAGGCATTCGTCGACGCCGGGGCGCTGCAGTGCGGGTTCTGCACGCCCGGCTTCGTGCTGATGACGCGCCAGCTCCTCGACGAGATCCCCGATCCGGACGAGGACGACATCCGGCACTATCTCTCGGGCAATCTCTGCCGCTGCGCGGCCTATCCGGAAATCATCGAGGCGGTGAAGCTCGCCGCGCGCCGAAGAAAGACCTCCAGGGAGGAAAATCGATGAAGCTCGTGTTTCTTGCCGCACTCGTGTCCGCGGCCGCCGCGGTGCACGCGCAGGACTACCCGGCGAAGCCCATCCGCATGCTGGTTCCGTTCGCGCCCGGCGGCGCGGTCGACACGACCGCGCGCGTGCTCACGCAGGCGATGCAGCAGCGGCTCAACTGGCAGTTCGTGGTCGAGAATCGTCCCGGCGGCAACGGTTTCATCGCCACCACGGCGGTGCAGAAGGCAACCCCCGACGGCTATACGCTGCTCATGGCGCACACCGGAGAGTTCGCGGTGAACCCGGCGCTGTTCCCGGACGTTCCCTACGATCTCGAGCGCGATTTCTTGCCGATCACCATGGTGAGCGATGCGCCGATGCTGTATCTCGCGAAGGCGCAGGCGCCGTTCAACAATTTCAAGGAGCTGATCGCAGCGGCCAAGGCGAAGCCCGACACGATCACCTTCGGCTCGGCCGGCAACGGCAGCATCAACCATCTCGCCGGCGAGTGGCTGGCGCAGGCGGCCGGCATCAAGCTGGTCCATGTGCCTTACAAGGGCGGCGCGCCGGCGGCGCAGGCGGTCGCGGCGGGCGACGTCGACTTCGGCGTGATGGCGGTGCCCGGCGCCCTCCCGCACATGAAGTCGGGCCGCGGCAAGGTGATCGGCATCAGCACGGCGAAGAAGTCGCCGCTCGACGCGTCGTGGGCGACGCCGCGCGATGCCGGCATTCCGGACCTCGACGCTTCCATCTGGGTGGGCCTCTTCGCGCCGAAAGGCACGCCGCAGCCGGTGATCGAACGCCTCAACAAGGAGGTGCGCGCGACCCTCAACGTGGCGGAGGTGCAAAAGAAGTTCGTCGAGAGCGCCGGCGCCGAGGCGGTCGGCATGACGCCCGCCGAATTTCTAGCGCGCATCAAGAGCGACGCTGTGCGCTACAAGCGCGTGGTGGACAAGGCCGGGATCAAGCCGGGCTAAGCCGCCGCTACCTCTTGAAGGCGGCGGCGCCGACCACCGTCTTGGTGTCCTCGATGCTGTAGCCGACGCCTGCGCGCTCAGCGGTCGCGCCGGCGAAGAAGCCCGACGTGGTGATGTTGCAGGGCGGCGGGCAGTTGGAGGTCTGAGTCGCCAGCAGGAAACTGCTCGACGAGGTGGTGCCGCCTGCGGTCCAGTTGAAGGTGCGGTCAGGCATCTTGGCCTCGAATGTCCCGTCCACCCTGGCTTGGGCGCCGAAAGTGACGACGAGCGAGCCGGTGAACGCGCCGGGTGCGGTCGATCCATCCAGGTACGTGGGGCGGCTCGCGCCGGAGAGCGTATAGGTGCCGCCTCCTGTCGTTGGTAGGACCGGCGTCGGCAGGCCGACCACGTAGTGGAAGCCCTGGTTCGCGTTGTAGGTTTCGCTGCCGCCCGGCAGGGTCACCGGTCCGATCCAGCGGCCCCAGGTGAGGATGCCGTCGGTCCCGAAGTCCGCATGCGTCCCGCCGGGCTCCAGCCTGTAGAGCGAACCACCAATATCCGCACGTACGAGCTGGCCGGCGGCGTTGAAACTGCCCGTGGTGCCGCCGGTGTCGGTGTCGAAGGCCACGACCCCTCCGGTTCCATACGTGAAGGCAGCCGCCAGACTTGAGACCGACGTCTCGATGGGCGGCGCGGGAGCCGGTGCCAGTGGGATAGTCGCGCTAACGATAGTGGTCAGATTGCCGCTCGCGTCGCGCTGGTCCCCTTGCACGAAGGCCGCCGGGAGGATGAGTGGCGCGGGCCCGGCCTGCGGTGCCTGCGAAGTGCGCTGCGGTGGCGCATCCGCCGTGGATGGGGCGAGCGCCGAAACGCCTGCCGGCACGTCGATCGAGCCGGCCGGGTTGGTGAGCGACCAGATGCCGCTCGTGCCGACGATCAACGTGGAGCCATCGTCGCGCACCTGGATCACGCCGCCGGTGCCGCGGATGCCGATGGTCGCGGTGGGCGTGGTGACCTGGAAGTTGTCGCGGTTGACTCGGCCGACGAGCCCGGAGACTGCGCGCATCGCGCCCTTGAGCAGGCCGAAGAACCCGCGCTCGCTGCCGTCGGTCTTGCCGTCGAAGCGGTAGTCGCGGATCGCAAATTCGCTTTGCGGCTGGAGCGACACGTAAGCGCCGTCGCTGAAGCGAAGCTGCGCGCGGCCCTCCGCGGTGCGCACGGTGTCGCCGCTGTTCAGCTCGGCGCCGCGAAGGAGCGGCTGCTCGCGCCCGTCCAGGGCGGCGACGGTGACGACGCCGTAGACGAAATCCACGCGCGCGGCGGCGGCGAGCGCTTCGCCGACAGCCAATGCCAAAAGCATCGCGAGCGTGAACTTTGACATGACCCCTCCCCGGGTTCGTGAATTATTCGCGGTGCTAACCCCTCGGTTATAGGAAATTGTTCACGTTTAGAAGGTAAAGCGTACGGAAACCCCGGCCACCGTGCGGTCGAACTTGCTGATCGGGATGTTGGAACGGTTATCCGTGTACGCGACCTGGGCAGTGACGGTGGTGTGGGCCCGCAGCAGATAGCTCACCCCCGCGCCGACGTCGGTCTGGCGGTCCTTGCGGGTGTCGAGAAAGATCGGCTCGGGCCCGCCATAGTCTCGTTCCTCGTAGGCCGCACTCGCGAATGCGCCCCACCCCCGGCCGAAGCTCATCTGGGCGCCGACCCTCACGCCCCACAGATCGTAGCCGATGTTCGGGACCTCCGAAGCAAGCTGGCGCTCGCGGCCGCCATACAAGCTGCCGAAGACCACGGGTGTATACCGCACGGTGAAGGCGCGGCCGTAGGCAACACCGAGGACGTCGCGGTCCGCGTCGCGAATGCTTTGCGTCGGATAGCGCAGCCGCGCGTGCTGGCCGAACACGGAGACCTGGCGGTTGTCGTCGAAGGAATGCTGCCATTGCGCCACCGCGCCGGCCACCTCCCGGTAGCGCGCGTAGTCGAGCTCGAAGGATTGCAGCTGGCCGCCCAGAGTGACCGCATCGGCTCCGCGCGACCAGCGTGCGCATAGGCTCGCGTCCAGCGTCGCCTGGTCGAACTGGTCCTCGTGCGGATGCAACCGGGCCGATCCGGATGCGTTTCCCACCAGAGCCCACAGGTCCGACAGCTTGTGGGTGACGTTGATCCCGCCTGCCAGCTGGCCAAAGCTGTCTGCGCGCCGGGTCGTGAGCGGGTCGAGCGTGGCGATGACTCCGCCCAGCGCCGGAAGCGCGACCTGCGCCGCGCTGGTTGCGGCATTGACGTTGGTGTCGTAGCCCCCGCCGAGCTCGATGAAGCCATCGATTCGCGTCGTGTCGGCGGCGCGGATCGCGGCAAGGAAGCGCTCGATGCTCGCCTTTGCCGCCTCGGGGATGGGCTGGCCGCGCACCGTCTCGAACTCGCGCCGCGCGGCTTCGCGTTCGCCGAGCGCGAGATAGGCGCGCGCGATCTCGGCGCGGGCGAGGTGGTTCTGGGGCTCGAGCGCGAGCACCCGCTCGAGCGCGAACACGGCGCGCTCGGGCTGGCCGGCGTCGTTGGCGGCGATGCCGAGCAGGTAGTCGTACTCGATGTCTCCGGCGCGCTCGCTCTCGTGCGGCAGGAGCAGCTCGTAGGCTTCGCGGGCGCGGCGCTGCTCGAGAAGCTGCTTCGCGCGGTCGGTGAGCTCGTCGCAAAAGGCGGCGCCGCTCGCGACGACGAGCAGCGACACGAGGATCCCTTGAGCGAGCGTTCTTCTTATCGTCCCACTCCCTCCCGCGCCGGCTGGCGGGCGGGGGGAGTCTAGCACCCGGGGACTACTGCTGCCGGATCATCCGGCCTTCCGGCGACACCTGCACCCGATCGCCGACGAGAAACGCGCGGTTGTCCACGTTGAGCGTCTGGATGCTGCCGTCGTCCATGCGCAGCGTCATGCGGTACGGACCCATTCCCGTGACGGCCGAGGGCGCGGTCCCTCCGGCGGAGGCTGACTCCTCGGTCTTGGGCGCGCCGAGGCTGATGGTCTGGATGACGCCGGCGCCAGACTTCCAGGCCGAGGAGGAAGCGGTGGGCGCGGGAACGGTCGTGTCCTTCACGGCGATGGGCGGGGGTGGATCGTAATACGTCGTGCAGCCGGCCATACCGAGCGCAACGAACGTGCAAAGGGTCAGCGGGAGGCGACTCATAACAGCTCCGATCAATGAGGGCGCGTTCACCGCAGCAATTCGCGTGCCCACGACTATCCCTCGAAGAAATCCTTGACCTTCTCGAGCCAGCCCTTGGCGCGCGGGTTGTGGCGCGCGCTGTCTTCGTTGCTGATCGATTCGAACTCGCGCAGCAGCTGGCGCTGGCGCTCGGTGAGCTGGACCGGCGTCTCCACCACCACGTGGCAGAAGAGGTCGCCCTGCACCTGGCTGCGCACGCCCTTGATCCCCTTGCCCTTCAGGCGGAACTGCTTGCCGCTCTGCGTTTCGGCGGGCACCCGGATGCGCGCCGAGCCGTCGAGGGTAGGAATTTCGATCTCGCCGCCGAGCGCCGCGGTGGTGATCGAAATCGGCATCTCGCAGTGGAGATCGTCGTGGTCGCGCTGGAACACCGCGTGCGGCTTGATGTGCACCTGCACGTAAAGGTCCCCCGGCGGTCCGCCGTTCACGCCGGGCTCGCCCTCGCCTGAGAGGCGTACGCGGTCGCCTTCGTCCACGCCCGCGGGAATCTTGACCGAGAGCGTCTTCTGCAGCTTGATGCGGCCCGTGCCGTGGCACGCGGTGCAGGGATTGGCGATGACGCTGCCGCTGCCGTGGCAGCGCGGACAGGTCTGGGCGATCGAGAACGGCCCCTGCGAGACGCGCACCTGGCCCGCGCCGCGGCACGCCGGGCAGGTGACCGGCTGCGTGCCGGCACGCGCGCCGCTGCCCTTGCAGGTTTCGCACACGCTCGTGGTCGGGATGCGGATCTTCGTGTCCATGCCGTGCGCCGCGTTCTCGAGCGTGATCTCGAGGTTGTAGCGCAGGTCGGCGCCGCGGTACACGGTCGAGCGGCCACCGCGGCCGCCGCCGAAGATCTCGCCGAAGATGTCGCTGAAGATGTCGCCGAACCCACCCATGCCGCCGGCGGCGCCCGCCTGCGCGTCGACGCCGGCGTGGCCGAACTGGTCGTAGGCCGCGCGCTTCCCCGCGTCCGAGAGAATCTCGTAGGCTTCCTTCGCCTCCTTGAAGTGCTCCTCGGCCTTGGGATTGTCGGGATTGCGGTCGGGGTGCCATTTCATGGCAAGCCGCCGGTAGGACTTCTTCAGCTCCTCCTCGGAGCAGTCCCGGTTCACGCCCAGCACTTCGTAGTAGTCGCGCTTCGCCATCTTTCTTCCGGACAAACGAACGGGCCGCCCCGGTCTGGAACGGCCCGCTTTGCGTTCAAACGAAGCTTAACCCGCTTTCTTATCCTTCACTTCGGTGAACTCCGCGTCCACTACGTTGCCGTCGTCGGGCTTGGCGCGGGCCTCCGGGCCGCCCGGGGCTTGGCCCTGAGCCTGCTGCTCCTGCTGCTGCTTCGCCTGCTCGGCGGCGTACATCTTCTCGCCCAGCTTCTGCGCCGCCTGCGCGAGCGCCTGCTGCTTTGCCTCGATCTCCGGCTTGTCCTCGGACTTGAGCGCGCCCTCGGCGTCCTTCACCGCGGCCTCGATCTTCTCCTTTTCGCCCGCGTCGAGCTTGTCGCCGTAGTCCTTGAGCGATTTCTTCACCGAGTGCACCGTCGCCTCGAGCTGGTTGCGGGCGTTGACCAGCTCGAGCTGCTTCTTG
>DATLUZ010000019.1:0-69517 GCA_035577785.1 Burkholderiales bacterium | reverse complement strand
AAGACGCGCTCGCCCATCAGCCGCACCGCGCTCGAGCCCGCGAGCGAAGCAGGGCCATGGCGGATCGCGAGGTCGAGGCCGTCGCGGTCGAGGTCCTGCACGCGCGTGTCGGCCATGATGCGCACGTCGATCCCGGGATGGCTGCGCGTGAAGCCCGCGAGGCGCGGGATCAGCCACAACGCGGCAAACGAGTGCGTGGTGGTGACCGAGAGGCCTTTCTTGCCTGCCTGCGCGCGCAGCCGATCGGTAGCGGCGCGCATCGTGGTGAGGACCTGGGCAGCGGAAGCGTAGAACGACTTGCCCGCGTCGGTGAGCGCGAGCGCGCGGTGGCGCCGCTGGAAAAGCTCCACGCCAAGCTGGTCCTCGAGTTCCTTGATCTGCCGGCTCACTGCCGACTGGGTGAGGAAGAGCTCCTCCCCCGCCTTGGTAAAGGACAGGTGGCGCGCCGCCGCCTCGAAGCCCACGAGCAGGTCCAGGGCCGGTAATGCATTCCTATTTCTCATGTGACGCTTGAGAATTCACCGTTTGAGCTCGGGGCGAGCAGCATGCATCCTACGCATACCAAACGCAAGCCTAAAGGAAACAGAACATGCAAATCGAGCTCGGATCGGGAGCGCTCAGACTGGCCCCCAACCAGACCCTCAAGGTGGTCGACGGCGCAGGCAGCACGGTATGCGCGCTCGAAGGCGCGCTGTGGATCACCGAAGAGAACCAGGTGCGCGACATCGTGCTCGAGCCGGGCGACTGCTACCGGCTGCAGCATCGCGGAACCGCACTCGTGAATTCGCTCGGCGGCGAAGCCGCCGTCAGCTTGAGCTGAAAGGACCGAACATGAAACCACTCACTTTCGAAGCCGTCACCCGCGATCCCGAGCTGAAGCAGATGCTCATCCGCCAGGCACACCGGGAGCGCGCCGAAGCGATCTATCGATTCATCGTCGAGCCCGTGAAATCGCTGTTCAACCTGGGAAACCACCATGCCTCTGGTACGCATCTCGCTGCTGCGCGGAAGGGGTGAGGGTTTCGGCCGCAAGGTCGGCGGTGTCGTTTACCGGGCGATGAGAGAGACGCTCAACGTGCCCGACAAGGACAACTTCCAGCTCCTCAGCGAGCACGCGCCCGAGAGCCTGGTGTACGACCCGAGCTACCTCGACATCGAGCGAAGCGACGGCTTCATCGCGATCCAGGTCACCCTCAACGAAGGCCGCAGCATCGAGATGAAGAAGGCGTTCTACCGGCGCGTCGCCGAGGACCTGCGGCGCAGCCTCGACGTGCGGCCGCAGGACGTGTTCATCAACCTGGTCGAGGTGAAGAAGGAAAACTGGTCGTTCGGCAACGGCGTCGCGCAGTACGCCAACTGACATGCCGCTCGTAAATGCGACGCTCGCAGCGAAACCCGACGATGAGCTCACGGCGCGGACGATCGCGCTGCTCACCGACCTGACGGTCGAGGTCCTGGGCAAGGAGCGCGGGAGAACGACGGTGGTTGTCCAATACGTGCCCGCCGGTCAGTGGGCGCGCGGAGGTTTCCCTTTGGCGGTGCGCGGCTACTTCGTCGACGTGAAGGTCACGGCCGGTACCAACCTGCGCCACGAGAAGGCACGCTACGTCCGGGAAGTGAATCGGGCGCTGCAGTCGCTGCTCGGCGAGGCCTCGGGGTATGTCGCGGTCGAGGAGCTTCCGGCCGACTCGTGGGGGCACGCAGGCGAGACCCAGGAGCTTCACTACCTCAGGAACAAGGTCGCCTAGCCTAGAATAGAGGGCTCCAAAAGAGCCCTCATGTTCAAGCCGGATCTCCTCAAGGGTAAGCGCATCCTCGTCACCGGGGGCGGAACCGGTCTCGGCAGGGAGATCGCGGCGCGCTATCTCGCGCTCGGCGCCGAGCTCTGGCTTGCGGGCCGGCGCGGCGCGGTGCTTGAAAGCACAGCCAAGGACCTCGCTTCCCAATACGGTGGGACCGTCAAGACCCACGCGGTCGACATCCGCGACGCCGCGGCGGTCGACGCGATGGTGCAGCGCATCTGGGACGAGAGCGGCCCGCTCACGGGGCTCGTCAACAACGCCGCCGGCAATTTCATCAGCCCCACCAAGGACCTCAGCCCGAACGGCTTCAACGCGATCGCGAACATCGTGTTCCACGGCACCTTCTACGTGACGCACGCCGTGGGCAAGCGCTGGATCGCGGGCGGGCACAAGGGGTCGATCGTCAGCATCCTCGTCACCTGGGTGCACACCGGCTCGCCTTACGTGGTGCCATCGGCGATGTCGAAGGCGGGCCTCCACGTCATGACGAAGTCGCTCGCCGTCGAATGGGGCCGCTTCGGCATCCGCCTCAACGCGATCGCGCCGGGCCCGTTCCCGACCGAGGGCGCCGCCAAGCGCCTGCGTCCCGACGGGGGCTTCGACAAGTCGGCCGAAGTGAACCCGATGCGGCGCGTCGGGCGGATGGAGGAGCTGCAAAACCTCGCCACTTTCCTCATGGCCGACGGCTGCGAGTGGCTCACCGGCGAGACCATCGCGATCGACGGCGGCGGCTACCTCGCGACCGGCTCGGGCGGCTACTTCACCGAGCTCGACCGGCTCACCGACGCCGACTGGGAGAAAATGCGGGCGATGATCAAGGCGCAGAACGACAAGGACCGCGCCGGCCGCACGGCGTGACCGCGGCGCCCCCTATCCTGCCGCCGCGGCCGGCTGCGACGCTCATGCTCCTGCGCGCCGGCGCGCGCGGCCTCGAGACGCTGATGCTGCAGCGAACGCAGAACGCCGCCTTCCTCGGCGGCGCCTACGTGTTCCCCGGAGGCGCGCTCGATCCGAGCGATGTCGCGCCGCGCCGCGTGCTCGGCCTCACCGAAGCGCAGGCGAACCAGCGCCTCGGACTCGCGAGCGGCGGGCTCGGCTACTACGTTGCCGCGGTGCGCGAGTGCTTCGAGGAGGCGGGCGTGCTGCTCGCCTGCGACGCGAACGGAAACCCGGTGCTGCCCGCGCGCGCGGAGAAGCTCATGGCGGAGCGCGCGAGCCCGTTCCTCGAGCTGCTCGAGCGCGAGAACCTCTACATTCCCGCCGGCGCGCTCGCGTACTACGGCCACTGGATCACCCAACCCGGGCGCAGCCGGCGCTTCGACGCGCGCTTCTTCGTCACGCTCGCGCCGGCGGGCCAGGAAGGCGCTCACGATGCCGCGGAGACGGTGCACCACCTCTGGATCGAGCCGCGCCAGGCGCTCGTGCGCGCCGACCGGGGCGAGATCGAGCTGGTCCACGCCACGCGGCAGACGCTTTCGGATTTCGCGCGCTTCGCCGAGCCGCGCGCGGCGTTCGAGTACGCCATGAGCCTCGTCGAGATTCCGACCAACCGCGCCTGCTGGGCGCAGGGACGCGAAGGCGCGCGCATCTTCCGCCGCGGCGACGCGCCCTACTTCGAGATCCACTGGAGCGATCCGGACGAAAGCGGGCAGACGAGCTACGACCTCGTGCCCGGCGTGCCCAAGCGCCTCGACCGCCATGTCACCCGGCTGATCGCTCCGAATCCCGGGATGATGACGGGTCCCGGCACCAATACGTATTTGCTCGGGAAGGAAGAGCTCGCGGTGATCGACCCGGGCCCGGCGATCGACTCGCACATCGAGAAGATCCTCGCCGCCGGGAAAATCCGCTGGATCCTGTGCACCCACACGCACATGGACCATTCGCCGGCCGCGGCGGCGCTCAAGAAGGCGACCGGCGCGAAGATTCTCGGCCGTCCCGCGCCCGCGGGCCAGGACGCGAGCTTCGCACCGGACGAAGTGCTCTCGCACGGCCAGCGCGTCTCGCTGGCGGGTGAAACGCTCCGCGTCCTGCATACGCCGGGGCATGCCTCGAACCACCTGTGCTACCTGCTGGAAGGCACGCGCATGCTCTTCACCGGCGACCACGTGATGCAGGGGTCCACGGTCGTCATCAATCCGCCCGACGGCGACATGCGCGCCTATCTCGACTCGCTCGAGCTTTTGCTCGGCGAGGACCTCGCCATCCTCGCCCCGGGGCACGGCTATCTCATCGGCGAGCCGCACCACGAAGTGCGGCGCCTGGTGCAGCACCGCCTGAAGCGCGAGGGCAAGGTGCGCGACGCCATCGCGAAGCTGGGCGAGCCGAGCCTCGCCGAGATGCTGCCGCTCGTCTACGACGACGTGCCGCCGCGCCTGCACGGCGTTGCGGCGCGCTCGCTGACCGCGCACCTGCAGAAACTCCTCGCCGACGGCGCGGTGCGCGCCGAAGGCGAGCGCTACCGGCTTGCCACGTGAAGCACGACTTCGACCTCTTCACCATCGGCGGCGGCTCGGGCGGCGTGCGCGCGAGCCGCGTCAGCGCCGGTTACGGCGCGAAGGTGGCGATCGCCGAATCCGGGCGCTTCGGCGGCACCTGCGTCAACGTGGGCTGCATCCCGAAGAAGCTCTTCTCCTACGCCGCCCACATGCGGGAAGACTTCGAAGTTGCGAAGAGCTTCGGCTGGACCGTGGGCGAGCCGCGCTTCGACTGGGCCACGCTGCTCGCGAACAAGGACCGGGAAATCGCACGCCTGAACGGCGTCTACGAGCGGGTGCTGTCGCTCGCGGGGGTCGAGATCATGCGCGGCCGCGCGACCGTGGCCGACCCGCACACCGTCGAAATCGGCGGCCGGCGCTTCTCCGCCCGGCACATCCTGCTTGCGACCGGCTCCTGGCCCACGGTGCCCGACATTCCCGGGCGCGAGCACGCGATCACCTCGAACGAGGTGTTCCACCTGGAGCGGCTGCCGCGGCGGGTGCTCCTCATCGGCGGTGGCTACATCGCGGTCGAGTTCGCCTCCATCTTCAACGGGCTCGGAGTACAGACCAAGCTTTCTTACCGCGGCAAGCGGCTGCTGTGCGGCTTCGATGCCGAGCTGGGGGAGCGCCTCGCCGAAGAGATGGCCGCCAAAGGCGTGAAGATGCATTTCGGCGCGGAGCCGTTGCGCATCGCGAAGCGCGGCGACGGCAGCCTGGAGGTGGAGCTCGGCGACGGGTCGCGCGAGGCGGCCGAGCTCGTCATGTTCGCGACCGGACGCCATCCCAACAGCGCCAACCTCGGCCTGGAAGCGGCCGGCGTCGAGCTCGCCACCGACGGCGAGGTGATCGTCGACAAGTACTCCAAGACCTCGGTGGATTCCATCCACGCCATCGGCGATCTCACCAATCGGCTCAACCTCACGCCGGTCGCGACGGCCGAAGCCATGTGGCTCGCGAGGACGCTCTTTGGCAACCAGCCGACCGCCGTCGACCACGATAACGTGCCCACGGCCATCTTTGCCAACCCGAACGTCGCGACCGTCGGCCTGTCGGAGGAGCACGCGCGCGAGAAGTTCGGCGCAGTGGACGTGTACAAGGCTTCGTTCCGTGCGCTGAAGCTCACCCTCGGCGAAAAGGGCGAGCGCACCTTCATGAAGCTCGTGGTGGACCGCGCCAGCCAGAAGGTGGTCGGCGCCCACATGCTGGGCGCCGACGCCGGCGAAGTGATCCAGGGAGTCGCCATCGCGGTCAAGCTCGGCGCGACCAAGGCGCAGTTCGACGCCACCATCGGCATCCATCCCACGGCGGCCGAGGAATTCGTGACCCTGCGCGAGCGCGTGTCCGTTGGCTGAGCGGCTGCGATGAAGCACGCCAGGCCGTGTTCACTCGTCCTGTCCGCACTGCTCGCTGCCGCGTGCAGCACGCCGCATCCCGAGCTGCAGAACAAGCGCTACGCCGTGGTGGGACAGGGCCCGTTCCGCTTCGAGGTCGAGCCCGAGCTGCTGCGCCAGTGGGGCGGCTACGGCAGCCCGAAATTCAACCAGGTGCTCGACGAGGAGCTCGAGCGGCTGCGCATCTGCCGCAACGGCTACGTGCTGCGCAACGACGGGACCCGCGACGGCCTGTTCAGCGTCACCGGGCAATGCAGGTCCTGAAAGGGAGACGCATGGCACCAATCCCACAAGCCCAAGAGGGTGGCTGCCATTGCCGCGCGGTGCGCTTTCGCGCGCTGAACGAGCCGGTGCGCAAAGCCGCGTGCCACTGCCGCAGCTGCCAGCGCCGCACCGGCAGCGCGTTCGGCATGGGCGCCTACTTCAGCGAGGTCGATGTCCAGCTCGACGGCGAGCTCAGGACCTACGAGCACCGCTCGGACGAGAGCGGTCGCTGGCTGAGAATGCAGTTCTGCCCGAAGTGCGGCAGCACCGTGACGTGGACATTGGAGCTTTATCCCGGCCTGCGCGCGCTCGCCGTCGGAGCGTTCGACGATCCGAACTGGCTGGCGATCTCGCGCCACGTCTGGACGCGCTCCAAGCACAAGTGGTTCACATGCCCGCAGGGCGCGGAGGTCTTCGAACAGGGCTCGACGCCAGGCCCGGAGAAGCCCTAGGGATAGTCGACCGCCGGCTTGCGTTCTTCCGGGAGCGGTATGAACTCCGGGTCGCCCGGCACAGCGCCGAAGCGGCCTGCCTTCCAGTCCTGCTTCGCCTGCTCGATCCGCTCCCTCGAGCTGGACACGAAGTTCCACCAAACGTGGCGCGGGCCGAGCGTCTGGCCGCCCAGCAGCATCAGGCGCGCCCGCGTGCGCGCCTTGAGCACGACGCGGACCGCGGCCCTGAAGACAACCAGCCGGCCACGCGACAACTCACCGCCGTCCACCGATACCGCTCCGTCGACAATATAGGCGCCGCGTTCTTCGTGCTCAGGCCCGAGCTCGAGCGCGGCGCCTTCGTCCAGTGTCGTGTCGGCATAGAACAGCGGCGATAAAGCCTTCACCGGCGAGCGCAGGCCGAGGAGCGTTCCGGCGATGAGGCGTATCTCGGCCCCGCCGACCGACGCTCGCGGCAGCTCGGCGGCGGGATGATGGCGAAAGCTCGGCGTGACCTCTTCGTCGGGCTGTGGCAGGGCGACCCACGACTGCAAGCCCCACAGGGCCGGGCCTTGCGCGCGCAGCGGCTGCGGGGTGCGCTCGGAATGCACGATGCCGCGGCCGGCGATCATCCAGTTCACGTCGCCCGGCCGGATCGGTTGGCGCACGCCGAGGCTGTCCTGGTGAAGGATCTCCCCCTCGAAGAGATAGGTCAGCGTCGCGAGGCCGATATGCGGGTGCGGCCGCACGTCGAGGCCGGTTCCAGGCGCGAGACGCACCGGGCCCATCTCGTCGAGAAAAACGAACGGACCGATCATGCGGCGCTGCATGGAAGGCAGCGCGCGGCGCACCTGGAAGCCCTCGCCCAGATCGCGCGTCGCCGGAGTGACGACCGCTTCAATGACATGCGGTTCGGCAGGCACGATCCGCTATTGTGCGCGCCGCCGGGCGGCGCCGTCCACGCCGTTTCCCGCCACGCTTCGCCAGCGCTTTTCCATCCGCTCGTCCCCGCAGTGCCCGAATGGCCGGCTGAAATAGCTCGCCGTCATCGAACCGGGAAGAACAACATGCTGGAACGCCTCAAGCACCTGCTTTCCCAAGTCCAGAACGCGCTGGCCCGCTCTGCCGGCCATGCTGCCAATGTGTCGGCAAACGGGGCGCGCCGCGGATTGGACGGACTCGCCGCGGTCAGGGGGTTGATCGCGATCGCCGTCGTCGTGGCCGCAGCCGGCTACCTCCTCTACCGTCATCCGCCATTCAAGAGTGTGGAGCGGGGCGAGCTCGGGGTGCGCGCGAACCGCCTTACGGGCCAGCTCACCGAATGGCGCGAAGGGAGCGTTTTCGTCCTGCCGCTGCTGCACGAGACGCGCATCTTCGCCCTGCGCGACCGCAGCTACCGGCCGGCGCAGATGGCGAGCGCCGAAGGCACGTCGCCGCTGCAATCGCTCGAGGGGCTCTCGCTCGGCGTCGATCTCACGGTCCGCTACGCGCTCGACGCCGCGCGGCTGCGCGCGGTGTGGAACACGCTCCCGGACGACATCTCCGCCGACATCGTCGACCCCGCGGTGCAGGGGGTGATCTACAAAGTGTTCGCGCGTTACACGGTACGCGAGATCTTCTCCACCAAGCGGGTCGAGATCCAGCAGGCGATCGAGTCCGAGGTCGGGACGCGCCTCGCCGCCGACGGCCTCGTGCTGCGCGGCGTGGTGATCGGCAAGGTCGACCTCCCCCAGGATTACCGCCGCGGAATGAATTCGCTCCTCGCCGAGGAGCTCGCGGCCGAGAAGATGCGCTACACGCTCGATCTCAAGGACAAGCGCGTCCAGGAAAGCGCGCTCGACGCCGAGGCGGAGAAGGTGCGGCGTGAGAAGACCGCCGAAGCCGCGGCGCGCGAGCAGGTCATCGCCGCGAGAGCGCAGGAAGAGGCGATGGCGCACGTGCTGCCCTTCAAGCAGCGCCAGATCGAGCAGCGCCGCCTCGAAGCCGAGGCGGAGAAAGTGGCCCGCGTCCGCAGCGCCGAGGGATCCGCGGAAGCGCGCCAGATCGAGGCGGTCGCCGAGGCCCAGGCGCGCCAGAAACTCGCCGATGCCGAGGCCTACCGCCTGGAGAAGATCGGCAAGGCCACCGCCGAGCAGATGGAGCGCGAAGGGGCGCTGGTCACGCGGCATCCGCTTCTCATCCAGAAAGCGCTCGCGGACAAGCTCTCCGACAAGGTCCAGGTCATCATCGCGCCGCCGCCCGCGGACAACGGCTTCATCGGCGCCACCCTGCTCGGCGCCCAGAAGCGATGACCCTGCGCGCGGTCCTGGCGGGTTTGATCCTTCTGTCGCTGCCGCTCTCCGCGGCCGCCGACGCCGCGGCGCTCGCCATCGTGATCCGCGACCGGACGGCGCTGCGGGCGGCGCCTCGCAACGCCGCGCCCGCGAATGCCCTGCTGTGGCCGGGAGAAACGCTCGAGGTGCGCGGCGAGCGCCTCGACTATCTCGAGGTCTTCGACTACAGGCGCGAGCGCGGAGGATTTGTCCTGGCGAGCGAGGTGCAGCGCATCGCGCTGCGGCCGGAGGAAGCGCCCGAGCTCCTGGCGATCGTGCGATTCCTGCGGCGTGTGCCCGGCGCGGAAGCGCTGGGCATCGGCTTCGCTGCGGCCTACATCGAGGCGGCGCCGGCGGAAGTGCTGGCGAGCGAGCTCGGCGCCGACGCGCTCGACGCCCTGGGCGGCTTCGCCGAGCGGCTGGCCGAGCGCGCGGGCAGCGCCAGGCTCGACCGCGCCGCGCAAGCCACGCTCGCGGGCCATCTCGACGTGGCCGCGCGTTACGGGATCCGCTTCGCCCACCACGAGGCGGACGGCCGGGCGCACTTCTGCTACGAAGGCGAAGCGTACCGCAGGGTGCTCGCGATGCCGTCGAGCCCGCCCCAGCGCGCACGGGCCGCCCTGGCGCTCACCCGTGTCGAATGTACAAGCACGGATCTGCGCCCCGAAGAGCGCCGGCGCATGGACCAGTGGCGCGCCGAAGTCCTCGAGCGCGTCGAGGCGGCTTCCGTGCCAGCGTCCCTGCGCAACCGGATCCTGATGCGCCGCGCCGAGGTATGGGCAAGCATCGCCTACCTCCAGGCGCGCAATGGGGAGCCGCCACAGGCGGCTGCCAACCGCGCACTGGCCGCGCTCGCGGACGTCGACAAGGCCAAGTTCGGCGACGACGATGCGCGCATCTATAACGACGCGGCGATGCAGGTCGGCGCGTCGCGCTGGGCCGCCGTACAGCCGAGCCGCGTCGCCGACGAGAGGCGGCCCCGGTTCGTTACCGCGGCCGGGCCCTCGGGCGAGACGTGCGTGCTGCTCGTTGACGCGAAGAACGACGCGCGCCGGCCGCTCGCTCGGCGCTGCACCTATGGCATGGTCTGGACGGCTTCGGCGAGCGTCAACCGGGAGGGCAGCGCGGCTGCGCTCGCGGTGCAGCCGACGGCCGCCTGGCGCGAGCTTTGGATCTTCCGCAAGGCTCCGAACGGCTGGACCGTGCGGGTGCTGCCGCCGGCCGCCACCGCGCCGCACATCGGCTACGCGGAATTCGCCGGCTGGGCCCCGTCCAACCGCATGCTGGTCGCGCGCGAGGCGCGCGGCGACGGAAAATACCGGCGCAGCTTCGAAGTCGTGCGCCTCGACACCCTGGCGACGGTGTCGCATTTCGCGGATCCGTCGGGCTTGCGCGAGTTCCAGCGCTGGCAGGATGCATCCTGGAAAAGCGGTACCGTGAGCCTGCGCTAGCCGAGCGCCCGCACGATCAGCGACGTACCCGAAGCAAGCAGCATGACGGTTACGGCGCGTAGCAGCATTTCGCGCGAGATGCGCTGAAACACGCGCCGCGACAACGCGATGCCGGCGAATGCACAGGGCGCCGCAACCGCGGCGGCGATCCAGACGCGAGCATCGAGCAGCAGCCCGGTGACCAGGAACGCAAGCACCCGCAGCGAAATGCTCGTGATGATCGCGAAGCCGAGCGTGGCGCGGAACTGCTCCTTGGTGAGCCCGCGCTGCGAAAGATAGATCGCATAAGGCGGTCCTCCGGCGCCGAACAGGCTGCTGGTGACGCCGCCCGCAAACCCCGCGAGCCAGGCCCAGCGAGCCGAGATGACGCGCGAGCCGTGGCGCCGTACCAGGCTGTATAGCGCGAACGAGACCACGAAGACGCCGAGGAGCAGCATGCCCGCGGCGCGCGGCAGGTTGACGAGAGCGGTCACCCCAAGCGCCGTGCCCGCGACGATCATCGGCACCAGCCGCGTCCATTCGCCGCGCACCGCGTTGCGCGGGTTCTCGAGACCGACGCCCAAGGCGCTCACCAGGTCGGAGAGCGCGAAGAGCGCGAGCGCGAACGGCAGCGGCACGATGTAGCTCGCGAGCGGGATGGTGACGAGCGCGGCGCCGAACCCGGTAAGGCCGAAGATGAGCGCGCCCGCGAACGCGATCGCGCCAAGCCCGGCAAGCTCGCCGAGGCCCATCAGGCGCCGAGGACCAGGCTCGCGCCCTCGGAGCGGTTCATCGAGCGCAGGCGCCGCAGGTACTTCGTGAACGGCAGGCCGAGGCGCGACTCGAGCCGGCCGGCGCGCCGGCGCAGCTCCTCCCATTCGAGCCTCGGCGGCATCCCTTTGAGGGCGAAGGCGGAGATGTTCTGGTCGTAGAGCGCACGCATCGAGACGACCGCGCCGCCGAACGCGCTTTCGAGCCGGCGCATGTACTGACCGAGGCGCGGATCGTCGTCCATGAAGTTCACCACGAGCACGCCGCGCGGCTCGAGCGCGAGAAAGGCGGCGTCGTAGAACTCGGCGGCGGCGAGCTCCGGCACGTGCGCCTCGTCGTGGTAAGCGTCTACGACCAGGACGTCGCAGCATTCCGGCGCGAGCGCCTCGGCGCCGTCGCCGATCTCGACCGCGAGGCGCTCGTCGTCCGCCGGCAGCGAGAAATGGGTACGCGCGGTCGCCACGATGCGGGGATCGAGCTCGACCACCCGCACCTTGGTGCGCCGCAGGTGCTTGAGAAAGAACTTCGGCAGCGAGCCGCCGCCCAGCCCGATCATCAGCGCGCGGCGCGGCTCCGGGTGGAACAGCAGGAAAGCCATCATGCAGCGGGTGTAGTCGAGCGCCAGCGCGAACGGGTCGCCCAGCCGCATCGAGCTCTGGATCGCCTCGCCGCCGACGTGCAGCGAGCGCACGCCGCGCTCGTCGCTGACCGCTATGGTCGGGAGGTTTTTTTTCACGGCGCCGCCATGATAGTGCGTACGGTGCGTAGGAAAAATCTCACGAACTTTTGCCCGCCGCCGCCGCCGGCAGGAACTACTGGATAGGCGCCCGCGCGCCGGCGCGGTAGGGTGGGTTTCATGGGGGGTTTCATGGGGAAGGGGCAGCGGGCGGAGCTCGAGGCAGCACTTAGCGCGCGGATCGAATTGATCTTCGACCGCTCGCCGGGTCTATGCGGCTTTTCGATCGCCGAGCGGCTCGTCTCCGACAGCGCCAAGGAAGGCCCCCGGGAATGGGAGCTTTACGTGAGCGGGGTCGAGACCGCGTACCCCGAGCTCAGCCCCGAGCAGACGAACGGCTTCATCGGCGAGATCTCCGTTGCGCTCGAGGACCTGCTGCAGCGGGAGCCCAAGGCGGCCGACCTGCTGCCGGGCCGCACCTTCGCCCGCGTCTGGCACTAACCGGAAAAGCTACCCGGAAACCCTCTAGCGCCCCCTGGACAGCGCCAGCTCGGCGCCCAGGTCGTCTCCGAGGTGGTGGCCGCAGGTGCCGCACACCGGGTCGGCGCCGGCATCGAGCTTGGACCCGTCGGGAAGCTCGCAACCTTCGGGCAGCGCCGGGTCCTCGACTTCCAGGAAAACCGCCGGCACCTTGAGCGCAGGCCCGTTGCAGGGGCTCGCGCCGCCGACGTGCCATAGGGTGACGAGCTCTTCGCCTTGATCGACGCGCCGGGTTCGCATGGTAGGTAAGAGGAAAACACAGGCGCGGGTTCATTTCAAGAACCCAATCCGCGCGGATCGTTGGACAATGCGAAAAGTTTCGTCAAGGCTTTGAATGGCCACGTCGCCGGATTCGAACGATCGCAAGCCCGAGCTCCAGGCGGGAGCGCCGGAGCAGTGCAACTTTCTCATTTGCACGCGCGCGGGCCGCTGCGCGCAGCCTTCGAACTGCCTCGCCGGCGTGATTCCCGTGAATCCCGAATACCGGCCGATCTATGGCGGCGGCGGGCACAAGCGCGAGGAGTGACCGCGCTTATTTTGCAAGCCGTATCAGCGATCTGAGCTGCTCGAGGGTCCAGCCGCGAATGCTGATTGAGCCCTCGTTTCACCAGCGGCTCGTCGCCCCTCAGGCAGGAAGAAAAGGCGCCCGCCGCATGGCGCAGGCCGGGTACTTCCGCTTGCGGCGCTCTTCATAACGGCGGCTTGAATCGGTGACCGATTTCGACGATGACCCGGCTTACGTCGTTCACCCCTATGCAAAGGTTCGACTTGCTTGGCCGGCCGTCGTTGAAGTCGAGCGTCATACCGCCGCCGCCGAAGCTCCCGGAGCGAACTTCATGCGATGCCAACAAGATGGGCTCGCCTCCAGACTGAACGGGCCGGCAATCAAAAACATCCACCCAGCCTGCGATAGCAGCAGCCACATTGTTCAGGATCTCTTCATCGGCCTGCTCGCTGCCGGTCACGGCTTGGTAGGCAAGTTTGGCCACAATGGCTAGAGCAATCATTGGCTGAGCCATTTACTTTCTTCTTGCCTGTTCGCGTCGTGTCGAGGAAGCGGATCATCATAGCGACAGCCGTTCGCCGTCCTTGCTCAAAATGTCTTCGACGGATGCAATTCGACGAGCTGTTCCAGTTCGTTGGCCGAGCAGAAATAAAAAAGCCCGGAGCAGCGTGCCCGACTGTGGTAGAACGGCTACGGCAAACCGGTTGGACCGGAATGAGAAGCTGATCGAGCGGCATCAGTTTCACCTCTTGCCGGCCGCTCGAGGAATTTTGGACAGAACGACCGAGCGAAACTCCGCCTGCGCCTGCTCCTCGCCGTACTGCTCCTCGAGTCGAGGCACGTCGACATAACGGGCGCCAAGACTCTCCAGCGCAATAGTTAGTGCGTCGATGGAGACTTGCGCCAACTCAAGCGGCAGCACGCGACAAGCGATAAAGGGCAAACGCGGATTCTTGTTCCTGACGGCGCGCATCAGTTCGAACATGCGCGACCCGTTGAAAAAGACGCCGCACAGGACGAGAGCTATCGCGCGATCGTCCTCCAGCGTCCTTAGAGCGTCTTCGACCGTATGGGCCGACACCACATCGACGTAGCTTCCGAGCGTCCGTTCCAGGTATGGAATGATGTGGTGCGTAAACGCTGCTAGGACATGTGGTTTGCTCGCCATTCTCCGGCCCTTGCGGAGACAACTTTTCCTGCTAGGTCAAAGCCCCTCTGGCAGTTATCGGCCACAAATCCTCTACGACATTTTTGCGAACGCAGACGTACCAGTCGTAAAGGTTCACGGTCGGATCGCAGTGCCCTGGGACGAGGAAGAGCTTCTCGCCGAGCGCCGGCGGGTCGGGTCCTTCGATGAAGCCGTGCTCGTCCGAGGCCTTGGTGAACTTGAGCACTTCCTTTCCCCACACCGTAGGCATGCCGGAGTCGACGCTCGAAGCCTTCAGGCCCGCGTCGACGACCGCGGCATGGGGCGAAGGCCGGCTCATCACGGTGGCCAGCACGAAGAGCGCGTGATCGAAGCGCGGCAGCGGCGCGGCCCATTCGTTGCGCGCGTAGTCGCCGTCCATGAAGATGTACGAGCCGGGCTGGATCTCGTCCCAGGCGCCCGACTCCACCTCGAACATGAAGCTGCCGCTGCCGGCGCCGGTGACGATCGGGGTCTCGATGCCGTGGCGGCTGAAAAGCGCCCTGGTCGCGTTCACCGCTTCGGCGGCGCGCGCGATGTGGGCGCGGCGCTCGCTCATCGAGCGCACGTGCTGCGCGCGGCCGTGGTAGGCCTGCAGGCCGCCGAAGCGCAGGCCGGGCGCTTTCGCGATCTCGCGCGCGAGCGCGAGCGCCGGCTCGCCGGGCGCGATGCCGCAGCGGCCCATGCCGACCTCGAGCTCGATATAGACGTCGAGGCGCGCGCCGCTGGCGGCGATCTGCCGCAGATTGTCGAGGTTGTCGACACACACACCGAGACGTGCGCGCCGCGAAAGCTCGGCGAGGCGCGCGATCTTCGCCGGCCCAACGATCTCGTTGCTGACGAGGACGTCCTGCACCCCGCCCTCCACCAGCGCTTCCGCCTCCGAGACCTTCTGGCAGCACACGCCGACCGCGCCCGCCGCGATCTGGCGCCTTGCGATGTCGGGTGACTTGTGCGTCTTGGCGTGCGCCCTCACCCGGACCTTTCCCGCCACTGCCCGGGCGAGCGTGTCGAGGTTGCGTTCAAAGGCATCGAGGTCGAGGACGAGCGCCGGGGTGTCGACCTCCTCGGCGCGCTGACCGATGACGGCGGGTGGTTTTTGGCTCATGCTGGCGCCCGCTGTGCCCGCTGGTGGAGGGCGAACCAGGCGAGCGCTGCCGCGACCAGGCCGATGAGCGGCAGCGCCATGAGGTTGACGCGCTCCCACCCGGCGGTGGTCACTGTCATGCCCGAGGTGAAGGAAGAGATCACCATCACGATGAAGATGGCCTGGTCGTTGGCGCCCTGCGCTTTGGCGCGTTCCTCGGGTCGATAGGTGTCGGTGAGGAGCGTGGTGCCTCCGATATAAAGGAAGTTCCAGCCTACACCCAGCAGCACGAGCGACCACCAGAAATTGGCTACCGCAATGCCGGCGAGCGCCACGCCGATGCACACGAGGTTGAGCGCCGCCCCGGTCAGCATGACCGGCAGCACGCCGAAGCGCCGGATCAGCCTGCCGGTGAAGAACGAGGGCGCGAACATGCCGACGATGTGCGATGAGATCACGAAGGCCGCGTCGCCGAACGGGTGGCCGCAGGCCTGCATGGCGATCGGGGTCGAGGTCATCAGGAAGTTCATGACCCCGTAGCTCACCGCCCCGGAGAACACCGCGATGATGAACTTGGGCTGTGCGGCGATCACGGCGAGCGGCCGGCCCGACGCCGCTCTTTCGGCCGCGCTCGGCGTCGGGATGCGAATGAAGCGCAGCAGCAGCATCGTGAAGAGCGCGAAGCCGATGAGCGCGACGTAGGCGCCCATGAACTTCGGCTGGACGAGATCGATCGTATAGCGGCTCGTCGCGGGGCCGACGATGCCCCCGACCAGGCCGCCCGCCAGGACGATCGAGATCGCGTTGGCCCGCAGGTCCGGCGTCGCGATGTCCGCCGCGACAAAGCGGTAGTACTGGCCGAATGCGTTGTAGACGCCCCATACCAGCGTACCCAGGCACAGGAGCCAGAAGCTGTGCAGGAGAATCGCCGCTGCGCAGATCAGCGCGCCCACGATGCCGAAGAAGGTGCCCCGCGTCAGGCCCGCCTGGCGGCCGGCGCGCTTCATGTAGAACGACGCCGCCATGGTGGCGAGGGCTCCGCCCAGCACCCAGCAGGTGACCGGCAGCGTGGCGAGCGCCGCGTAGGGCGCGAGCGACAGGCCGGCCAGGCCGTTGATTGCAATGAGGGTGGAGTTGTTCGTGAACAGCAGCGCCTGACACGCGGCGAGCAGGCCGATATTGCGCCTGGTCGTGCGCTCATTGCGTTCATTACTGTCTGGATATACAGTATCCGCCATGCCCCCTGATTCTACGAAACCGCGGCTCCACATGCGGGGCGCGCGCTCCTTCATGCAGGGCCGTTTCGAAACCGCGGCGCGCGAGCCGTTCGACGACGGCTGGACTGCGGACGAGCCCCCGGCGAGCGAGTTGAAGACCGAGGTCACCATCGAGCGCGCCCGCACCATCGTTTCGCACAACGACTCGCCGGACGTCGGGTTCGACCGCTCGATCAATCCGTACCGGGGCTGCGAGCACGGCTGCATCTACTGCTACGCGCGGCCCAGCCACGCCTATCTCGAGCTCTCGCCCGGCCTCGACTTCGAGACCAGGCTCTTCGCCAAGACCAACGCCGCCGAGCTGCTGCGCGAGGCGCTCGCCCGTCCGGGCTACAGGCCGCAGCCGATCGCGCTCGGTGCCAACACGGACTGCTACCAGCCCATCGAGCGCAAATTCAAGATCACGCGCCAGATTCTCGAGGTCCTGGCCGCGTGCGAGCATCCGGTCACCATCGTCACCAAGTCCGCGCTGGTGGAACGGGACCTCGATCTGCTCGGACCGATGGCGGCAAAGAACCTGGTGAAGGTATTCGTCTCCATCGGCACGCTCGACCGTGAGCTCGCCCGGAAGCTCGAACCGCGCGCGGCGGCGCCACAAAGACGGCTTGATATCCTGAAAAAGCTAAATGAACACCGTGTTCCCTGCGGGGTGATGGTAGCAGCGCTCATCCCTGCGCTGAACGACAAGACCCTCGAGCACGTCCTCGAGGCCGCGGCCGCAGCGGGCGCGGGCGAAGCGGCCTACGTCATCATGCGGTTGCCGAACGAGCTGCGCGAGCTCTTCAAGGAATGGCTGGCGGAGCACTATCCCCAGCGCGCGGAGCACGTGATGAGCGTCATTCGAGACCTGCGCGGCGGCAAGGACAACGACCCGCGCTTCGGGACGCGCATGAGCGGCACGGGCAACTACGCCGAGCTGATCGCCAAGCGCTTCGACATAGCGTGCCGCAAGTACGGTCTCAACTCGCGAGAAGCACCGCGGGCGCGAGCCGAGCTCGATTGCTCGCGCTTCAGGCCGCCGCCTATCGATGGTCAAATGACGCTTTTCTAAAGGTTATTTTTGAAAAACCTGCGGCCGGTCTGGCTGGCTGTCGGCTGGGGGCTGGTCGCGGCCATCATATGGCTCTCGCTCACGCCTTCGCCGCCGAAGGTCGACTTCGAGCAGAGCGACAAGGTGGGTCACTTCATCGCGTACGGCGGCGTGATGTTCTGGTTTTCGCAGCTCTACGGCCGGCGAAGCACGCAGCTCGCCTATGCGGCCGGCTTCGCCGCGATGGGCGTGGCGCTGGAATTCATCCAGGGCTGGACCGGCTATCGCAGCTTCGAGCTCCTCGACATGCTGGCCGATGGCATCGGTGTCGCTCTCGGCTGGACTGCTGCGCTCGTCATCCCCAGGGCGTTGCCCGGAGCGCGGTAAGCACGAAAAAGGGGTCGGAGGAATTTTCCTGTAACACTTCCGGCAAGCGCGCATGCGCTGCAATGTGTTGCAGGAAAATTCCTCTGACCCCTTTTTCTTCTCTTTCTTGAATCCGCGCACCGAGCGGCTGCTCGCCGCGCCCATCGTGCCGACGCTCGCGCGGCTGTCGGCGCCGGGCGTGCTGCTGGTCGCGTTCCAGTCGCTGGTATCGATCGGCGACACCTATTTCGTCGGCCGCCTCGGCACGGCGCCCCTCGCCGGCCTCGCGCTGGTGTTCCCGTTGATCATGCTGCTGCAGATGACCTCCGCGGGCGCAATGGGAGGCGGGGTCTCTTCCGCTATCGCGCGCGCGCTCGGGTCTGGCAACCTGCCGACCGCACGGCGCCTCGTCGTCCATGCGCTCGTCATCGCCGCCCTCATGGGCGGGGCGTTCAGCGTCCTTGTCCTCGCTCTCGGTCCCGCGATCTACGCCCTGCTCGGCGGCAGGGACGAGACGCTCGCGAACGCAACGCGCTACAGCACCGTGGTGTTCGCCGGCGCCATCACGGTGTGGATGGCGAACACGCTCTCGAGCGTGCTGCGCGGCACGGGCAACATGCTGGTGCCCGCTGTCACCCTGATCGCCGCCGCGGTGGTGCAGGTGCCGCTCTGCGGATTCCTCGTCAGCCGCATCGGCATCGCCGGCGCCGGCTTCGCCTACATCGCGAGCTTCGGCATCGCGGCCGCGGCGATGGCGGTCGTGGTCTTCAGGCGTTCGAGCGCGCTGCGACCGTCGCGCGGCGACCTGGGCCTGGACAGGCGCCTTTTCCGCGAGATCCTGCGCGTGGGCGGCATTTCGGTGCTGTCCTCGTTCCAGACCGTGCTTACCGCCGTGATCCTCACCGGCTTGGTCGGCGGCTACGGCGCCGCGGCCCTCGCGGGCTACGGCGTGGGCTTGCGCCTGGAGCTGCTGCAGATTCCGCTCGTCTTCGCAGTCGGCCAGGCGATGGTGGTGCTGGTAGGCGTCAACATAGGAGCGAAGCGCCCCGGGCGCGCCAAGCGCATCGCCTGGATCGGGACGGCGTTCGCCGCCTCGATCAGCCTCGCGATCGGGCTCGTAGCGAGCCTTGCTCCGCTCGCCTGGGTGGGGCTCTTCAGCTCCGATCGCGGTGTGCTCGAGAGCGGCTCGCACTATCTGCGCGCGGTGGCGCCGTTCTATCCGATGCTGGCCGCGAACATCGCGCTCTATTTCGCCTCCCAGGGCGCCGGCAGGGTCCTGTGGCCGGTCCTCGCCGGCACGGCGCGCCTCGTGATCGTCATCGCCGGCGGCGCAGCGGCAGCCTCGCTCGGCGGCATCTTCATCGTGATCGCGGCCGCGATGGCGGTATCCGGGCTGCTGACGATCTGGTTCGTTGCGCGAACCCGCTGGTCATAGCAAGATGAACCATGACCGAATCGATATCCGAATCGATATCCGAATCGCTCGCCGCGGGAGCGCAGCGGGCCAAGCTTTCGCCGGCAATGGCCGCAGTGGCGGAAAGGCTTCTCGTCGACGTTGCGGGGCTCTGCGTCGCCGCTCGCAAGGCCGACTACGTGCAGGCGGCGCTCGCGGCCTGGGAGGCGGACGGGCGCTGCACCGCCATCGGGCACGCCCGCACGCTGGACGCGGCGGGCGCGGCGTTCGTCAACGGCACCGCCGCGCACGGCGAGGACTTCGACGACACGTTCGAAGGCGGACCGGTGCACTCCGGCGCCGTGATCGTCCCCGCGGTCCTTGCGGTCGCCGAGCGGGAAAAGATTTCGGGTTCAGATGCAGCCCGTTCCATTGCCATTGGAGTAGAAGTGATGTGCCGGGCGAGCCTCGTAGCGCCCAAGCTCATCCACAAGGCAGGCTTCCATCCCACGGCGGTGCTCGGCGCAATGGGTGCCGCCGCAGCCGTTTCAACGCTGCTCGGGCTTTCGAAAGGCGAGTTCGTGAACGCGCTCGGCATCGCAGGCTCGATGGCCTCGGGAATCATCGAATACCTGGCCGAAGGCGCCTGGACCAAGCGGCTGCACCCGGGCTGGGCAGCGCAGTCGGGCATCCGCGCCGCCGACCTCGCGCGCTCGGGCTTCGTCGGTCCGCGCTCAGTGTTCGAGGGAACACACGGCTTCTTCCACGCCTTCGCGCACACCACGCAGGGCGAGTGGGCGAAGCTCACCGAAGGCTTCGGCAGCCGCTGGATCGCCGAGTCGCTCGCCTTCAAGGTCTACGCCTGCGGCACGATGACTCATCCGTACGTCGACTGCGCTCGCCGACTGGCCCCAAAAATCGACTTGAACCAGATAGCGGAAATCGTCTGCGAGGTCGGGGAAGGCACGGTGCACCGCCTGTGGGAACCGCTCGCGGCCAAGCGCCAGCCGCCGAACGCCTACGGCGCCAAGTTCAGCCAGCCCTACTGCATCGCCGCCGGCTTCGTGCTGGGCCATGCCGGGCTCGAGGCCTTCACCGAGGAGCGCGTGCGCGACCCGCGGCTGCTTGCGGTCGCCTCGAAGGTGCGCTACGAAATCGACCCCGACAACCCCTACCCGGACGAATTCACCGGCCACGTGCGCGTGCGGATGAAGGATGGCGCCGTGCTCGAGGAGCGCCAGGCGCACTTCCGCGGCGGCGCGCACGAGCCGCTGTCGCGCGCGGACCTCGAAGAGAAGTTCAGGCTCAACTGCGCGTACGGCGGCTGGCCCGCCGCGCGCGCCTCCAGCTTTCTGGACTTCGCGACGAGCGGCCTCAGCGGCCGGGTCGACCTGTCGGAATTTCGCTGAAGAACGCCACCAGCGCATCGAGGGTGGCGTCGGGCGCCTCGGCCATCAGCGAATGGCCCGAAAGCTCGACCAGCACGGTCTTCGCAGTGGGTAATTTTTGCAGCAGAGCAGCTGCGCGCGGCGGCGTCATCACGTCCCGCTTTCCAAGCAAGAGCAGCACCGGGCACTTCACGCCGGCGAAGTCCGAGGCGTAGTCGTCGCACGCCTTGAGGTCGTTGTAGAGCACGCCCGGGGCGAGGCGCGCGAGCCGCGCCAGCGCGTCGCCGTACATCCACATCCCGGGGTTCGGGTTGCCGCCCAACGGGACCTGCGGCGCGTGGCCCCAGATCGTCTCCATGTCGAACGCCGCCTGGTCGTTCCTGCGCGCCGCTTCCAGGAACGCCTCCGAAACCTTCATCGGGTAGGCGACGCCGATGCAGGCGATCCGCTCGACCCGCTCGGGCCGGCGGCTCGCCGCCTCGAGGGCGACGAGCGCACCCATGGAATGGCCGACGATGCCCGCCGTGCCGATGCCCTGCGCGTCGAGCACGCCGAACACCCAGTCGGCGATCGCGGCGACGGTGGGAAGCGGCGGCCCTTCGGAGCGGCCGTGGCCGGGGAGGTCGAGCGCCAGCACGTTGCGGCCGTGATAGCCGAAATAGCGGCTCTGCAGGCCGAACAGCGAGTGGTCGAGCCCGGCGCCGTGCACGAACACGAGCGTCGGTTTCTTCGGATCGAACGCGTGCGAGGCCGTGTAGGCGAAAGCCCGTCTGCGGTCGACGACGAGCTCCATCAGGCCTTCGCCGCCGCCCGACTTGCTGCCTGGAGGGCGCGGTCCAGGTCCTCGATCAGGTCGGCGCTCGCCTCGAGCCCGATCGACAGGCGCACCGTGCCGGCGGTGATGCCGGACTTTGCGAGATCCGCGTCGCTCATGCGGTAGTGGGTCGTGGTTGCCGGGTGAATCACCAGCGACTTGGCGTCGCCGACATTGGCGAGGTGGGAGAACACGCGCAGCGACTCGATGAACTTGCGCCCGGCGGGCCGGCCGCCCTTGATCTCGAACGAGAACACCGCGCCGGCGCCTTTCGGCAGCAGGCGTTTGACCAGCGCGTGGTCCGGGTGAGACTCGAGCTCCGGGTAGATCACTTTACTTACTTGAGGATGGTTGGAGAGAAAACCGACAACGGCCCGGGTATTCTCGACGTGCCGCGGCATGCGCACGTGCAGCGTCTCGACGCCCTGGAGGATCTGGAACGCGGTCATCGGCGCCATGCAGGCGCCGAAGTCGCGCAAGCCCTCACGCCGCGCGCGCAGCAGGAAAGCACGCGTGCCCGACTCCTCCTCGAAATCCATGCCGTGGAAGCCCTCGTAGGGCGCGGTGAGCGTGGCGAACTTGCCGGAGGCCTCCCAGTCGAAGCGGCCCGAGTCCACCAGCACGCCGCCGATCGCCACGCCGTGGCCGCCGAGGAACTTGGTCGCCGAGTGGTAGAGCAGATCGGCGCCGAGCCCGAAATGGTTCATGAGATAGGGCGTAGTGAAAGTCGCGTCGACGAGCAGCGGCAGCTTGGCCGCGTGCGCTATCGCCGCGACCGAAGGGATGTCGAGCACGTCGAGCCCGGGATTGCCGAGCGTTTCCCCGAACAGCAGGCGGGTATTGGGCCGGATCGCCTTCTTCCACGCATCGAGCTCTCTCGGATTGACGAAGGTCGTCTCGATGCCGAAGCGCTTCAGCGTGTAGCCGAGCAGGTTGTGCGAGCCGCCGTAGAGCGAGCCCGAGGCGACTACGTGGTCGCCCGCGCCCATGAGCGTCGCGACCGCCAGGTGCAGCGCCGCCTGGCCGGAGGCAGTGGCAATCGCGCCAACGCCGCCCTCGAGCGCCGCTATCCGCTCTTCCAGTACGGCGACTGTAGGGTTCGAGATGCGCGAGTAGACGTGGCCCGCGCGCTCCATGTTGAAGAGCGACGCGGCGTGCTCGGTGTCGCGGAAGACGTACGAGGTGGTCTGGTAGATCGGCACCGCGCGGCTGCCGGTCGCCGGGTCGGGCGACTGGCCCGCGTGCAGGGCCAGCGTTTCAAATCGGGGGTACTTTGGCCCCGCCACTCAATGCAAATTCTTCCGCGACGGGCGCGTATAAGTCTCGAACGCGCGCTCGGGCTTCTTCTCCTGCGAAGCCTTGTCCTTCCAGTCGCGGTCGAACAGCTCGTTCACCAGCGCGGTGACCTGGGCGATCGCCGTCTTGTCGAACTGGCGCCCCAGGATCGCGGCGACATCCTCGACCATGCAGCGGCGCTGCGCCTCGTGGATCGCCTGCGCGGTCGGGCCGACGAAGAGCAGCTTCGACTCCTGCTCGCCGTTCTCGAGATAGGTGGTGACGTCGACCTCGACCGCCTCGTAGCAGTAGGGGCCGAGGTTCTCGAGCGTCGCCTCGAGCGCGCCGTGGAAGCTGCGGCCGATCTCGCCGGTCCAGCAGAGGTACAGCAGCAGGTCCTTTTCGTCGTAGCGGATGCCGGGCTCGTCGGGCTCCAGGCTCTTCACGTCGGAGAGGCCGTCCGCGTCCAGGTATTCGAGCAGCGGCGCGAAGGCCTGCTCGAGCTGGCGCTTGGAGACGCCTTCGAGAATCGGGATGTCCGCGTGGACGTGGACTTCGAGCCGCATGGCGAGAACCTCGGGAGGGGATGGCCGCATTCTACCTTTAAAATTTCGCCGTCATGGAAGCCCGCGTCCTGCCCGCGTACGGGGGCGGCAGCCTGGTCAATCTCGTCGCGTCGCTGGTCGAGGCGTGCGGCGGGCCGCCGCGGCACCCGGCGGCCGCGCTGCTCGAGCCCCGGGAACTAGAGCGCGCGCGCAATGTCGTGCTCGTCATCCTCGACGGGCTGGGCGACAACTACCTGATGCGGCAGGGCAAGGGCGGCGAGCTGGCGCGCCGGCGGCGAGGGGCGCTCACGTCGGTGTTTCCATCCACCACCGCGTCCGCGATTACCACCTCGTACACCGGCTGCACCCCGGTCGAGCACGGCATCACGGGCTGGTACACCTATTTCGGCGAGGCCGGCTACGTGGCCGCGCCGCTGCCCTTTCGCACGCGCGGCGACATGCTGCCCCTACGCGAGAAAGGCTTCACCCCCGAGCGCGCGTTCACGGCGAGACCGATCTTCGAGAGCATGCAGGCGCGCGCGATCATCGTTTCCTCCGCCGAGATCATCGCCTCCGAGTACAACCTGTACCACTGCGCGGCCGCCGAGCGCCGCGCGTACGACAGCCTGGAGCGCTTCGTGGCCGAGGTCGAGGCCGCGGTGAAATCGGGCCCGGAGCGCAAGTTCGTCTACGCCTACTGGCCCGCGTACGACGCCACCTCGCACCGCTACGGCTCGCGCAGCGCCGAAGCCGCGCGCGAGTTCGAGCGCATCGACGCCGCGTTCGGAGACCTGCTGCAGAGGCTTTCGGGCACCGAGACCACGGTGGTCGCGACCGCGGACCACGGCTTCATCGACGTGCCGCTCGAAGCGGCGCTCGAGCTTCCCGCGTCGCTCGCCGCGATGCTGCGCTTTCCGCTGTGCGGCGAGCGCCGCGTGGCCTACTGCCACGTGCACGACAGCGATGCGTTCGCGCAAAAGGCGCGCGACTGGCTGGGCGAGCGGGCGGAGGTGAAGCCGAGCGCGCAGCTCGTGCGCGAAGGCTGGTTCGGACCGGGCGAGGCGCATCCGCGCTTCGCCGAGCGCGTCGGCGACGTCGCCCTGGTCATGAACGGGCCCTACACCGTGAAGGACTGGATCGCGGGCGAGGCCCGCCACCTGCATATCGGCAACCACGGCGGCCCGACCGCCGACGAGATGGTGATTCCCTTAATCGTGGAGACCGCATGAAAGCGACCGTCAACGGCATCGAGACCTACTACGAAATCCATGGCAACAGGAACGCGCCCACCTGGCTGGTCTTCAGCCACTCGCTCGCGTGCAGCGTACGCATGTGGGACGGCGAGATCGAGCGGCACAAGGCGAAGCACTGCGTGCTCGCCTACGACACGCGCGGCCACGGCCAGAGCGCGGCGCCGAAAGGCCCGTATACGCTTGAAGCGCTCGCCGATGATCTGCAAGCGCTTCTTAGGCATTTGAAAATAGAAAAACCGCATTATGTTGGCCTGTCGATGGGCGGGATGATCGGGCAGACCGCGGCGCTCAAGTATCCCGGCATCTTCCGCAGCATGACGCTCGCCGACACCACCAGCCGCTACCCGGCGGAAGCCGCGCCGATGTGGGAAGAGCGCATCCGCACCGCCGAATCGAAGGGCATGGCGCCGCTCGTCCAGCCGACGCTCGAGCGCTGGTTCACGGAGCCCTTTCGCAAAAGTCATCCCGAAAAGGTGAAGCAGGTCGCCGATCTCATCGGGAACACTCCGGTGGCGGGCTACGCCGGCTGCTGCGCGGCGATTCCGAAGATCAACGTCACCGCGAGGCTGAAGGAGATCAAGACGCCGGCGCTCGTCATCTGCGGCGAGAACGACCCGGGCACGCCGCCGGCGATGGCGCGCGAGATCCAGCAGAACCTCCCCGGCGCGAAGCTCACCCTGATCCCGCAGGCCGCCCACCTTTCCAACATCGAGCAGCCCGAGGCGTTCAATCGCGCTCTTGGGGACTTCCTTTCATCCCTTGCCAGCGGCTGAGCCTGGCGGAGTGCTCGCCGAAAAGGTCGAGGATCCTGCCCACCGTGTGCGCGACCAGGTCCTCGATCGATTTCGGCAGGGCGTAGAACGCGGGCACCGGCGGCATCACGATCGCGCCCATCTCGGTCACGGCGGTCATGTTGCGCAGGTGCGCGAGGTTGAGCGGCGTCTCGCGGGGCACCAGCACCAGCCGGCGGCGCTCCTTCAGCACCACGTCCGCGGCGCGTGATATCAGGTCGTCGGCGTGCGCGTGCGCCACGGCGGCGAGCGTTTTCATCGAGCAGGGGGCGATGACCATGCCCTCGGTAAGGAACGACCCGCTAGCGATGGTGGCGGCGATGTCCTTGGGGTTGTAGGCCTCGGCGGCGAGCTTCTCGAGGTCCTTGCGGCGCATCTTGAGCTCGTGCCAGAGATTGAGCGCGCCGGCGTCCGAAAGCACGACGTGGCTCTCCCAGTCGTCCAGCGTCTTCAGCGTGCGCAGCAGCTCGACGCCGTAGATGGCGCCGGTGGCCCCCGTGATCCCCACGATCAGCCGCTTCTTCACGGCCGCTAGGTTACCCGGGAACCGCAAATGAAATCGGGGTCAGGATCGAATAATCGCGATCCGGACCCCGAATTGGGGTGCTGCAATTGGGGTGCTGCTACAGCCTTACCCGCGCTTGTAGACGATCTTCTTCGTGCCGCCGTCGCAGGTGCCGACCACCTTGCCTTCGGCCTGCGCCTCGGTGTCGACCACGTCGAGGGTGAACTTGTCCACGCCGTTCTTCTTGATCTTGGCGTCGATCTCGGCCTTCAGCTCGTCGCAGGGCTTTCTCGTCGACTGCGCCGAGGCCGCACCCGCCAGACCCAACACCATCACCGCCACGATGACTCGGACCATGATGACTCCCTTCTTTTCTAATAGTGTCCGTGAGGACCGTGGGCGGCACTCTACTCCACAAAAGAAAAAGCCGCCGTGAAGACGGCCACTGTGGAATTGTTCCGGTCTAGGCGTGCGTGAGCAGCCAGTAGAGCGCGACGGGGCCGAGCGAGAGCGTCGCGAGAAGCGCCGCGCGGCCGTAGCGGCGGAAGCTGCCGTTCGGCTTGAAATAGAGGTTGCGGATGACGTCGTCGCGGCCGCCGGTCCACATCCAGTCCGGGCCGGCCTTGTTGCTCACATACGGGTTGAAGATGCCCAGCACGAACGAAAAGAACGTCCCCACGATCACACCCAACGCCACGAGAAGCCTCCCCATCGAAGCCGTGCTGAAGCACGCCTTGTAGCCGCGCATTATATTTGCGTATCGCGATTTAGTCGCTGTCCAAAATTCCCGACAGGAGCACCCGACACCCATGCTAAAAACTACCATTGCCGGCAGCCTGCCCAAGCCCGAGTGGCTCGCCGAACCGAAGAAGCTCTGGCCGACGTGGCGCGGCGCGGGCGCCGAGCTCGAGCGCGCGAAGCGCGACGCCACCCTGCTCTGGCTCAAGGAGCAGGAGGACGCGGGCATCGACATCGTCACCGACGGCGAGCAGTCGCGCCAGCATTTCGTCCACGGCTTTCTCGAGTTCGTCGACGGCATCGATTTCGGCCGCAAGGTGAAGATGGGCATCCGCAACAACCGCTACGACGCGATGGTGCCGGTGGTCACCGCCGAGCTGCGCCTGAAGGGCCGCGTGCACCGGACCGAGGCGCTGTTGCTGAAGAATCACACCAACAAGCCGCGCAAGATCACCCTGCCGGGGCCGATGACGATCGTCGACACGATTGCCGACGAGCACTACGGCGACAAGGTCAAGCTCGCGATGGCTTTCGCCGCGCTGCTCAACCAGGAAGCGCGCGCGCTGGAGAAGGACGGCGTCGACGTGATCCAGTTCGACGAGCCCGCCTTCAACGTCTACATGGACGACGTGAAGCGCTGGGGCATCGATGCCCTGCACCGCGCGATCCAGGGCCTGAAATGCACCACCGCGGTCCACATCTGCTATGGCTACGGCATCCAGGCCAACGTCGACTGGAAGAATACCCTGGGCGACGAATGGCGCCAGTACGAGGAGATCTTCCCCGCGCTCGCGAAGAGCAGGATCGACCAGGTGTCGCTCGAGTGCATACACTCGCACGTCCCCCTGGAATTATTGAAGCTATTGAAAGGCAAGGATGTGTTGGTCGGCGTGATCGACGTTGCCAACGATCGGGTCGAGACCCCCGAAGAGGTCGCAGGCACGATCCGCGCCGCGCTGAAATACGTTCCGGCGAAGCACTTCTATGCCTGCACGAACTGCGGCATGGCGCCGATGGACCGCGAGATCGCGGTGGCGAAGCTCAAGGCCCTCGCCGCGGGCGCGGCGCTCGCCCGAAAGAATCTGGCAAAGAAGCGCAAGCGGTAATCCGTGATCTTCACGCCCACCCTGGCCACGCGCGGCATGGTGGCCTCGCCTCATGCGCTCGCCTCGGCCGCGGGCGCGGATGCGCTGCGCGCCGGCGGCTCGGCGGTCGACGCTGCCATCGCCGCCGCGGCTACGCTCGCGGTCGTCTACCCCCACATGTGCAGCATCGGCGGCGATGCTTTCTGGCTGATCTACGACGCAGGCGCGCGCAAGGTGTCGTACCTCGACGGCGGCGGCCGCGCGGCCGCGGCCGCTACGCTCGAGCGCTTTCGCGGGCAGAAGGAGATTCCCTTCCGCGGGCTCGTGCCCGCCACGCTCACGACGCCCGGCGCCGTGGCGAGCTTTTGCGAAGCGCACGCCCGACACGGAAAACTGCCGCTGGCGCGCTGCCTGCACGACGCCATCCACCATGCGCGCGATGGCTTCCCGGTCACGGCACGCCTTTCCCGCTGGATCGGCGAGACCGCCAACGAGCTGGACGCCGCATCGGCGGCGCTGTTCCTGCCCCAGGGCCAGGCGCCGCGTCCGGGCGCACGGCTGCGAAATCCCAGCCTCGCGCGAACGCTGGAAGCGATCGGCGCGCAGGGTCGCGCCGGATTCTATGAAGGCGAGGTCGCTAGGCAGCTCGCCGCGCTCGGCGGATTCTTCCGCGAGAGCGATCTCGCCGCACAAGGCGCTTACTGGGGCGAGCCGATCCGCGGCGGCTACCGCGGCGTGACCCTTTACGAGACGCCGGCACCGACCCAGGGATTCACGGTGCTCGAGATGCTCAACCTGCTCGAGCCGCTCGAATTGGCGCAGCGGGAGTTTCTCGGTCCCGACCACGTCCATCTCCTGGTGCAGGCGAAGCAGATTGCCTACCACGATCGCGACCGCTGGCTTGCCGATCGGGCCTTCGCAGCAGTGCCCATCGAGCGGCTCGTGTCGAAGGCCTACGCCGATTCCCGCCGCGCGTTGATCGACGCGGGGCGCGCGTTGCCGTGGGACAAGATTCCGTCCGAAGGCAGCCTCGCCGGCGACACGGTCTACGTCGCGGCGGTGGACGCGAAGGGCAATGCGGCGTCCCTGATCTTCAGCCTGTACGGCATCTTCGGCGCCGGCGTCACCGCGGCCGAGGCCGGCGTGGTCATGCAGAACCGCAGCGCGTACTTCTCGCTCGACCCTCGACACCCCAACCGGCTCGAGCCCGGCAAGGTTCCCTTGCACACGTTGATCGCCTCGCTCGCATTCAAGAACGAAAAGCTCTGGGCGCTCGTCGGCTGCATGGGCGCGGACGGCCAGCCGCAGATCCACGTGCAGACCTACGTCGCCATGATCGACTTCGGGCAAAACATCCAGCAGGCGCTCGCGATGCCGCGCTGGCTCTCGGGGCGTTTCGCGCTCGGCGAGGCACGCGACACGCTGCACATCGAGGCGCGCTATCCAGAGGCGACCATCGAAGAGCTCGCTCGCCGCGGCCATCCGCTGGACCGCTGGGGCGACTGGAACGAGCTCGCCGGCCACGCCCACGGCATCACCATCGACGGCGAGAGCGGCGTGCTGGCCGGCGGCGCCGATCCGCGCAGCGACGGCGCCGCGGTGGGATACTAGCGGCATGTTCGACCTGATCGCCGAACGCAAGATCGCCGAAGCGCTCGCTCGCGGCGAGCTCGACAATCTCCCCGGCGAGGGCCGGCCGCTCGAGCTCGACGACGACGCCTTGATCCCGGAAGAGCTGCGCGCGGCTTACCGCATCCTCAAGAACGCGGGCTTCGTTCCGCCCGAAGTCCAAGCCCTCAACGACATCGCAACCCTGGAGCGGTTCGTGAATCAGCAGGAGGTGGACGCCGCCGCGCGCGCGAAGGCAGTCCGCAAGCTTGCCCTGCTTAGGACGCGAATCGAGTCTGCGTATTGCGACAAGACGCTCGCCAAGCTCGGCCGCTAATCGGTTTCCCGCCGCAGCTTCTGGCCCTTGAGGAAGAGCGCCGACCAGCGCTTTTCCCATTGCGCCCATTCGTCGAGCACGATCACCGGATCGACCAAAGCGTAGTCGAACTTGTTGAGCGGGCTGTCGGCCGCCCGGCTCGAGGGCACGCGATTGCGCGCCTTGATGATTTCCTGGCCTTCCTTCGAGAGGATGAAGTCGGCGAAGAGGAGCGCGGCGTGCGGGTGCGGCGCGCGCGGCGAGAGACCGACCGAGCTCGGCTGTCCGAAAGCGGGCTGGAGCGGCTTCCATTCGATCGGCGCGCCGCGCTTCTTCAAGCGCTCCACCCCCTGAACGTGAGCGTCCGGCACGATCAGGATCTCGCCGGAGGCCACCAGCTCCGCGAGAAGCGTGTGGCCGCTGCGCATCGCCGGGCCTGACGCCGCGAGCTTTTGAAAGTAGTCGAGGCCTTTTTCGCGGCCCATCGCCTTCGTCACGGCGGCGAACCAGGCGACGTCGGCCGCCTCCAGCCCGAGCTGGCCGCGCCACCTGGGCTGGAGCAGGTCTTGGTACGAATTGGGCACGTCCCCCGGCGCAAGCCGCGCGGTGTTGTAAGCGAGCACATACAGGGTGACACGCGTCGGGACGTAGTGCCTGTGCGACGGGACGAGCGCCGCCGGAATGTCCTGGAGCGAGGGGCTGTGAAACGGCGCGAGCTGCTTCTCGCGATACAGAATCTCCATCTGTGCGCCGTCCGTTTCGAACACGTCGACGTCGAAGCGGCCGCCGCGCGCCTCGGTCAGGGCGCGTTGGACCACCTTTTCCCCGCTCGCGCGCCAGAGCGAAACCTTCACTCCGTGCTTTCTTTCGAACGCCTGGGCAAGCGGCAGCGAATCGGGCATCTGCATCGAGGTGTAGAGGGAGACCGTGCCTTCCCTTTTTGCCGCGGCAACGAGTCTTTGCTCGCGCTCGGGACTCTGATCGAGGTAAATGCGCTCGGCCTGCTCCATCGACGGCTGGGCGCACAACGCCGCGGGGATCGCCGCCAGGAAAAGCAGGAGTTTCCTCAAGACGGCTTGGCCATCTCGGCGGGACCGTACACCAGGGAGACGTTCGCATCCGCCGGGATGGGCGGGATCGCCTCTTCCCAGGCGGCGTACTCCGACTTCAGTTTCTCGAACCTTGCGGGCTCGCGGCGCCTCATGTTCGCGCGCTCGCGCGGGTCGCGCGAAAGGTCGTACAGGAACTCGTTGCCTTCGATCGCAAGGTATTTCCAGCTCCCCGAGCGCACCGCCTTCTGCTCCCGGAACTTCATCCGCCAATAGAGATTGCGTGGCTTTTCTTCTTTCAATAGGTCGATGCCGTCCAGCGGATAGTCAGGGTGAGGATCGACGCCGGCGGCGCTTAGAAAAGTGGCAGTCCAGTCCATCGTGATTGCGAGCTGGGCAGTCGTCCTGCCCTTCGGCAGGCGCGCGGGCCAGCGCGCGATGTAGGGCACCCGGATGCCGCCCTCCAATAGGTCCATCTTGCCGCCGACCAGCGGCCAGTTGTCGGAGAAGCGCTCGCCGCCGTTGTCGCTTGTAAACACTACAAAAGTATTCTCGCGGGGTCCCGTCTCGTCGAGCGCGCCGAGCACGCGCCCGATCCCCTCGTCCATCTGGCGAATCATGGCGAGGTAGGTCTGCACGGAGCCGCCGTCGAGGTGCGCGATGTTCGAGATCCGGGCCGATTCCTCGGCGTCGTCGCGCGTTTCCCACGGCCAGTGCGGCGCGGTGTAGTGAAGCGAGAGCAGGAACGGCCCGCCTTTCCGGCGCTCCACGAACGACACCGCGCGCTCCGACAGGAGGTCGGTCATGTACCCGCTGCGATGAACCTCGTCCTCGCCCTCGTACAGGTCATGCTTTCCGGCGGAGTCGCAATGGCGGAAGTAGTCGACCCCGCCGCTCATCGGCCCGAAGAATTCCTGGTAGCCGCTCTTCAGCGGGCCGAAGTGCGGCGGGAATCCGAGGTGCCACTTGCCGACGAGCGCCGTGGCGTAGCCCGCGTCGCGTAGAAGCGATGCCAAGGTCGGGTGCGAGGCGGGCAGCCCGAGGTCCGGGCGGCCGCGGCCGATGCGGCTGGCGATAGGCTCGTCGGCGGCGCCGCGCAACCGGTACTGCCAGCGGCCGGTGGCGAGCGCAAAGCGCGTCGGCGAGCACACCGGAGAATTGGAGTAACCGTCGGTAAAACGCAGGCCTTCGGCGGCCATCCGATCCAGGTTGGGAGAGCACGAGCTTCGGCCGCCGTAGCAGCCGAGGTCGGCGTAACCGAGATCGTCGGCGACGATGAAGATGAAGTTCGGTCTAGTCAGGTTTGATTTTCGCCTGGTTGACGACTTTGCCCCATTTTTGCAGCTCTGTGCGAATCAGTTTACCGAACGCATCGGCGCTCGATTCTGCAGGCTCGAAGCCGGCCGCGGCAAGCCTTTGCTTGACCTCGTCCTTCGCGAGAACGGTTGCGATCGCACTTTCCAGGCGCCGGATTACGGGCTTCGGCGTCTGCGCCGGCGCGACGATCCCGGTCCAGTCGCGTACATCCACCGCGTAGCCGAGCTCCGCGAGCGTCGGCAGGTCCGGCAGTGCGGGAAGCCGCGAGGGTGCCGGCGTCGCCAAGGCGCGCAGCTTTCCCGCCTTGAGATGAGGGATCACGGCCGGCGCGATGGCAAACATCATGTCGACCTGCTCGCCCATGACCGCAGCGACCCCGGCCACGGCACCGTTGAACGGGACGTGGCGCATCTCGATCGCCGCATTGAGGCCGAAGAGCTCGCCCGCGACGTGCGCCGGCGTCCCGTTGCCGCCGGAAGCGAATGTAAGCGACTGCGGACGCGCCTTGGCTGCCGCTACCAGCTCGGCAACCGAGCGGAATGGAGCCGAAGGCCTCACCACCAGGACATTCGAGACCCAGGCGAGCTGGCGTACGGGGGCGAGGTCGCTGGCGATCTCATAGGGCAGCTTCGGCAGCAGGTGCGGAGCGATCGTCTGAGGCATCGTGATGGCGCCCAGGGTATGCCCGTCGGCAGGTGCCTTGGACACGGCGCCCAGGGCGATGGTGCCGATGGCACCAGGACGGTTCTCGATCACAACCGGCTGACCGAGCGCAGCGCTGAGCGGCTCGGAGATGATCCGCGCCACGACGTCGCCCGGAGTTCCTGGAGGCGCGCCTGCAATCAGCCGCACCGGCTTGCTCGGGTATTGGGATTGTGCGGCCGCAGAGGCGACCGCGAAGCACAA
This sequence comes from Burkholderiales bacterium, assembly GCA_035577785.1. Classification (GTDB taxonomy): domain Bacteria; phylum Pseudomonadota; class Gammaproteobacteria; order Burkholderiales; family SG8-39; genus SCGC-AG-212-J23. The sequence continues at coordinate 36,986 of DATLUZ010000019.1, read as the reverse complement.
GACGAGAGGGAGTGAGCGCATGCCGCAGTGAACCATCGCCGCCGGCAGCGCGTAAGATGACCGCGCATGCACTGCGATAACCGGGAGTTATAGATGCGCCTGAACCAGATACGCCATTTTGTCGCGGTCGTCGAGGCCGGCAGCCTCCGCTCCGCCGCCGCCAAGGTGGGCGTGTCGCAGCCCGCGATGAGCAAGAGCATCCGGCAGCTCGAGCAGGAGCTGCACGTGCAGCTCCTGCAGCGCAACGCGCGCGGCGCCGCGTTGACCCTGGCCGGCAAGACGTTCCTAGCGCGGGCACGCGTGATCCAGAGCGAGCTGCGCAAGGCGGACGACGACCTTCAGGAGCTTCGTGGCGGGGAGCGGGGCACGGTCGGCTTCGGTGTCGCGCCGGTTGCCGGCATGCTGATCGTGCCGGAGGCGTTGCAGCATTTCAGGCGCAGCCAACCTGCTGCGGATGTGCGTGTGGTCGAAGGCGCCAGCGGCGCGCTCATCCTGCTGGTGCGCGATGAGACGCTCGACTTCTGCATCAGCCAGAGCCCGAGCGCCACCCTCGACGCCGCGCTGCGGTTCAAGCCGCTGTTCAGGCCGCGGCTAGCCGTGATTGCAAGGCGCGGGCATCCCTTGCGTGGCGCCACTCAGCTGCGCGACCTCGCCGCCTCTTCTTGGCTGATGTTTTACCCTCCGGGCTCCGGCGCGATGCTTGAGAAGCTCTTCGCCTCCGCAGGACTGCCTTTGCCGCGCCCGATCGTCCACTGCGAGTCCTTCGCTACCGCGCTGTCGCTCGTCGCCAAGACCGACGTTCTGGGGCTGCTCAGCCTGCAGATGGTCGCTGAAGTGTGGGGACAGCGCTACCTGCAGGCCATCGAAATCGAGGAGACGATTCCAGCACCGCTCATCGGCCTGTATATGCGGGCCGACACCCCGCTCACGCCGGCTGCGCGCGCGATGACGCAGGCAATCACCGCGGTTGCCCGCCGACTGGCACGCGAAAGGTGACTGTCAGTCGAGCTTCAGGCCGATGCGCTGCACGACGGGGGCCCACTTGGCGGCGGCTTGCTTCAGGACCTTGCGCGCGTCTTCGGGCGATCCGCCGACCGTGACGACGTCCATCGCCGCGGCGCGGTCCTTGACCTCGGGGCTTTCGAGTGCCTTTGCTGTTTCGGCGCTCATGCGCGCCACGATGGCCTGCGGCACGCGGGCCGAGGTGAAGAGCACCAGGTAAAACGGCGCGTCGAATCCGGGAGACCCAGCCTCGGCCGCGGGCGGAACGTCCGGCGCGAGCGGCGAGCGCTTCGCCGTCGACACCGCGAGCGCGCTGAGCTTGCCGGCCCTGACCTGCGGCATCACCGTAGGCGTGGCGAGGAAGCCGCAATGCACCTGGCCGCCAACGACGTCGGCCGTCGCGGCCGCCGGCCCCTTGTACGGCACGTGCAGCATGGTGACACCGGCGCTCGAGAGCAGCAGCTCGGCCGCGAGGTGCCCCGGCGCACCGGGCCCGCCGGAGGCGTACGTGAGCTTCTCGCGCCGTGCAAGCTGGAGCAGCTCGGCGAGCGTCTTTGCCGGCACCGAGGGATTGCACACCAGCATCTGCGAGAAGCTGCCGAGGAGCGTGACGGGCGCGAGATCGCTCCACGGATCGAACGGCATGTTGCCGAACACCAGCGGGTTCACGGTGAAAACGGTGTCGGTGGTGATCCCGAACAGATGGCCGTCGGGGGGCGCCTTCGCGACCGCGTCGGCACCGACGTTGCCGGTCGCGCCGACGCGGTTTTCGAGCACGAAGGGCTGCTTCAGCGCGCCCTGAAGGCGCTCGTTCAGCATGCGGGTCACGATCTCGGAGGGCCCGCCCGGCGGAAAGGTGACGAGCATGCGCACCGGCTTCACCGGCCACTGCTGCGCGCCGGCGGCCTGCGCGGCGCAAAGCGCCGCGCCGGTCAGCGCAAGGCGAATCGAACGGGGGACCTGCATCCCCCGATTCTATTGTCTTCGGTCGTTACTTGGGCTTCGCCTCGTACTCGGAGATCGCCTTCTTCAGGTCCGAGAACTCCGTGCACGGGAAGAAGCAGATCTTGTCGAGCGAGCTCAGGTGCTCCTTGGCCTTCGCCACGTTGCCGACCTCAAGATAGGCCTCGCCGATGTACTCGTGCGCGCCGCGGTGGCGCGGATCCAGGCGCAGCGCCTCGTTGTAGTGCTGGAACACGAGGCTCATGTCGGGATTGGCGCCCTTGCGGACCGAGTAGGCGTAGAGGTTGTGATAGTCGGCGTTGTTCGGGTTGCGGGCGATGGCGTCCTTGAGGAGCGCCTGCGCCTGCGGCCAGTCCTTGGCGGCGATGGTCTTGGTCGCCTGCTCGAGCACCGGGTCGGTGCGCACGACGGGCTGCGAGTCGGCCGGCAGCGCGGCGGCCGGTGCGAGGAGAAGCGCGGCGAAGAGAAGGATCGAAGCTTTCATGTCAGGTCCCTGGTGTGTCGTAATGGTTTGGAGCAAACTCCCCCGTTGTAGGAATCGACGCGGCGAATCGGAAGCAGATTACCGCGCCCGGATCTACTACTGCGGCGAAGCGAAATGCGCCGGATACAAATCCTACTCCTTGTCGCTTTGACAATGCTGGCCGCGCCGGCACTCCCGCAGGCGCCAGCATCGCGTCAGGAAGCGCTGGCTGCGCTCGCGAGCGCCGACGCTCCGACGCGCGCCGCGGGCGTGGTGTGGATCGCGCAGAACGGCGCCGCCGCGGACGCGGCCCCCTTGTACGAGCGGTTGCGCGACGAGCACCCGATGGTGCGCAGCTTCGCCGAGCAGGCGCTCTGGCTGCTGTGGAGCCGCTCCGGCGACGAAGCGGTCGACCGCCTGCTCGAGCGCGGCGTCGACGAGATGCAGTCCGGCCGCCACGCCGAGGCCATCGCCACCTTCTCGGAGGTGATCCGGCGCAAGCCCGAGTTCGCCGAAGGCTGGAACAAGCGCGCCACGGCGCTCTACCTTTCGGGCGAGTACCAGCGCTCGCTCGCCGACTGCGCCGAGGTCATCCGGCGCAATCCGCGCCACTTCGGCGCGCTCTCCGGCGCCGGCCTAGTCAGCCTCGAGCTCGAGCAGCAGCGGCAGGCGCTCGACTGGTTCCGCCGCGCGCTCGAGGTCAACCCCAACATGAGCTCGATCGAAGCCCAGGTGCGCCGCCTGGAAGCGCTGCTGGGCAGCCGCTCTACCTAGCTAGGCCAGCTAGACGAAATCCTTCGCCGCGGCGTCGGCATCGAGCGGCGCGCCGGTGAGATGACCCTGGATGAAGTCGCAGCCGCAGCTCGCGAGAAACTCGCGCTGCTCCGCGTTTTCCACGCCTTCGGCGATTACCTGCAGCTCGAGTGCGTGCGCCAGCGCGACGATGGCGGACACGATCGCGCACTGGTCGGCGTCCGCGGGCAGCTCGGTGGTGAACGAGCGGTCGATCTTCAGGAGGTCCACCGGGAAGCGCTTCAGATACGAGAGGCTCGAGTAGCCGGTGCCGAAATCGTCTATGGCGATCGACACACCGAGCGCCTTCAGGCGGTTGAGGGTGGCGAGGGTGACGTCGGTGTGCTGCATGGCGGTGGTTTCGGTGATCTCGAGCTGCAAGAGGCGCGCCGGCAGCCCGGTTTCGCGCAGCGCGGCGGCGACCGTGTGCACGAGCTTGGGATCGTTGAACTGGCGCGGCGACAGGTTCACCGAGACCGGCAGCCCCCGCTCCACGCCGATGAAGGTGGCCCAGCGGCACGCCTGGCGCAGCACCCATTCGCCGAGCTTGAGGATCATGCCGCTCTCCTCGGCGAGCTGGATGAACTCGCCGGGCTCGACGAGTCCGCGCTCGGGGTGCTGCCAGCGCGCGAGCGCCTCGTGGGCGGCGACGAGGCCGGTCCTGGCATCGACGATCGGCTGATAGAACACGCGCAGCTCGTCCCTTCCGAGCGCGCGCCGCAGGTCGGCCTCCAGGGCGAGCCGGCGCGATGCCGCCTGGTTCATCTCGGCGGTGAAGAACTGGTAGTTGGCGCGCCCCAGCTCCTTGGCGTGGTACATCGCGGCGTCGGAGTTGCGGATCAGCGTCTCGGCGTCGCGCCCGTCGTCGGGGAACACCGCGATGCCGATCGACGGCGTGACGATGAGCTCGCGCTCCTCGACCATCAGCGGCTGCGAAAGCTGCTCGAGCACCTTGCGGGCGACCTGCGCGGCGTCCGCGGCGCGCTTCAGCTCGGGGAGCACCACCACGAACTCGTCGCCGCCGATGCGGCAGATGGTGTCGCCCACGCGCAGCTGCCTGACCAGGCGCTGGGCGACCTCCTTCAGCAGGATGTCGCCCGCCGCGTGGCCGAGCAAGTCGTTGACCGCCTTGAAGCGGTCGAGGTCGACGAACATCACCGCGGTCTGCTTGCGGTTGCGGTACGAGAGCGCGAGCGCCTGTGTAAGACGGTCCTCCAGCAGCCTGCGGTTCGGCAGCCCGGTGAGCGCGTCGTGGTCGGCGAGGTGCCGCGCGCGCGCATTGGCTTCCCGCAGCTCGGCGGTGCGCTCGGCCACGGCGCGCTCCAGCGCGTCGCGCGAGGACTGCAGCCATTCGCGCGCCGCGTGCTCGACGGTCACGTCCTCCAGGCTCCAGATCCACTCCTGCTCGGACTCGCCGAGATCGATGCGCCGGCCGCGGGTGCGGCAGCGGAAGGTCGAGCCGTCGCGGCGCCTGAAGAGCCACTCCGCGTCGTGGGTCTCGCCCGGCGCGGTGTGCTGATAGGCGCGCCGGCCTGCTTCCTCCCAGTCCGCCTGCGCTGCGAACAGCACCGCCGAGCTCTTTCCAACGAGCTCGCCCGGCTCCGCGCCGACCATCTCCTCGAGGAAGCGGTTGCAGCGCTGGATCTCGCGCGCGCGCACGAAGGCGATGCCTACGGCCGCATTGTCGAGGATCAGCTCCTGCTCGCCGAGCGCGCGCTGCACGCGCTCTTCGCTCTCGTGCTGCTCGCGCACCAGCCGCCGGAGGTCCTCCTCGGCGCGGCGGCGCTCGGTGACGTCCTCCACGATCCACACCGAGCCGCGGTGCGGATCGAGCGGATCGACCGCGCGGCCCTCGACGCGGCCCCAGAACGCGGTCCCGTCCTTGCGCCGGCGCAGCTCGACGCGGCGCGAGGTCTCGCCGCGCGCCAGCGGCTCGTAGACTGCGCTCGCTTTCGCGTGCTCCGAAATGTCGGTGTACAGCACCGCGGTGGGCTTGCCCTCGAGCTCGCCCGGGCCGTAGCCGTACATCTCCTCGTAGCGCCGGTTGCAGCGCACGATGCGCCGGTCCCTGATGAACACGATGCCGATCGAGGCGGTGGCGAGGATCGCTTCCTGTTCGCGCAGGAGCCGCGCGAGCTCGTCGGCGTCGCGCCGCCTGTCGGTGATGTCCTCGACGATCCACACCGTGCCTTGCTGCGGGCTCGCGGGATCGAGGGACTTCGCGATCAGGCGCGCGACGAACGTCGAGCCGTCCTTGCGCCTGAGCTCCCATTCGACGTCGAGCTGGCCGCCGCCCGAGATCAGCGGCCCGGCGATCTCCCCAAGCGCCGCATAGCTCTCCGGGCTCGCGCAGATGAGCTCGCCGGGATGGCCGATGAGCTCGTCGGGCTCGTAGCCGAGCATCGCGGCGAAGCGGGCGTTGCACAGGAAGAAGCGGCGCTCGCGCGTGAACGCGATGCCGATCGAGAGATTGGCGAGCAGCGCGTCGTACTCGAGCTGGGTGTAGCGCGTGCGGCCGGCGTAGCCAGCCGGCGGCGACTCGGCACCCTGGGAACGGTCGGGGGCGCCGCGCAGCGGGGCGGTCTCGGTCACTTTCGGGGCGGCTCGGCGCGCGCGCGGCGCGCCAGAACGCTGAAGTCCTCGGCGTAGCGCCGGAAGTTGGCAACCGCCCGGTTGCGCTGCTCGGGTGCGAGCGTCTTGTCGAGCTCCTGGATCAGCGTCAGGAACTCCTGGTGGAAGCGCTCGCTCGCGGAGGCGTACGCCGGGTCCCGGCCGCGCTCCCAGTTGGCGATCCAGTCGGGCAGGCGCTTCTGCGCTTCGCGCTTGCGGATCATGTCGACGAACTCGGTTTGCATGCGCTGGCGGTCTTTTGCGCGCATCTCGTCGTAGAGCGGCGCGCGCTCGGAAAACTGCCTGACTTTTTCCGCCTGAACCGGCGACAGGTTCCCCACCCAGTCCTCCAGCCTCTGCTCCCACCGCTTGGCGCGGCGCTTGCGCCGCTCGGCTTCGCTTCCGCGCAGGTACTCGCGCGCGAACTTGCGGTTGTCGTCCGCGAACCGCCTCTCCATGTGCGCGACCTGCTGCGGCGTCAGGCGATCGAGCAGCGGTGCCACGCGCTCGGCGGCGTAGCGCAGGCTTTGCCGCGCGTGCGCCACCAGGGAATCGTAACCCCAAACCACGTCCTCGCGCGAGAGTCCTTTCGCCAAGCGCTTGGCCGCCTCGTCTGAAACGCGCGCGTACTGCGGCAGCGCGGCGCGCCTGTGCCAGGAGAAGAACTCGCCCATGCGCGCGTCGAGCTCGTCCGAGCCCTTCGCGTCGAGGTCGAGATAGCTCTGCGCCCGGAAATGGAGATAAGTGTCGGCGTTGTCGTAGGCGAGCCGCAGCGCGGTGCAGCCGGCCAGCAGCCACGCCAGCGCCAGCGCGCCCGTGACTTTCGTCACGGCCTTCACCAAAAGCTCTCCACCGTGATCTGGCCCGGCGAGCGGCGCCGGTTCTTGCGCAGGCCGCGCTCGGCGAGCGCCGCGCTCGTGTCCTTCAGCATGTCGGGATTGCCGCACAGCATGACCTGGGAATCCGCCGGAGCAAGCTTGAGGCCCGCCGCGCCTTCGAGGCGGGCGTCGCGGAGCAGCGCGGGGATGCGACCGCGCAGCGCGTGAGCCGCGTCTTCCCGGCTCACTATGGGGACATACCGGAAGCGCGCGCCGTGCGTCACCCGGGCCCGCTCGACATCGTCGCGATAGACGAGCTCCTGCGCATGCCGAACCGCATGGACCAGGACGACGTTCTCGAACCGCTGCCAGGGGGTGTCGGCGCGGAGCATGGACACGAACGGCGCGATCCCGGTGCCGGTGGCCATGAGCCAGAGCGTCTCGGCGTCCGGAAGCTCGGAGAGGACGAGAAAGCCGGCCGGATTGGAGGCGACGAAGAGCCGCTCGCCCGGCTTCAGGCGCGCGAGCCGCGGCGAAAGCGGCCCCTCGGGCACCACGATGCCGTAGAACTCGAGCAGCGGCTCCCCCGGCGCGCTCACCATCGAGAAGGCGCGCGCCACCCGCTCGCCGTCGATATCGAGCGCGATGCGCACGAACTGGCCGGCTTGGAAGGAGAGCGCTGCTCCCTGCACGCGAAGGGAGAACAATGCATCGGTCCAGTGCCGGTTTTCGACGATTTCGCCTTCAAGCCATGCGCTCATTGGACCGGATAGGGCTCCAGATGAAGGTCCTGCACCTCGCCGCCGAGCATCACGATCGCGCCCTGGCGCCGGTTGTTGCCGGTGTCGGAGAACTCGAACGTGTAGGTCCGGGCGATGCGCAGCTCTCCGTCGTGGTTGCGCCCAAGGCGCATGCGGGCGAAGGACACCGTGTCATCGAGAAACTGGAGCTGATAGCGCTCGCAGGCCGAGCGCCCGGCGCGCACGGCGCGTTCGCGGGCCTTCAGGCTGTCGGCCCAAAGCAATAGCCCTGCGGCGATGAGAACAATCGCGGCGCCTTCCCACATGGAGCACGCGATTTTACTGCTGCGGAGGGGGCTTTCCCGAGCGCTGTTGCGGCTACCCGTCCCTCGCCTGCCTGATCAGGTCGGCGCTTTTTTCCGCGACGGCGAGCACCGCGGCGTTGATGTTTCCGGAAGGCACGCAAGGCATGACCGAGGCGTCGACGACGCGCAGGCTCGACACGCCCTTCACCCGCAGCTGCTCGTCGACCACGGCGCCGATGCGACAGGTCGAGGTCGGGTGGAACACGGTCGAGCCGGCCTCGCGGCAGAAGGCGAGCCACTCCGCGTCGGTCTGCACCTTCGGCCCGGGAAGGTATTCGTCGAGGATATAGCCCGAAAGCGGCGGCGCCGCGGCGATGCGCCGGAGCATCTTCAGCCCTTCCACCATCACGCGCCGGTCGTTCTCCGTGGCGAGATAGTTGTACCGGATCACGGGCGGCACTGCGGGGTCGGCCGAGCCGACGTGGACCGAGCCGCGCGATTCGACCTGGAGCTGCGACACCGAGGTGGTGAATCCGGAATGCGCATGCAGCGCTCCGCCGCGCTCAGCGCTCGAGAAATTGATGAAGTACAGCTGCGCGTCCGGCCGCTTCGACTCCGGCCGCGTGCGCACGAATGCCGCCGCGTGGCCGGCAGCCACGGCGAGGGAGCCGCCGCGGAACAGCGCGTACTGCAGTGCCATCTTCGCCTTGCGCCACCAGCTCGCCAGCTCGTCGTTGATGGTGATCGGCCGTCGACAGCGCCAGAACGTGCGCACGTAGAAGTGGTCCTGCAGGTCCTCGCCCACCGCGGGCAAGTCGTGCACCACCTGAATGTTGTTTTCCTCCAGCAGTGATCGCCTTCCCACGCCGGAAAGTTCGAGAAGTTGCGGTGAATTGAAGCTGCCGCCGCAAAGCAGCACCTCGGCCGCTGCGCTCGCCTTTCGCACACGGCCTCCCTGGACGAACTCCACTCCGGCAGCGCGCTTCCCATCGAAGAGGATCCTCGTGGCGAGCGCGTTGACCTCGACCGAGAGATTGGACCGGCGCGCGGCCGGCCTGAGATAAGCGACCGCCGCGCTCCGCCGTCGCCCGCGATGGCAGGTGGCGTGGTAGTAGCCGGTTCCCTCCTGCGATGCGCCGTTGAAGCCTTCGCGGTTCAAGGGAATGCCGAGCGAGGCGGCGGAGGCGATGAAGGCGTCGCAGAGCTCGTGCCGCTCGAGGCACGAGACCTTCAGCTCGGCTTCGGCTCTGCCGAAGTACGGTGCGAGCGAATCGAAATCCCATCCCGCCAGCCCCCAGCCGTCGAAGTCCTCTCGCTGGCCGCGGATGTAGACCAGGCCGTTGATGGACGAGGAGCCGCCGAGCACCTTGCCGCGCGGCGTGAACACGCGCCGGCCGTTCAGCGCCGGCTCGGGCTCGGACTGGTAGGCCCAGTTGACGTCGGTGCGCGCGAAGAGCTTGCCGTAGCCGAGCGGGACGTGAATCCAGGGATTGGTGTCGCGTGGCCCGGCCTCCAGCAGCAGGACCTTGCGGGCGGGATCCTGTGTGAGCCGGTTGGCAAGGACACAACCCGCCGAGCCCGCGCCTACGATGATGTAGTCAAAAACCAATCAGCGCGGCACGGCGATGTGCATGCCTCCATCGACGTAGACGATCTGGCCGGTGACGCGGCGCGCGCTCTCGATCAGCCAGGCGATCGTCTCGGCCGCGTCCTGCGCTTCGGCCGCGGCCTTGAGCGGCGCGCGCTCGGCGAAGCGGCGCTCGAGCTCGGCGGCGCCATCGGCGCCGTGCGCCGCGATCTGCCACGGCGTGCGCACGAAGCCCGGCGCCACCACGTTCAGGCGGACCTCCGGCCCGAGCGCGCGAGCGAGCGAGAGCGTCATGGTGTCGAGCGCGGCCTTCGATGCAGCGTAGGCCACCGAGGACCCGGTGCCGAGACGGGCGGCCACCGAGGACAGGTTGACCACGCAGCCGTGCGCTTCCTTGAGCGCCGCCGCGCAGGCGCGGATCATCTGGTAGGGACCCACGAGGTTGATGCGGAAGATGCCGAGGATGTCCTCGGCCGAGAGTCCCTCGAGGTCGCCGTGCGCCACGAACTTGGTGGTGCCGGCGCTGTTCACGAGCGCGTCGATGCGGCCCCACTTGTCGAGCACCGCCTTGGCCACGCGCCGGCAGTCCGCGTCCTGCGCAACGTCGCCCTGCAGCGCGAGGCCGTTGATGTCCCCAGAGACGCGGTCTGCCTGCGCCTTGTTCTTCGAGAACATGATCGCGACCTGCCAGCCCCGCTTCGCGAGCTCGCGCGCGGCCGCCTCGCCGATGCCCGACGAGCCGCCGGTAATGAGAGCGACCTTCATACGGTCCCCACCGGTGTCGCGGGCGAGCCCACCGCGCCGGGCAGGCGCAGCGGCGGTGCCGTGAGCAGGAACCGGTTACGGCGCTGGCTGCGCAGCCAGCGCGCCAGCTCGGTGAGATACCACATCTCGCCCAGGTGGATGCCGTTCTTGAACAGGCAATGCTCATGCAGCGGCATCAGCGCCGCCGGCTTGGGTCGGGAAAGGCTCACGGGAATGATCTCCACCGCGTAGTTGTCGCTCGCCAGTATCGCGAGACCGGAATCGGAAATCCAGTTGAGCACGCGCGGGTCGCGCCCGTCGAGCCCGCTGCAGCTCGCGTGCAGCAGTTTTGCGTCGGGCTGCTTGCGCATTTCGAGCATCAGGTCGGCAAAGCCGGTATAGAGGCACACCATGTCGCCCTTTTCGACCTCGACCCGGTCCTGGTCCATCAGCTTCATCAGCGCGTCGTAGTCCACGGCCGTGCGGCTGCGGCCGAAGTGGTGGTGCAGATCGATCATCACGCCGCGGCCTTGCGCGCCGTGCTCGGCCAGGTTCTGGATGCCGAGCGCCTTCGCCTCGGTGCCCTCGAATCTTGCCCAGCTTTCCCCTGATTCACCTCCTTTGGAGGGTAGGACATCCTCGCCGGCGCGGAAGCCGTTGTAGAACACGATCTCGCGCTTGCCGTCGCCGTCGGCGTCGAAGCGGCTGCCGACGTGGGCGAAGCTGTCCCACTGCGTCGAATACTGGAGCGTCAGCAGCACGCGGTCGTCGCAGATGACGTCGGTGAGATCGGGCTCGTCCTCGGCGAGCGCAAAGCAGAAGTTCTGCTTGCCGGCGCTCTTGCCGTCGCGAATCGTCGCCGCGAGGCGCGGCGGGCTGCGCCGCGGGTTGAGGGTGGCGCCGCCCGGATAGTCGAGCGGCAGGGAGAGCGGGAAGCTGATGCCCTCCTTCACCTCCGCGATTCCCTGCAGCACCTTCTCGCGCGTCACGTAGTTCATGCGCCCGCGCTGGTCGTCGGGGCCGAATTCGCCCCAGTTCGAGCCGGGCGGTTTTTGCTTCCATCTCTGGACCATCAACGCCTCCAAATCAGGGACAGACCACGTTTTTCTCTCAATGCCACGGAAAACAAACGTGGTCTGTCCCTGTTTTTTGCTTCAGTAATAGTGACGTCCGATCCATTCCGCGACGAGCGCCGGCTTCGGCGCGCCCTCGATCTCGACCGTCGCGTTCCAGGTCACCTGCACGCCGTTTGCCTCGATGGGCTCGTACTTCAGGAGCGTGAAGCGCGCCCGCACGCGGGCGCCGCTCGGAACCGGAGAGGTGAAACGCACCCGGTTCAGTCCGTAATTGACGCCCATCCTGCGGTCGGAAAAGGAGAAGGTGATCTCGGAGAGGTGCGACAGCAGCGACAGCGTTAGGAAGCCGTGGGCGATGGTGCCGCCGAAGGGCGAGCTCTTCGCGCGCGCCGGATCGACGTGGATCCACTGGAAGTCCTCGATCGCCTTGGCGAAGGTATCGATGCGCTCCTGGCTTACGTCGAGCCAGGGCGATACCGCGACCTCCTCGCCGACCCGCCTTTCAAGCTCTCTTATCGAAGGCGTCACCACCGGGCGATCAGCGCTCTCGCTTCGAATCAACCCGAAAATCCTTGAACTGCTGGCGCAGCGTGAGCTTGGAGAGCTTGCCGGTGGCGGTGTGCGGCAGCTCGCTCACGAATACCACGTCCTCGGGCATCCACCACTTGGCGATCTTGCCCTCGTAGAACTTGAGCAGCTCCTCTTTCGACACCTCTTGGCCGGGTTTCTTCACCGCGACCACGATGGGGCGCTCGTCCCATTTCGGGTGCTTGACCCCGATCACCGCGGCCTCGGCGATCGCCGGATGCGCGACGGCGATGTTCTCGAGGTCGATCGAGCTGATCCACTCGCCGCCCGACTTGATCACGTCCTTCGAGCGGTCGGTGATCTGGATGAAGCCCTCGGCGTCGATGTTCACCACGTCGCCGGTCGGGAACCAGCGCGCGCCGTGCGCGTCCTTCTCCAGCGGATCGCCGCCCTCGCCCTTGAAATAGCTCTTGATCACCCACGGCCCGCGGACCTGGAGGTCCCCGATGGCGGCGCCGTCCCACGGAAGGTCGGCGCCGTTTTCGTCGACTACCCGGAAGTCCACGCCGTAGATCGCGCGCCCCTGCTTGTTCTGCAGCGCGTAACGCTCTTCCTTCGACTGCTTCAGGTGCTTGCGCTTGAAGGTCGTCACGGTGCCGAGCGGGCTCATCTCGGTCATTCCCCAGGCATGCAGCACCTCGACGCCGAAGTCGTCCTGGAACGCCCGGATCATCGCCGGCGGGCAGGCCGAGCCGCCGATCACCACCCGCTTCAGGGTCGAGAACCCGAGCTTCTGCTCCTTCATGTAGTTGAGCAGCCCCAGCCACACGGTCGGCACGCCCGCGCTCATCGTGACTTCTTCGGCTTCGAAAAGCTGGTGCAGGCTCTTGCCGTCGAGATGCTGGCCGGGAAAGACGAGCTTAGCGCCGGTCAGCGCGCAGCTGTAGGGCATGCCCCAGGCGTTGACGTGAAACATCGGCACCACCGGCAGGATGACATCGCGCGCCGACACGTTGAGCGCATCGGGCAGCGCCGCCGCATAGGCGTGCAGGATGGTGGAGCGGTGGGTATAGAGCGCACCCTTCGGATTGCCGGTCGTGCCCGAGGTGTAGCACAAGCACGCCGCGGTGCGCTCGTCGAAGCTCGGCCATTCGTACTCTTCGGCGGCCTGCTCGATCAGCTCCTCGTAGCAGCGCAGGTTCGGAATGTTGTTTTTCGGTAGGTGTGCCGCATCGGTCATCGCCACAAAGTGCTTTACCGATTTCAGCTGCGGCGCGAGCTTCTCCACGAGCGGCGCGAAGGTCAGGTCGAAGAACACGACCTGGTCCTCGGCGTGGTTCCCGATATAGGCGATCTGGTCGGGGAATAGGCGCGGATTGATGGTGTGGATCACCGCGCCCGAGCCCGCGACCGCGTAGTAGATCTCGAAATGCCGGAAGCCGTTCCAGGCGAGCGTCGCGACCCGGTCGTGCATGCCGACGCCCAGCGCCTTCAGCGCGTTCGCCAGGCGGCGGGCGCGGCGGTGGGCGTCGCGGTAGCTGTATCGGTGAAGCGCGCCATCCTCGACCGTCTTCGAGACGATCTCTCCGGCGCCGTGGTGCCGATCGGCATGCCGGATCAGGTCGCTGATCAGGAGCGGCGTGTCCATCATCAGGCCGTGCATCGAAGCTCCTCCTCGAACGCTCGGGGCAAGTTTATCCCAGGCGATCGCTTTCCTTGAGCGCCCACGCCTCTCCGGAGAAGACGCACTCGCGCATGAAGGCGTGCTTTTCGGGCAGCTTCCTCTCGAGAAGCCGAGGCTGGAGCACGTAGTAAGCGTAGCTCTCCGCGAAGTCCTCCCAGGGATTCCTGCCGGCGTACGCCGTCACGCAAGTGGACTCCGGGAAGAGCTGCGTGACCCACTGCTTCTTCATGCGGCTGCCGAGCACCAGAAAGAACACGAAATGGCCGATCTCGTGATGCAGCATATGGAAGAACATCGCGGGACGGTCGAACCCGTAGACGAAAATGCGCCTCTCCGACTGAACGAACTCGCCCTGCGGCGCACAGCGCGGGTAGGCGGGGTAGGCGCGCACGTCCGGGGCGTATTCGGGCAGATAGGCGATCTCGCGCAGACCCTCGAGATGAAAATCCGGAAGCCGGTCGATGGCCCGCACGATGTCGTCAACCGGGACGATCTGCTGCGCGGCGAAACCGGACAGCCGGAGGTTGAGCTTCCCCCCGGCCGGGCCTTCTCCCCCGAAGGTCCTGTTTTTGATGAACAGACGCACGCCCGGCTATCTTAGCTTCACCAGCCGCACGGCAAAGTGCGGGAGATGGTGATGCGGTCCCGGGCGACCTCGATGTAGCCGCCGGCGGCCAGCTCGGTGAGGATCCGGCTGATCATCTCGCGCGAAGCGCCGACCCGGTTCGCCATTTCCTGCTGCGTCGGCCGGTCCTCGATCACGAGCGCGCCGTCGCGCTCGACGGCGAGATCGAGGAGCATGCGCGCCACGCGGCCGTAGACGTCCATGAGCGCCAGGCTCTTGACGTCGTGGGTGAGCGCGCGCACCCGGCGGATCAGCTTGCGCACGAGGTGCAGCGCGAACTCGGGGCTCTTCGCGAGGAAGGCCGCGAAATCGTCTTTCGGCACGACCAGAAGCCGGGTCGGCTCGAGCGTGATCACGGAGGCCGAGCGCGGCCCCTCGTCGAGCGCCATTTCGCCGAAATACTCGCCCTTGCCCGCCTCGCTGAGGAACATCTCCTTGCCCTGGTCGTCGCTCACGTAGGCCCGGACACGGCCGGAAAGGACGATGTAGAGCGAATCGGCCCGGTCGCCCTCGCTCACGATCACCGTGTTCTTCGCGAACGCGCGCATGATCGCGCGCTCGGACAGCGCCTTGAGCTCGGCGTCGCTCAGGACGTCGCAGGGCGACGGCTCTTTCGGCTTCGATGCCTGCATCTACCCCTCTTCGGACATTCTGGTACCGGTCCGGAGCGTGCGCAAGCAACGCCCGGCTGTGTGATTAGTTCACATGAATCGGGTGCGACGCGACGCTGAACCGGACGCCCGGCTTGCGCACACTGGGCCCGAGAGTTTCACGGAAGGGGCCCACATGAACCGCATCCAAGTCCTGCGATTGAGCCGCGGCGCGCTCGCCGCGGCCCTGATGCCGTGCTCGCACGCTCGCGCCGAGGTCTTTGCCGACGGGAGCGGGATCGCGCTCCAGCAGATGGCCGCGAGCACCACGGAATGGCTGCCCGAATTGCTGGACCTCGCGGTCCGTGTCCTGGAAATCTGCTCCGCTGCGCTTCTCGCGTACGGGGCGTATCTCGTCGTCGTTCGCACGCTACAGGAGGTCGTCATGAGAATCGGCAAACATCGTCACGGCATCGGTCAGGGAACCGCAGCCAGTCAATTCTGGAGCTTGAAGCGTGGCATCGCGCTCGCGGCCGCGGCCGTGGCGCTCGTGTCGCTCGGCGCGGTCCTGGGCGCGACTTTCGCGCACCAGCCGAGCCGCGAGCAGGTGACGCAGAGCGAGAATCCCGCGCCGACGGCGCCGGCGCTGGAGAAGTTCTACGTCCCGGCACAGCACGCCAACCAGGCGACGCGCGTCGAGGAACAGCCGGATGCGTTCTGAGCGCCGGCGGTTTCTGCGGGCGCTCGGCCCGGCCCAGGGTCTTGCCAGGCGGCGGGGAAAGTAGGGGGAGAGCCTCAGCTCTGGACCGTGGCGCCGGCCGTCCAGCGCGGGGTGCCGCGGATGGAAAGCCATCCGCCCCAGATAAGCAGGGCCATGCAGAGTCCGGACAGGATACGAACAGCGATGTCGAGCACCAGTGCGTCCATGGAACCTCCTCGGTGGCTGCGGGGGCGGGTGCCGCCCGTCGCAGACCACTTTAGGTCCGACCGGGGCGGACCTCGACGCCGCAAGGCACTGCGGTTCTGTGCCGTATGCACACCCCGGCAGGTGCGCGTATTACAGGCAATAGAACTCCACCACGATAGCGTCGGCGTCGCCGGTGCGGTGGCCGATGCAGATGCGTCCGCTCGCGCGCAGAACCAGCTCTTCGCGCCGCAGGCAGATCTCGGACTCCCCGTTCACGGCAACGTAGGTTCCGTTAGCGCTCTGGTCGATGAGCATGAACTTGTCGCGGCGCTTCTCGATGCGGGCATGCTGCCGCGACACCCGGCGGTCCACGATCACGATGTCGCACGCCGCGTCGCGCCCAAGCCTGAGGTCGTTCCCCCCGGCCGCGTCGAACCACATCTCCCGGCTTCCGAACACCAGCTTGAGGCGGGACGGCGCCTCCTGCAGGCGGGTACCCACGGTGGTCAGCTCCTCGGAATCCTGCCACGAAAGCTCGTAGATCTGCAGCGGCTCGCGCTTTCCCTTCAGGGCCACGTGGTCGAGCACGCGGACCCTGCCTCGCAGGCTCTCGCCGATCCTGCCGACCACCTCCTGGGTCGCTATGACCTGACCCGGCTTGGCCAGGCCGACCACGCGCACGGCGACGTTCACACAGTCGCCGTAGAGGTCGCCGCCGTTCTCGAGCACCGATCCGTAATGGCAGCCAACGTGGATGGCGAGGGACGGGCCGCCGAGCGCCGCCTGCTCGGCCAGCCGCGTCTGCATGAACCGCGCCGCCTGCAGCGCGGACTCTGCCTGCTCGAAGGAGCACATGACGCCATCACCCGTCGTCTTAACTACGCGTCCGTCGAATTCCAAGGCGGCATCGCGCAGAAGGCGCAGGCAGCGGTCGATCCGGGAGAGCGCCTGGGCGTCTCCGAGCTCCTCGTACAGCCGAGTGCTACCGCTGATATCGGCAAACAGTACCGCGCAGGAAAACGGCTCTGACATGGCGCTGACAAATTGACGTGAATGGATCGCGCGGAATAGTATCGCCCGGAATTCTAGAAAGGGCGCCGAGCTCAATGCTTGCGGGGGCATTTGCGGCGGCTTGCCTGGTGGTTCCTATGCTCGCGATGGGCGCCGAAGCGCCACCGGTTGTCACGCTGGTGGAGGGGCCCGCCGCTCTGCTGCGCGCTACCGGCCGGTTCGCTTTGGCCGAAGGCGTGCGCATGCACGTCGGCGACATCGTCGAGGTGCCGGACAAGGGGCTGGTTCAGATCGCGTTCGCCGATGGCGCGCGGGTGAGCCTCGGGCCGCGGAGTCGGTTCCACGTGGCCGCGCTCGCCGGCGCCACCGGCCGAGGCGCCAAGGCGGCGGCGGTCTCGGACTTTTACCTGCTGCAGGGCTGGACCAAGCTCGCTCTCGCCCCGAAGGCGGCGCCGCTGCGCGTCACCACGCCGCTCTTCGGCTTCGGCAGCGCCGACGGGGTGCTCGTGCTGCACGTCGAGAGCGCTGAAGCCAGCCTGTTCGTCGAGAGCGGCGCCCTGCGGCTCGCCGAGGGCTTCGTTCGGGCGACTCCGGCCAGTCCGGTCGCGGTCGGCGCGGGCCAGTTTTATATGCGCCGGGCCGACCAGAGGGGCGTCCTCCAGCCGCGTCCGGCGCCGGCCTTTGTTGCGGCCATGCCACCTTACTACCGCGACAACCTGCCCGAGCGGCTGGCCGCGTTCAAGGACCGGGACGTGTCGCCGCGTCGGCTCGGAGACCTCACCTACGAGGAGGTCGAGCCTTGGCTGAAAGGCCCGCCGGAGCTGCGTCGCCCGCTGATGCAGCGCATGCGCGCCCGGGCGCAGGACCCCGAGTTTCGCAAGGCGCTTATCGCCAACCTGCGGTTCCATCCCGAATGGGACCCGATCCTCTTCCCGGAGAAGCACCTGCCCAAGCCCCCGCCCTTGGTGGACGCGGCAAAAGCACCGCCGACTGCAGCCGAGGCGACGCCCGCAAGGCCGAATGAATGAGCGCAACGTTGGAGCTCAAATGAGACTGATCGTCAAGTTCAATCTGGTGTTCGTCGCCGTCTTCCTGCTCGGCCTAGGCATCGCGGCCTACGTGGCGGAAGCATTACTGCAGCAAAACGCACGCGAGGAAATGCAGCACAGCGCGCGGCTGATCATGGAAGCGGCGCTCGCCACGCGCAGCTACACGTCGAGCCAGGTCGGCCCCCTGCTCCAGACCCAGATGAAATACGGCTTCCTGCCGCAGTCGGTGCCTGCCTACTCCGCCGCCGAAGTCTTCAACGGCCTGCGCAAGAAGTTTCCGGAGTACGCCTACAAGGAGGCGACGCTCAACCCGACGAATCCGCGCAACCGCGCGGTGGACTGGGAGACCGACGTGGTCAACCAGTTTCGCAACAATGCCGAGAGCACCGAGATCATCGGCGAGCGCGACACCCCCGCCGGGCGCCTGCTGTACATTGCCAGGCCGATCCAGATACGCGACGGCGCCTGCCTGACCTGCCACAGCACCGTCGACGCCGCGCCGAAGACGCTGATCGACCGGTACGGGCCGGCGAACGGCTTCGGCTGGAAGATGAACGAAATCATCGGTGCGCAGGTGGTGTCGGTGCCGACCGAAGTTCCGACGCAGCGCGCACGCACCGTCTTCCGCACGTTCATGCTGTCGCTCGCCGGCGTCTTCCTCTTCGTCGGCATTGTCCTCAATGCGATGCTCCTTTCGATGGTCATCATGCCGGTGTCCCGGCTGGCGAAGCTCGCCGACCAGGTCAGCATGGGCAACATGGACGTCCCCGACTTCCATCTGCGCTCCCGGGACGAGATCCGCACGCTCGCCGACTCCTTCAACCGCATGAAGAAAAGCGTCGCTCAGGCGATGAAGATGCTCGAAGAGTAGCCCGCGGATGGCGCAGATCGAACGGATCGGCAAGTACCAGATCACCGAGGTGGTCGGCCGCGGCGCCATGGGCGTCGTCTACAAGGCCTTCGACCCCAACATCCGCCGCACCGTCGCGATCAAGACCATCCGCCTGGACGGGACCGAGGAGGACACCACCCAGGCCCTGCTCGCGCGCTTCAGGAACGAGGCGCAGGCGGCCGGGCGCCTCACGCACCCAGGCATCGTCGGGGTCCACGAATACGGCGAGGAGAACGGGCTCGCCTACATTGCGATGGAGTTCATCCAGGGCAACAGCCTGCGCGAATACTTCGCCCGCGGCACGCGCTTCGGGGAGAGCGACGCCGTGTCGACGATGACCCAGCTTCTCGAAGCGCTCAGCTACGCGCACGAGCAGGGCGTCTGGCACCGCGACATCAAGCCCGCCAACCTCATCGTGATGCGCAACGGCAAGCTCAAGATCGCGGACTTCGGCATCGCGCGGATCGACTCGTCGAACCTCACCCAGACCGGCTTCGTCATCGGCACGCCGGGCTACATGGCGCCGGAGCACTACACCGGCGGGACGATCGACTGGCGCGCCGACGTCTTCTCCGCCGGCGTCGTGATGTACGAGCTGCTCACCGGCGTCAAGCCCTTCGCCGGCTCGGTGGAGGCCGCCGCGTACAAGGTCTGCCACGACAATCCGCTGCCCCCTTCGCAGGTGCGCCGCGATCCACCGGTCCCGCCCGCCTACGACGCCGTCATCGCCCGCGCCATCGCCAAGAAGCCGGTCGAACGCTTCGAGAGCGCGAACGCGTTCCTCGGCGCGCTGCTCGACGCGCACGCTGCGCCCGTCAGCGCGACGCTCTCCGAGGAAACCATCATTTCCGAGGCTCCGCGTGCCGCGAAGATCGAGCCCACCAATCCAGGCAGCGGCTCCAACCCCGCCACGCCGACCGCGGGACGCAGCACCGCGCCGCCGCCGGGCTGGGACCCCGCGCTCCTCAAGCAGATCGAAACCCAGCTCGCGCGCTTTGTCGGGCCGGTCGCGAAGGTGATGGTCCGCCGCGCGGGCCGGCGTACGCTCGACGTCGACGAGCTTTACGCCACGATGGCGCGCGAGCTCGACACGGAGGAGCAGCGCAAGGCGTTCATGGCGACGCGCGGCGCGCTCAGCGGCGCGCCGCGCGCCGCGTCAGGCACCGGCCCGCGCGCCTCCGGCACCGGCCCGCGTCCCGGCATCCCGACCGACGCCGCGCTCACCGCGGAGCGGATCGAGGCGGCGCAGCGCCGGCTTGCCACGTACATCGGGCCGATCGCCAAGATCCTGGTCAAGAAGGCGGCCGCCCAGACGACCTCGTCGGAGCGGTTCTACCTGCTGCTTGCCGAAAGCCTCTCCGATATGGACCGGACGCGCTTCCTGACGGAGGTGGGTGCAGACGCCTCGGCGGGCCGCTTACGCTGAAGCGGCGGCAGGCATAGCCAGGCGCCGTACCCGATAAAGACCACGCACAGAAGCGCCATTGCTATTGTGAGCGCATCGACCAGGGTATCCATCCGCCACCTCCTCCGTTCAGTTGACGGAGCTACCCTAGCCCTCGGCGCGCGCGGCCTCGACGCCCTGCGGCACGCCAGTTCTGTGACGCATGCACACCGTCACCAGTGCGCCGGCAGCTTGCGCAGCAGCACGATCTGCTTGGCCTCGACGCGGATGTAACCGCCCGCGGAAAGGTCGCTCAGGATGCGGCTCACCATTTCCCGCGAGCCGCCGATCCGCGCAGCGATGTCGGCCTGCGTGAGGCGCTCGCGCACAATGCGCCTGCCGCCGTCCTCCACGGCCTGCTCCTCGAGGAAGCGCACCAAGCGGGCATAGACGTCCCTCAGCGCGAGGTTGCGCACCTGCTCGGTGAGAGAGCGCACCTTGCCGATGAGCTTGCGCACCAGGTGCCGCGCGAACTGAGGGTTGCCGGAGAGCAGCGCGTCGGCGTCGCGCTGCGGAATCACGAAAAAACGCGACGCCTCGAGCGTCATGACGGAAGCCGCGCGCGCCTGGCCGTCCAGCACCAGCTCGCCGAAGTAGTCGCCCGTGCCGATGGTATTGACGACGAGCTCCCTGCCGTTCTCGTCGGCGACGAAGACCTTCACCCGTCCCGACAACACCACGTACAGCGAGTCGGTCGGGTCGCCTTCGCTCACCACCACGACGTTGCGCGGGTACGACCTGACCGCGCCCCCCGGGGCAAGGCCGCGCAGTGCCTGCTCGTCGAGATGCGCGAACGGAGCCTGGTCCGGAGGCATGCGTCAGGACGCGATTTTGTGATTACGGCACAAAAAGCCAGTGTAACGCGGCGCTGATCGCGTCGGGAGAGGTCGCGATACTGGCCTCGCGTTAACCCGAACCCACAAAACAGGAGACCGACATGCGCAACATCAAACTGGCCATCCCCGCAGCGATTCTGGTCCTGGGCATCCTCTCCGTCACGGCGTGCTCGCCGCGGCCATACCAGTCGGACGCCTCGCTTCCCGTCGTCCAAACGCCCACGCCGGCCCTCGAAAACTTCTACGTCCCGGCGCAGCACATCAATCAGGCGACCCGCATCGAAGAACAGCCGGACGCGTTCTGAGCAGGGGGCGGGCCTGGCCGTTCCGGGGATTCAGTAGACGGCTTGCGGCGCGCGTACCGGGACGAGCCCGGATCGTCCCGGTTGGATTATGCTAGGGGGAGATGAGCGACGCCACCCGCGACGCTACCCAGTACGTTGTACGCGACGGTGTGGCCGTCGTCACGCTCGACAATCCGCCGGTGAACGGGCTGAACAACGCCCTGCGCGCCGGCGTGATGCAGCACCTGAAGGCGGCCGACGCCGACCCGGCAGTGAAGGCGGTGGTGATCATCGGCTCGGCCAAGGCCTTTTCCGGCGGCGCGGACATCCGCGAGTTCAACGCGCCGCGCCTGAAGCCCGACCTGCCCGCGGTCAACGACCAGCAGGACGCGATGGGCAAGCCGCTCGTGGCGGCGATCGGCGGCTTCGCCCTCGGCGGCGGTCTCGAGCTCGCGCTCGGTTGTCACTACCGCGTGGCCGCGCCGAAGGCGCAGCTCGGCCTTCCGGAGGTGAAGCTGGGAATTCTGCCGGGCTCCGGCGGCACGCAGCGGCTGCCGCGCGTGATTCCGATGCCCGAGGCAGTGAAGATGATGACCAGCGGCAACTCCATCCCGGCGGAGAAGGCGAAGGAGCTCGGGCTGGTGGACGAGATCGCGCAGGGCGATCTGCTCCAATCGGCGATTCAATTTGCCAGGAGCAGGGTCGGGCAGGCGCTGCCCCGCCTCCGGGACGCCAGGGCCAAGCTGGACGAGGACCCCCAGGCGTTCTTCGCGCGAGTGCGGGAACAGGTGGCGAAGGAATCGAAGGGATACCCGGCGCCGCTCCTCATCGTGGAGTGCGCGGAGGCCGCGGTGACGCGTCCCTTCGACGAGGGCCGCCGGCTCGAGCGCGCGAACTTCGACAGGCTGGTTGCGGGACCCGAATCCAGGGCGCTGCGCCACATGTTCTTCGCCGAGCGCCAGACTTCCAAGATTCCCGACGTGCCCGAGGATACGCCGGTGCGCGAGGTCAATCGCGTCGCGGTGATCGGCGCCGGCACCATGGGCGGCGGCATCGCCATGAGCTTCGCCAACGCCGGCATTCCGGTCACGCTCGTCGATATGACCGAGGAGGCCTTGAACAGAGGAATCAACCTCATCAGGAAGAATTATTCCGCCACGGTCGACAAGGGCCGGCTCACGCAGGCCGACATGGACAAGCGCATCGGCCTCATCCGCGGCTCGACCGACCTCGGCGGCATCGCGAACGCCGACATGGTGATCGAGGCGGTGTTCGAGCGCATGGACGTGAAGCAGGAGCTCTTCCGCAAGCTCGACGGCGTGGCGAAGAAGGGCGCGATCCTCGCGACCAACACCTCCACCCTGGACGTCGACCAGATCGCCGCGGCGACCCGCCGGCCGTCCGATGTCGTCGGCACGCACTTCTTCTCGCCGGCGAACGTGATGCGGCTGCTCGAGGTGGTGCGCGGAAGAGAGACCGCGAAGGACGTGCTCGCCACGACCATGAAGCTCGGCAAGCGGCTGAAGAAGGTGCCGGTGGTCTCGGGCGTTTGCGACGGCTTCATCGGCAACCGCATGCTCGAGAAGTACACCCAGCAGGCCTACTTCCTGATCGACGAGGGCGCGAGCCCGCAGCAGGTCGACGGGGCGCTGCAGCGCTGGGGCATGGCGATGGGTCCGTTCACGATGTACGACATGGCGGGCAACGACATCGGCTGGGAGATCCGCAAGCGCCGCTACCGCGAGCGGCCCGACTTCGTGTACTCGCGCGTCGCCGACCGCGTGTGCGAGCTCGGCCGCTTCGGCCAGAAGGCGGGCAAGGGCTTCTACCGCTACGAGCCGGGCAGCCGCAAGCCGCTGCCGGATCCGGAAGTCGATTCAATAATTAGTGCGTATCGGGCGGAGATCGGAGTACAACCCCGGCACGTTTCCGACGAAGAGATCGTGCAGCGCTGCATGTACGCGCTCGCGAACGAGGGCGCGCGCATCCTTGAAGAAGGCATCGCGCTGCGCGCTTCCGATATCGACATGGTCTACCTCACCGGGTACGGCTTTCCGCCGTACCGGGGCGGCCCGATGTTCTACGCCGACGGCGTCGGGCTGGCGAAGGTGCTCGATGCGATGCGCGGATTTCAGAAGGGTTACCAGGGCACGCAGTGGAAGCCCGCGCCCCTGCTCGTGAGATTGGCCGAGGCCGGCAAGCGGTTCAACGAATAGGAGGAGGTACAGGAGATGACCGAAGCTGTCATTGTGTCCACGGCGCGCACGCCACTGTGCAAGAGCTGGCGTGGCGCGCTCAACAACACCCACGGCGCCAAGATGGGCGGGCACGTGGTGCACGCGGCGCTGAACCGCGCGAAGCTCGACGCCGACGAGGTCGAAGACGTGATCATGGGCTGCGCCAACCCCGAGGGCGCCACCGGCTGGAACATCGCGCGGCAGATCGCCATTCGCGCCGGCTGCCCGCTCACGGTGCCGGGGATGACGGTGAACCGCTTCTGCTCCTCGGGGCTGCAGAGCATCGCGCTCGCCGCGCAGCGCATCATCGCCGGCGAGGGCGAGGTGTTCGTGGCGGGCGGCGTGGAATCGATCTCGCTGGTGCAGAACGAGATGAACAAGCACCACTTCCAGGACGAATGGCTGCACCGGCACCATTGCGAGATCTACTGGCCGATGCTGCAGACCGCCGAGTACGTGGCTCGCTCTCACGAGATCACGCGCGAGGACCAGGACCGCTTCGGCGTGCAGAGCCAGAGCCGCGCGGCAAAGGCGCGCGTCGCGGGCAAGTTCAAGGACGAGATTGTGCCGATCACCACCAAGATGAAGGTGGCGGACAAGAACACCGGCAAGGAATCGATCCACGAAGTGACCGTGTCCGAGGACGAGGGCATCCGCCCCGACACCACCTACGAGGGCGTGTCGCAGATCAAGCCCGCGATCGAGGGCGGCTGCATCGCCGCCGGCAACGCGAGCCAGTTCTCCGACGGCGCCTCGGCCGCGGTCGTCATGAGCGAGCGGGAAGCGAGCCGCAGGGGACTCACGCCCCTCGGGGTCTTCCGCGGCTTCGCGGTGGCGGGCTGCGACCCGCGCGAGATGGGCATCGGCCCGGTGTTCGCCGTGCCGAAGCTCCTCGAGAAGGCCGGCAAGGGCGTCGCCGACATCGACCTGTGGGAGCTGAACGAGGCCTTCGCGGTGCAGGTGATCTACTGCCGCGACCGCATCGGCATCCCGAACGAGCGCCTCAACGTGAACGGCGGCGCGATCGCGCTCGGCCATCCCTACGGCATGAGCGGCGCGCGGCTGGTCGGCCACGCGCTCATCGAGGGCAAGCGCCGCAAGGCGAAGCTCGTGGTGGTCACCATGTGCATCGGCGGCGGCATGGGCGCCGCGGGCCTCTTCGAAGTCATTTAGGAAAAACAGGGACAGACCACGTTTTGATCTTCCCTGAATGAAGATTGCCATCGTAGGCACGGGAGCCATGGGCTCCGTGTACGCCGCGCTTTTCGCGTCCGCCGGCCATGAGGTGTGGGCCATCGATCGCTGGAAAGAGCACGTGGACGCGATGCGCTCGCGCGGACTGCGGGTGGAAGGCGCCTCCGGCGACCGCACGGTGCGCCTGAACGCCACGACCGATGCCCGCGAAGCCGGGGCTTGCGATCTGGTGGTTCTCGCTACTAAAGCCATGCACGTCACGGCAGCCGCAGAATCGCTGAAACCTCTGCTGAAAGGCGAGACCCCGGTCCTCTCGATCCAAAACGGCCTCGGCGGACCGGAAACGGCAGCATCGGTCCTCGGAAAAGAGCGCGTAATGGTGGGTGTGGTCGGCGGCTTCGGCGCCTCGATGCGCGCGCCGGGCCACGCGCACCACAACGGCATGGAGCTTGTGCGCCTGGGCGAGTTCGGCGGTCCGATTACCGAGCGACTGAAGAAAGTCGAGGAGGCCTGGAAGAGCGCCGGCTTCCGCGTCAAGGTGTTCGACGACATCGACCAGCTGGTGTGGGAGAAGCTGATCTGCAACTGTTCCGTGTCCGGACCGTGCGCGCTCACCGGCCAGACGGTGGGTGAGGTCATGGCCGATCCGGACATGGCGGGCGTCTCCGCCGCTTGTGCCACCGAGGCATTCAGCGTTGCGCGCAAGAAAGGCGTGCGACTGGGCTTCGACGACCCGGTCGCCTACACGCGCGAATTCGCCTCGAAAATCCCGGGCGCGCGCCCCTCGGTCCTGCTCGACCTGATGGCCGGCCGAAAGAGCGAGATCGACGTGATCAACGGCTCGATTCCGCGCGTCGGGCGCGATGTCGGCGCCGCGGCGCCGGTGAACCAGGCGATCACCGCCCTGGTCCACGCAAAAGAACGCCAGCTCCAATGCTCGTCCTGACGAACGACGAGGTCGCGCAGCTCCTCAGCATCGAGGACTGCATGGCCGCGCTCGAGCCCATGTACCGGGACTACGCGAACGGCCAGACCCTGCTCTCGCCGCGCGTGGACAACATCTCGCCAACGGCGCATACCGGCGGCTACTACGGCTTCAAGCACATGGGCGGCACCTGGCCGGCGCGCAAGATCCACGCGCTGCGCATTAACTCCGACGTGGTGACGCACCCGCTCGTGGCCGGCAAGCCCCGCCGGGTGAAGCAGCCGCTCGCCCCGGGACCGGACGGCAAGGGCCGCTGGGTCGGCCTGGTGCTCCTTTTCAGCACCGACACCGGCGCGTTGCTGGCGATGTTCCCGGACGGCGTGATGCAGCGCCTGCGCGTCGGCGCGGCGAGCGGGCTCGCCCTCAAGCACCTCGCGCGCGAGGACGTTTCCACCCTCGCCCTGATCGGCACCGGCTGGCAGGCGGGCGCCCAGCTCATGGCGGCGCGCGCAGTTCGCCGTTTCAACGAAGTCCGAGTCTTCAGTCCAAGAGCGGAAAGCCGCGACGCATTTGCTGCCCAATACGAGAACGTCAGGACGGTCGACTCGGCAGAGGACTGCGTCAAAGGCGCCGACGTGATCCTCGCCGCCACCTCCTCCATGGTGCGCGTGATCGAGCCGAAGTGGCTCAGGCCGGGCATGCATGTGGGCTGCATCAAGGTGCAGGAAATCGACGCCGAGGTGCTCGGCCGCTGCGAGCGCGTGTTCGTGCACAACCGCCAGCAGGCGAAGCAGATCAGCAATGTAATGCCGGGCACGTCGAACGTCAGGAAGGAGAACGACGAGGGCTGGTGGAAGGACCCGGCGCACCGCTACCCCGATCTCGGCGACCTCCTTACGGGCAAGGCGCCGGCGCGGCGCGAGGACGCGGAGATCACCTGTTTCGCCAACAACGTCGGCACCGGCCTGCAGTTCGCCGCCGCGGGCGCCGCGGTCCTCGCCAAGGCGAGGCAGATGAAGATCGGAACCGAATTGCCCGACGAGTGGTTTTCCGAGGACGTTCATCCATGAATCAATCAGACTCCGTCCTGAATAGCCTTCATCTCGCCCCCTTTTTTGAGAACCAGGAGGAGATGCGCGAGTGGCGGCGCGATATTCACGCGCATCCGGAGCTCGGCTTCCACGAGAAAAGAACTTCGGAGCTGGTGGCGGCGCGGCTCGAGTCGTTCGGCATCGAGGTGCATCGGGGAATCGGCAAGACAGGTGTAGTGGGTGTCCTGAAGAACGGTCAATCGCCAGGGAGCATCGGGCTGCGCGCGGACATGGACGCGCTGCCGATCCAGGAAGCGAACACGTTCGCCTACCGCTCGCGCAACGAGGGCGTGATGCACGCGTGCGGGCATGACGGCCACACCGCGATGCTGCTGGGCGCGGCGCAGCACCTTGCGCGCACGCGCGGTTTCGACGGCACGGTGCATTTCATCTTCCAGCCCGCCGAGGAAGGGATCGGCGGCGCCAAGGCGATGGTCGAGGACGGCCTCTTCCGCCGCTTCCCGTGCGAGGCGCTCTTCGGCATGCACAACCGCCCGGGCATGGGGCTCGGGCGCTTCGCGGTGCGCTCCGGGCCCATGATGGCGGGCGGCGCCTTCTTCGACATCGACGTCGCGGGCCGCGGCGCGCACGGCGCGCGGCCGGAGTCCGGCATCGATCCTGTGCTCGCGGCCGCGCACATCGCGACCGCGATCCAGAGCATCGTCTCGAGAAACGTGCGCCCCATAGAGACCGCGGTGGTCTCCGTGACGCAGATCCATGCCGGCGACGCCTACAATGTGATCCCGCAGAGCGCGCGCCTCTCGGGCACGGTGAGGGCTTTTTCAACCGAGGTGATGGAGATGATCGGCCGCAACCTCGCGCGCATCGCGCAGGGCGTGGCGGCCGGCTTCGGCGCGGGCGCGAAGACCGATTTCCGTCCGATCTTTCCGCCGCTCATCAACGATCCCGCGGCGGCCGAGTTCGCCGCCGGGATCTGCGCCGAACTCGTCGGCTCGGACAAGGTGCGGCGCGACCCGCCGCTCATCATGGCCTCGGAGGATTTCTCGTACATGCTCGCGGAGGTGCCGGGCTGCTACATCAACATCGGAAACGGCGACGGCGAGGGCGCCTGCGAGGTCCACAACCCGGGCTACGATTTCAACGACGCCGCGTTGGCGTACGGTGCCGCTTTCTTCGTCCGGGCCGTGGAAACAAAGCTCAAGCCTCAGAAGCGGTAGCCGACGCCCAGCGAATAGAGATCGGCGTGGCCCTTGCCGACAGCGTCGTTGCCGACATCGTCGAAGTGGTCCCAGCCCGCCTTGGCGTAGACGTTGCGGTTGAAGTCGTACATCACGCCGGCGCCGGCGAGCAGGCCATCCTTCGTGTCGGACGCACCGAGGGCCTTGGTTTCGGTGTGCGCTATGCCGGCCTTGCCGTAGAGCGAGAAGCTCGACTGCAGCGGCAGAATGCCGACCGCCGAAAGCGAGACCGCCGTCGGCTTCACATCGCCGTCGCCCAGAGCGGCGGAGCTGAAATGAAACTTGCCGAGATCGGTATAGGCGCCCTCGACCGCGAAGTTGCGGTTAAGCCGGTAGCCGAGGTTTACGTCGAAGGCGGTGTCGCTTTTGTCGAACGAGTCGAGCGAGTCCGTGTTGACTCCGGAAAGATGGCTGCCGCCGACGTCGATCCCGCCGTACCAGCCGGCTTCCTGCGCGTGCTGCGCGTACGCTCCGGACGCGCCGAGCGCGAGTGATGCTGCAACCATGAGCCTTTTCAGCATGATCATCCCTTTCTATGGTGGGCTGGATTACCCGGCGCGAAGCTTGGACCGGGGGCGCGTAAAGCGCGGTCAGCCCGAGGTAAAGTCGCGTAATCCGTTTGTTGCCGTTTAATGCAGATGAAACAGCGCCAGCTTCTCGCGCTGTGCGGGCGTGAGGATCGCCGCGACGCGGCTCAGGGTCTCGGCGCGCATCGAGGTCAGCTCGGAGTGCGCGTCGGCCTCGGCCTCGACGAGGCTGTGCAAGATGCTGAAGATCTGGTCGCGCTGCGCCCCGCTCAGGTCGAGGCGCCGCAGCCATCGCATGGCCCTCATCTCGTGAGCCCCGTCCGGAGCGCGCTCGAGCGGATCGGCTTCGACGAAGGCAGCAATGCCGAAGGCGAGGCTGCTTGCCAGCAGGAAAGCCTTGATGTGCTCACGCATGGATCGTCCCCTGATCGGCGGGCCGCTGCGCCCCTGCGGAGTTTCGTCCCGCGGCCTCCAAAGGTGCGTAAGCAGGCGGTAAATCTGGGTAAAGAGGCGCTGACCGAAGTAACCGCTTAGTATCATCGCGCCGTGACGACGGCGGTCCTCCTCGCGGACGACGACATCGAGCTCTCCGACATGCTCGCGGAGTACCTCGAGCGGGAGGGGTTCGCCGTGACCGCGGTGCACGACGGCGAGAGCGCCGCCCGCCTCGCGGCCGGGGGCGCCTACCAGATCGTGGTGCTCGACGTCATGATGCCGCGCATCGACGGCGTCGAAGCGCTGCGCCGCATCCGGCAGGCAAGCCGGGTGCCTGTCATCATGCTGACCGCGCGCGGCGACGACGTGGACCGCATCATCGGCCTCGAGCTCGGCGCCGACGACTATGTGGCGAAGCCGTGCACGCCGCGGGAGCTCGCGGCGCGGCTGCGCGCGATCCTGCGGCGCGTGCAGCCGCACGCGGAGAACGGAGGACCGCTCACCGTCAGCGGCCTCGCGCTGTGGCCGGAGAAGCGTCGCGTCGAATGGCAGGGCCGGCCGATCGAGCTCACCAGCATGGAGTTCAACCTGCTCGAAGTCCTGATGCGCAACGCCGGCCGCGTCGTCAGCAAGAAGGACCTTTCGGAGCAGGCGCTCGGCCGGCCGCTCGCGCGCTTCGAGCGCAGCGTGGACGTGCACCTGAGCAGCATCCGGCACAAGCTCGGCGACGCCGCCTCGCTGATCCGCACCGTGCGCGGCCAGGGCTATCACCTCGCGCGGGAATAGCCGATGGGGCGCCTGTTCTGGAAGATCTTCTTCGCCTTCTGGCTCACCGCGCTCGCGGCCGCGGCGGTCACCGGCACCGCGGTGTGGCTGCAGCATCATCCCCTCGGCGCGGCGGAGCCCGAGCTTGCGCAGGGACCGGGCGCGATGCTCGCGGGCGAGCTTGCCTCCGCTACGCTGCGCCACGGCGGGGTCGAGGCGCTGCGCGAGTGGCTGAAGGAGACGCGCCGCACGCAGCGGCCTTCGCTCCTCGCCGTCGACGCGCAGGGTCGGGATCTGCTCGATCGCCCCGTTCCCACGAATGCCCTCGCGCGCGCGCGCGAGCTCGCGGCTTCGGAAGAGGGTACCCGCGTAGCCCGTGAAGTGACTGCCGCCGGCGGCGAGCGCTATCTTCTCTTCACCCCGCTCGAAGGCGAGCCGCGCCGGCCGCGGCGCCCGGCGCCTCCGCCCCCGCCGTGGGAGCTCGCGCTGATCGTCGGCATCGCGAGCTTCGCGGTGAGCGGCCTCCTCGCCTGGTACCTGTCGCGGCCCATCCGGGCGCTGCGGTGGGCGTTCGGCGCGGCCGCCGAGGGACGCCTGGAGACGCGGGCGCGGCCGCTCATGCAAGGCCGCCGCGACGAGATCGCCGACCTCGGCGACGACTTCGACCGCATGGCGGAGCAGCTGCAGGGCCTGGTGGCGGCGCAGAGGCGCCTGATGCACGACGTGTCGCACGAGCTGCGCTCGCCGCTCGCGCGGCTGCAGGCGGCGATCGGGCTCGCGCGCCAGAACCCCGACAAGCTCGAGGCCTCGCTCGAGCGCATCGAGCGCGAGGCGACGCGGCTGGACGAGCTGCTAGGCGAAGCGCTGACGCTCGCCCGGCTGGAAAGCGGCGCGCCCGAGGCGGCGGTCGAGACGGTGGACCTCGCCGACCTGGTCGCCGACGTCGCCGAGGACGCGCGCTTCGAGGCGCAGGCGCTCGGGCGCGGGCTGGCGCTGCGATCGGTCGACAAGCTGCTGGCGCGCGGGCACAGCGAGCTCCTGCATCGCGCGGTCGAGAACATCGTGCGCAACGCGGTGAAGTACACGGCGGCCGGCACCGAGGTCGAGCTCGACCTGCACATGGCCGGCGCGCGAGCGGCGTTCGTCGTGTCGGATCGCGGACCCGGCATTCCGCCGGCCGAGCTGGAGCGCGTGTTCGAGCCCTTCTATCGCATCAGCGGCGACACCGTGAAGGGATTCGGGCTGGGGCTCGCCATCGCGCGGCGCGCGGTGCTGGCGCACGGCGGGCACATCAGCGCACACAACCGGGAGGGCGGCGGGCTTGTCGTGAAGATCGAGCTGCCGCTCGCCTGATTTTTCTCGTCTATTTCTGGGGCGGAGTGGCCGGCACCTGGCGCCAGCCCTCCTTGCACTCGGTCACGTAGGGGTAGTAGTTCTTCGACGATTCGCAGTAATACCAGTTCGCAGCCTGGGGCTGCGGCGCTGCGGCCTGCGGCACCGGCGCCGGTCCAGGCGCGACCACTTCCTCGGTCGGCGGGTTGGCCACAACGTAGCCGCCTGCGGGCGCGTTGCTGTAATACACGTCGTTTGCGTAGTAGTACGGGAAGCCGCCGACCCAAACCGTCGTATACCCCGGCGGCAGCACCGGAACCACGATCCCGACCGGCGGCCTGACGACCACATAGGTCGGACCCGCTTGCTGATACCACACGCCGGAATGGAACCAGAAGCGGCCGCCGCGGAAGCTGACCGCCACGTTGCCCGGCGGCAGCACGGCGATCGAGTAACCGAGCGCCGGGTAATAGTGGTTGTGGTGGAACCGATCGTCGTACACCCAGTGCGAAGTGTGGAAACGCTCGCGCGAAAACTCGCGATGCTGCGCCTGGGCGCTCACCATCACCATCATTAGAACAGCGAGAAGAATGGGTTTCATGGGGACGGATGATCGGCCACCCTCATTGCGCAACGCTGACCCCGAGCTTTCGACTAGCCTTCGTGCCAGCCGCCGCCGAGCGCCCGGATCAGGGCGACCACCGCGGCGAGCCGCCGCACCTGGATGCCGACGGCGTTACGCTCCTCGTTGAGAAGCGCCGTCTGCGCCGTCACCACGTTGAGAAAGCTCACCGTGCCGGCCTTGTACTGGTTGAGCACCAGCGACAGCGACAGGCGCGCCGCCTCCACCGCTTCCGCCTCGGAGCGCGCCTCCTCCTCGAGAATGCGGAGCGCGGCGAGATTGTCCTCGACTTCCTGAAACGCGGTCAGCGTGACCTGGCGGTAGTTCGCCACGGTCGCGTCGTACGCGGCGATCGCCTGCTCGGTCTGCGAGCGGCGCAGCCCCGCGTCGAAGATCGACTGCGCGATGCTGGGGCCGATCGACCAGGTCCGGCTGGCGCCGACGAAGAAAAGCGACACATCTGGACTGGTGGCTCCGTAGACGCCGGTGAGCGTGACCTGCGGAAAATAGGCCGCCTTCGCCACCCCGATCTGCGCGTTCGATGCATGCACCCTGCGCTCCGCGGCCGCCACGTCGGGTCGGCGCTCGAGCAGCGCGGAGGGCAGCCCGGGCGGAACGATCGGCACTGCGGTTTCAAAGGAATCGGAGTTTGAGATTCTGAGCTGCGCCGGCGGCACCCCCGTCAGCACGGCGATCGCGTGCTCGAGCTGCGCGCGCTGCACGCCGAGGTCGACGGTCTGCACCAGAGTGCTCTTGAGCTGCGCATCGGCCTGCACCACGTCGGAGCGCGCGACGACGCCGGCGCGATAGCGGTTCTCGGTCAGCTCGAGCGACTTCTTCAGCGCTCCGACGGTGTCGTCGAGGAGCCTCGCCTGGGCATCGAGGGAGCGCAGCTGGAAGTAGCTCGTCGCGAGCTGCGCCTGGAGCGAAAGGCGGGCTGCCCCGACGTCGGCGGAGCTCGCCCGCGCCGCGGCCTCGGCGGCCTCGACGCTCCGGCGCACCCGGCCCCACAGGTCGAGTTCCCATTGCGCGGTGAAGCGCCCGCCGTAGCTGGTAACGGTCTTGCCAGCGGTGGTTCCCCCGAGCGTGCTGCCGGGAGAGTGGCTGCGCACCACGGTGGCGTTCGCGTCGAGCGTCGGAAAGAGGGCCGCGCGCGAGATGCCGAGCGCAGCGAGCGTCTGCCGGAACTGCGCCTCCGACGCGGCGAGCGTCTGGTTGGAGACGTCGATCTTCGTGATGAGGTCGTTCAGCTGCGGGTCGCCAAAGATCTCCCACCAATTCCCGCGCGCGATGTCGTCGCGCGGCTGCGCCACCTTCCAGGGCTCCGGGGTTTCCCTGAAGGCTTCGGCGGGCGGGGTCTCCGGGCGCCGGTAGTCGGGGCCCATGGTGCAGCCGGCGAGGATCGCGATGAGAATCGTCGGCCAGGCTTTCATGCCGCGTCCTGTGCCGCAGGTTGCCTCGTGAATCGCAGGCGCAGGCGATCCAGAGCGAGATAGACCACCGGCGTGGTGTACAACGTGAGGAGTTGGGAAAGGACCAGCCCGCCGATGATCGAGATGCCGAGCGGCTGGCGCAGCTCCGCCCCGTAGCCGAAGCCGATGGCGAGCGGCACCGCGCCGAGGAGCGCAGCCATCGTCGTCATCATGATCGGCCGGAAGCGCAGCAGGCAGGCCTCGAAGATCGCCTCTTCCGGAGGCCTGCCCTGGCGGCGCTCGATGTCGAGCGCGAAGTCGATCATCATGATGGCGTTCTTCTTCACGATGCCGATCAGCAGGATCACGCCGATCAGGGCGATGATGCTGAAGTCCTTGCCGAAGGCCATCAGCGCAAGCAGCGCGCCGACGCCGGCCGAGGGCAGCGTGGAGAGGATCGTGACCGGGTGCACCAAGCTCTCGTACAGGATGCCGAGCACGATGTAGACGGCGATCAGCGCGGCGAGGATCAGGTACGGCTGGCTCTCGAGCGACTGCTGGAACGCACGCGCCGTGCCCTGGAAGCTGCCGTGGATGGTGGCAGGCATGCCGATCCTCACCATCGCCTGCTGCACGGCGTCGGTCGCCTGCGACAGCGACACGTTGGGCGGGAGGTTGAACGAGAGCGTGGTCGCGACGAATTGGCTCTGGTGGTTCACCGAGAGCGCGGCGGTCGTGGTCTCCCAATGGGCGAGCGCCGAGAGCGGAACCAGCCCCTTCGCCGGAGACAGCAGCCAGATCGCGTTCAGCCCGTCGGGACTCTGCCAGTAGCGGGGCGCGGCCTCGAGCACCACGCGGTACTGGTTGAGCTCCGCATAGATGGTCGACACCAGCGACTGTCCGAAGGCCAGATTGAGCGCGGAATCGATCTGGTTGGTGTTGATGCCGAGACGCGCCGCGCTCTCGCGGTCAAGCACGAGCGTGGTCTGCAGGCCGCGCGCCTCCTGGTCGGTGTTCACGTCGGCGAGCTCGGGCAGACGGCGCACCTCCGCCTCGAGGCGAGGCGTCCAGCGGCGCAGGTCCTCGAGCTCGTCGGCCTGTAGCGTGAACTGGTAAGTCGCGTCGGAGAGCCGTCCGCCGACGCGGATGTCCTGCACGGGGTTGAGGAAGAGCTGCGCGCCGGGCTCCTGGGCGAGCTTGATGCGCAGCCGGGTGATCACCTGGGCGGCCGGCACGCCCCGCTCGGCGAGCGGCTTCAGCGCGATGAACATCGAGCCGCGGTTCCTCTGGCCGCCGCCGGTGAAGGCGATCACGTTGTCGACCGCGGGATCGCTCTTCACGATGTCGACGAACGCGGCAAGCTTGGCGCGCATCGCCTGGAACGAGATGCCCTGGTCGGCGCGGATGAAGCCGATCAGGCGGCCGGTGTCCTGCTGCGGGAAGAAGCCTTTCTGCACCTTGGCGTAAAGGTAGACGTTGAGCCCGATGGTCGCGAGCAGGACGAGCAGGATGAGCAGCGGGTGGCGCAGCGACCACCCCAGGCTCACGCGGTAGCCGGAGTGCATCGCGTCGAACCACCCGCTCCACCGGCCGTGGTCCTCCGGTCGCGGGCATGAACGAGGCTTAAGCAGGCGCGCGCACATCATCGGCGTGGTGGTAAGCGAGATCAGCAGCGACACCAGGATCGCCACCGCCAGGGTGACCGAGAACTCGCGGAACAGTCGCCCGACGATGCCGCCCATCAGGAGGATGGGAATGAACACCGCGATGAGCGACAGGCTCATCGACAGCACCGTGAAGCCGACCTCGCGCGCTCCGCGCAGCGCCGCCTGCATCGGCGCCATCCCTTCCTCGATGTGGCGCGACACGTTCTCCAGCACCACCACCGCGTCGTCGACCACGAAGCCGGTGGCGATGGTGAGCGCCATCAGCGACAGGTTGTTGATGCTGAAGCCCGCCAGGTACATGACGCCGAAACTGGCGATCAGCGAGACCGGCACCGCCACCGCCGGGATCAGCGTCGCGCGCAGGTTGCGCAGGAAGACGAGGACCACCACGATCACCAGGCCGATCGCGATCGCGAGCGCGAGCTCGACCTCGCGCAGCGACGCGCGGATGGTCGTGGTGCGCTCCATCATCACCTCGAGGTTGATCGCGCCCGGGATCGACGCGCGCAGGAGCGGCAGCAGCTCGCGCACGCGGTCGGTGGTGTCGATGATGTTGGCGCCGGGCTGGCGATTGAGGATCACGAACACCGCCGGGCGGCCGTTGGCCGAGCCCGCGGTGCGCAGGTCCTGCACCGAATCGACCACCTCGGCGATGTCCGAGAGACGCACCGCCGCACCATTGCGGTAGCTCACGATGATGGGGGCATAGTCGGCCGCCCGCCTCGCCTGGTCGTTCGCGTAGATCTGCCAGTGGCGATCGCCCGCGTCGAGCGCGCCCTTGGGGCGGTTCACGTTGGTGGCGTTGATGGCGGCGCGCACGTCGGAAAACGCGATGCCGTACTTGCTCACGGCTTCCGGGTCGAGCTCGATGCGCACCGCGGGCAGGGCGCCGCCACCGACCGTCACCTGGCCGACCCCGCTCACCTGCGAGAGCTTCTGCGCGATGATCGTCGAGGCGGCGTCGTACATCTGCCCCTGCGTATAGGTGTCGGAGGTGAGCCCGATGATCATGATCGGCGCGTCGGCCGGGTTCACCTTGCGGTAGGTCGGGTTGTCGGGCAGGCTCGTCGGCAGCGTGCCGCGCGCGGCGTTGATCGCCGCCTGCACGTCGCGCGCCGCGCCGTCGATGTCGCGCGAGAGCTCGAATTGCAGCGTCACGCGCGTGGACCCTAGCGAGGAAGACGAGGTGATCTCGGTCACGCCGGCGATGCGCCCGAGCGCGCGCTCGAGCGGCGTGGCCACGGTCGCCGCCATGACCTCCGGGCTCGCGCCCGGGAGGTTCGCGCTCACCGAGATGGTCGGAAAGTCGACCTGCGGCAGCGGCGACACCGGCAGCAGCCGGAAGGCGACGAGCCCCGAGAGCGCGAGGCCGATCGTCAGCAGCGTGGTGGCGACGGGACGCTCGACGAAGGGCTGGGCCAGGTTCACGCGCGACGCCTCGAAAGCCGGTCAAACCACAGATAGATCACCGGCGTGGTGAAGAGCGTGAGCATCTGGCTCACGATGAGGCCGCCGACCATGGTGAGGCCGAGGGGGTTGCGCAGCTCCGAGCCCACGCCGCCGCCGAGCATGAGCGGCAGCGCGGCGAAGAGCGCCGAGAGCGTGGTCATGAGGATCGGGCGAAAGCGCAGCAGGCAAGCCTGGGTGATCGCCTCGCGCGGGCTCTTGCCCTCGTTGCGCTCGGCGTCGAGCGCGAAGTCGATCATCATGATGGCGTTCTTCTTGACGATGCCGATCAGGAGCACGATGCCGATGATGCCGACCACGCCGAGGTCGTGGCGCGCGATCAGGAGCGCGAGGAGCGCGCCCACGCCCGCCGAGGGCAGCGTCGAGAGGATGGTCACCGGGTGGATGTAGCTCTCGTAGAGCACGCCCAGCACGATGTACATGGTCACGATCGCCGCCAGGATCAGCCACAAGGTGTTCGAAAGCGAGGCGCGGAACGCGAGCGCCGCGCCCTGGAACCCGGTGCGCACGCTGGGCGGCACGCCGAGCTCGCGCTGCGCGTCCTCGATCGCGCGCACCGCCTGGCCCAGCGCGACCCCCGGGGCGAGGTTGAAGGAGATGGTGGCGGCCGGGAACTGGCCGATGTGGTTGATCGAGAGCGAGGCAGGCTGCTCGATCACCTTGGCGACGGAGGCGAGCGGAACCTGGGCGGGGACGCCCTGCAGGGTCGAGTTCGTGGAGGGAACGTAGAGCTCCTGGAGGGCGGCCGGGCCGTGGCCGAACTCGGGCTTCACTTCCAGCACCACGCGATACTGGCTCGACTGCGTGAAGATGGTCGACACCAGGCGCTGGCCGTAGGCGTTGTATAGCGCGTTGGCGATCGCGGCGGTCGTGACGCCCAGGCGCGCCGCCGAGTCGCGGTCGATCTCGACGAACGCCTGCAGCCCCTGGTCCTGGAGGTCGCTCGCCACGTCGGCGAGCTGCGCCAGCTCGGAGAGCCGCGACACCAGCTGGTGGGTCCACTGGGAGAGCTCGGCGCCGCTCGGCGCCTCGAGCGTGAACTGGTACTGCGTGCGGCTCACGCGGTCCTCGATGGTGAGGTCCTGCACCGGCTGCATGAAGAGGATCGTCCCCTCGAGGCGCTGCACGCGCTCCTTGAGGCGGTCCATCACCTTGTCGACCT
>DATLUZ010000018.1:0-9506 GCA_035577785.1 Burkholderiales bacterium | reverse complement strand
CCGCGACCCAGCGCCGCCCGCCCCCGAAGCGCTGCACCGCGAGCATCGCCTGCCAGGTCGGGACGACGATCATCACCGCCCAGATGGTCGGCGCGACAAACGGCCGCAGGATCCAGAAAGAGGCGGCGATCAGCCCGCCGATGAAGAGCACCATCAGCACGACCCGCGTCAGGTCGTGTCGCTGCATCTCGGCCATGATGTTTTTCCCCTCTCCCCTTGGCGACTGAGTCAGAACGTCTTCCCGACTGTGACCTCGAGACGCGTGCCGTACGTGCTCGCCGTGCCCTCACCCCATAGCAGCCCGCCGAGCATGAGCTTGAGGTTCCAGTTGTGCTGGAGACTCACCGCGCCCTCGAGCTCCGCCACCGCGCCGGTCTTCCCATTCTGCACCCAATCGACGACCGGTTTCGCCGTCAATTTCAGCGAGTACAGCTTGCGCCAGACGTCGCGCAGCGCAAGCTCGAACTTCGTGTAGTTGATGTCCTTGCGCTCGGAGTCGCCCGCGATCGAGACCACTTGTTGTACCTGAGGCGAAAAGGAGAGCTTGTGGTCGTCGTTGCTGATCGATGGCAGCGGATGGAGCGTTTCCGCGCCCAGCATGACCTGGTATTTCCCCTGTCCGAGCGTATCCGGGTCGGCGGTCGGAAACGTGAGCTCGGAGAAAAACGACACCGGCGCGCCGCTCACGTCCGCCGGCCGCAATCGCGCGCGCAACTTGATGTCTCCCGGGCGGGGATCGAAGGGGCTGCCTTCAAACGTATCCTTCGCGTCCGGGAACGGGAGGTCGAGACGCCACAGCGCCACCGGCCCTTCCGGCAAAGCCTCGAGCCGAAGCGTGGTCTTGGTGGATTCGCCCGGGGTGTCGCGGTCGGTGTTCTGACGCTTGACCTCGAAGCGCCACTGCGTGTCGGCGCCCTGCGCGCTGGCCGCGGACAACGAGAAGACGGCTGCGATCGCCAGCGCATAAAGCCTGATCAGCGCACCTTGACCGTGTAGTTGGCGGACTTCGCCGCGGGCACGTTCTCTTCCCAGGGCCGGCGATACTCGAAACGCAGCTCCTCCGCGCCGGTGGCGCTCGCCTGGAAGTACCAGCTTTCGGTGCCGCCGGCGCCGGACTTGCCGTCGGCGCCGACGTCCTGCGAGTACTCGCCGGCGGCGAGCCTCGTCAGCGACTCGGTGCCTGAAGTGAGGAGCGACCAGCGATAACCGGTGGTGCGATTGGAAGCGAGGCGCACGATGACCCTCTCGCCGCGACTCACCTCGAACGCCTTGCCCGAATCGGCTTCGGCGAGCGCAATCGCCCGGTAGAGCGACCTCGGAACGGAGGATGGAATTTCACGCTTGTCGTGATCGAGCAGGCGCAGCTCGTTGTCGGCGGCGCGCAGGAAATACAGTCGTGCGTCGCCGCGCTCCGCATCGAGCTGGTAGACGCTCGCCGCCTTGTCGCTCGCCGTTCCGTGCACCAGCTTTGCCCGGCCCGCCCGCTCGGAAGTGCGGTCGCCGCCGCGCGTGGCGATGTAGGTCTCCCTCATCTCGTAGCGGGACACCTCGCCTCCGGGGTGCGCCGAGTAAAGGCGCAAGTCGGTGCGCAGGCCGGCGCAATCCGCGCAGGGCAGGAGGCCGGTGTAGGTTCCGAGCAGGTTGGCCGAGTCGGACGTCGAGGGCGAGCCGCCGGTGCCGGCGCAGCCGGCGAGTACACCTGCGACGATCAGGGTTGTGACGACACGCATGGCGGGCGTCTCCGTGTTATTCCCCCGCCCCAGTGTCGCCAGACTCGCTGCACCGCGAAATTGGACTTTGGTCCCACCTCAACGCCAGGCGCTGCCCGCCTGGATGTAGAAAGCGGTGTCCTCCGGGCCGCGGGCGATGTCGGCGCCCATGTAAAGCCCGAGCCGGCGCGCAATGAGATAGCGGAGCCCGAGGCCCCAGGCTTTCGCCGTGTCCGCGTCGCTGAAATTCGTGGTCGAGCCCCAGGCGCGCCCCGCGCCCAGGAAGCCGATCAGCGCCCAGCGCGGCGTGACGTCCCAGCGCAGCTCCGCTTCCGCGACGGCTGCGTTCTCGTCCTGGTAGCGCGCCACCGGGATGCCGCGCAGCTCGATGAAGGGAAGCTGGTAGAACGGCACGTCGCCGCGCGCGGCACGCCCGTCCGCGCGAACGCCAAGGATGAATTCTTTTTTCAGCGGAAAGTAGGAAAAGGCATAGGCGCGATAGGTCTGGTACGTGTTGTCGCTGCCGATGTCGGGCGAATACAACATCGACTCGAGGTAGCCCTTCCAGCCGCTCGAGGGCGTGAAGAAGTTGTCGCGCGAGTCGTGCTCGAAAGTGAGCCCCAGGCCCGAGCTCTTCACCGCGCGGCCGCCGGGGGCGAATACCGGATCGGGCCGCGACGGATCGAAGCGCGTATCGAGGTCGAGGTAGATCCAGCGCGGGCCGATGAAGTTCTCGCTCTCGCCGAGGCGCCGCATGAGCTGCTGCGTCGAAATCCAGCCTTCGACGTTGTAGCCGAGCTTCAGGTCGCGCGTGCTGTCGGTGCCGTTCGTGCCGTAGAAGTCGAGATTGACGTCCGGGCGCGCGACGCCGCCGCGCCAGCGCCAGAGCTGCTCGGCGAAGGTGACCATGCCGAAGGCGCCCGCGACCTTGGTGCCGTTCGCCGTCGCCGCGAGCGCCGCGCCGTAGATGTCCGGCGGCGTGAGGCGACCGCTCTCCTTCGCCTTGGTCACCGCGTCGCCGATCGATTCGCGGAAGAAGAGCAGCGCCGCGCCCGCGCCGTAGCCCACCGCCGGCTCGGTGATGAGGATCGGCACCGGCAGGAAGCCCTTGCGCTCGAGCAGCCACTCGGAAGCGTCGAGCTTGCCGTCCTCGGGATCCTTGAAGAGGCTTCGCTTGTCCTGCTCTTGGGCCGACGCCTGGCAGCCCAGACCCAGGGCGGCAATCCAGGTGAGCGAGATGATTCTTCGAAAAAAATTCACCTAGCGGCGGCCGCCGCCGCCCCGCCCACCGCCGCCGCCGCGCGCGCCGCCGCCGCCGCTGAAACCACCGCCGCCGCTGAAACCGCCGCCGCCCTGGAAGCCGCCACCCGAGCGCTGCTGCGCCGCGCGCGCCTCGCCCGACTGACGCGCGTTGGCCTGCCGGTCGAGCGAGTTGATCGACTCGCCGCCGCTGGGCCGGCTTCCGCCCGCGGGCTGCTGCGACGGCCGGGTGCCCGCGTCGGGCCGGTTGCCGCCCTCGGGCCGGTTCCCGCCGACATCCGACCACGTGCCGCCGCCCTGGCCTTTGCCGGCGCCGCCTTCATATTTCTGCCACTGCCCGCCCTCGTTCCGATACACGTTGCCGTCGCGGCCGGCGTAGACGTTGTTGCTGCCCGCGCCCTTGGCGAACGTCGTATTCCCGACTTGCGAAGTGGTCACGTTGCGTCCGCCTGGACCGCTGACGTTGCTCGTCTTGCCGCCCCAGCGGTTGTAGCTGTTGTTGATGTTGATGTTGGTGTTGCGGTGGCTGACGTACATGCCGCCACCGCCGCCGTAGCAGCAGGGGCTGTGCCATCCGCCCGAGATCGCGAAGCCGAAGAAGATGCCGGTGGCGAAGCCGACCCCCCAGCCGTAGGTCGGCGGCGGCGGATACCAGACCGTGCCGACGTAGACGGGATAAACGTAGCCTGTGCCGTAGACCACCGTGCCGTCGGTGGTCATCACCGTGCCGTAATAGCCGGGCGTATAGCCGACGAACACGGTCGTCGGCGTGCTGCTATAAACCCGCACATAGGTCACGTAGTGCAGAGGCGAAGTCGCCGGGATCGTGTAGATCACCGCCGGCACCGTCGCGGCGACGACCCAAGGCCCGGTCGCCGCCGTGGCGTTGAACCAGACGCCGTTCTGGACCATGTAATAGGTCTTCGGGTCGATCATGATCAGCGGCGGGCCGGTGTTGAAGGCGTACTGCAGCGGCGTGCCGTCGACCGGCTTCCACTGCGGCTTGCCGCCGTCGAACACGACCGGCGTCGGCTGGATGTCGCGCTGCACCGTCGCGGTCTGCGGGATCTGGTTGGCGATTGCCGCCTCGCTCGACTGCGGCGTGCCCGCCACCGAGATCAGCACGTCGGCCATCGGATGCTCCGGCGGGATCTTCGCGAAGTCCGCGGGAAGCTTCTTGCTGTTGGTGAAGGTCCACGGACCAGTCAGCGTCTTGGCGCTGAACCAGCGCCCCGAGATCAGCACGTAATAGGCCTGCCCGCCGAGCTCCATGAAGATGTCGCTCGACGTGTTGGTCATGTAGAGGAGCTGCGTGTTGGGGATCGGCGAGAACTTCGGCTCGCCCTTCGACTGCAGGAGCTCGGTGGGCTTGGACGTCACGATGATCTGTGGCACCGCGCCCGCCTCGAAGAGGGGCTGGCCCTCGGAGTTCTTGCCCTCGAGCGGGTCGTACTGATCGCCGAGCTTGGCGCGCGCATTCTCGATCGAGGCGGGCTGCGAAGCCGCGAGCTTCCAGTCGCTCGCCAGGGTCTTCGACTCGAACCACCGGCCGAGCGCCCAGAGGTAATACGTCGCCGACGAAGTGTCTTGCAGGATGAGCGCCGAGGTGTTGATGACGCGCTTCAGCCCTGGAACTTCCTTCATGTCGCGCAACGCCGGCTCGCCGCTCAGCATCAAGAGCAGCGTCGGCGCGGTGCGGAAGAGGATCTGCGGCGGGTCGTTCTTCACCTGGACCGTCTTCTGCTTGGACTGCGCCTGCGCGATGGCGAGGTTCGCCACCAGCGCCTGCTCGGAGACCGGCCAGCCGGTCTTCGGCAACCTGGCGCGCAGCGTGGCGAGGTACTTCTCCGAGTCCTCGGGGCTCGAGCCGGGGAAGCTGCCCTTGGTGATGCGCACCTGGCTCAGCGTCACGAGGTCGGAGTTCTTGTCGATCTCGGTGTGCGCGGCGAGCTCGATCACGCCGAAGTGCGGCTCCTTCTCGCCGGCGCGCACGACCGAGACCGCGGCGCGGCCGGACAGGTTGTTATCGGCCCAGCGCTCGAGCTGCGGCTGGTACACCGTGATGGTGGTGCCGTCGTCGGTCTTGCGCTCGCGCGGCCACGCTACGTCGGGCGCCGGAGCGGGCGGCGGAGGGGGCGGCGGCGTCTGCGCCCAGACCGCGGCGGCCGCCGCGATCATGAACATGGCTAGCGATCGTTTCATCATCGATAGCGTATCGCGACGCCGATAAGCTTGCGCCCCACGCCCGGCATGACCTGGTCGCGCACGAGCAGCACCGCATTCGCGCCCCAGCTCGCGGCTTCTTCTTTCAAGCGCTGCTCGACTTCACTGACGTCCGGCGCCGGGTCGACCGAGATATCGAGCAGGATCTCGCCCAGCCGGTCGTGCGGCTGCATCGGCTCCCCGCGCAGGATCTGGACCGTCTTAGGATCGCTGGGCGGGAAGCGCGGCACGCCGACGTATTGGGTCGTAGTGGCGTCAACATAGGCGCATGAAGCAAGCATGAGGGCGAGAATGCATCCTAACAAACGTAAATTCATGGAAAACCAAGATAATCGACCCCCGCCGGGGCCGATATGGGACGTTGGTCCTACTTTTCTGCCGGCGGTTTAGTTTCCGTCGCCGGAACGACGAGCTTGCCGGGCAGCTTGAGGGTGCGCTCGAAGATGCCGAGCAGGCTGTCGGTGATGGCCCGCGGTCCGAGCGGCACGACGAGCGGGTTGCGGATATCGCCGGTCACGCTCACCGGAAGCGCAGTCATGGAGCCGCCGAACACGTAGCCCACGATCGGAATCGCGCCGGCGACGCGGTCGACGTTGGTGAGCAGCCCTACCAGCACCGTGAGCTTCGAACCCGGGCCCTGGAGATCGATGTCGCCGTGCGCCGCCAGCCGCACCGCCGAGCTGTCGAAGAAGCCCTCCTGGAGCACGAACTTGCCCCCTTGGAATTGTCCTTTCGCCGTCATGCTGCGATAGGGGAATCCGCTCTCCTCCATTTTGCTCACCGATGTGAGGTTGCGCAGGGAAAGGATGTTGCCGATGAGAGCGAACTTCTTGACGTAGCCGTTGCGCGATTCGGCCTGCACCGTTCCGGTCAGGTTTTGCGCGAGGTTCGGGCGGCGGCCCTCGGTCTTGAGCTCGGCGGTCAGGTCGGCGTTTCCAGTCAGCTCGACCGCGCCGCCGGTCAGGCAGGGAACCGATTTCTCGAGCGGCTGGCCCTTCATGGTGATGTGGGCCGCGGCGGTGACCTTTTCCGGCACCGCTTCGAGCTCCATCGGGAAGGACACGCCGCACATGCGCGCCGCCTGGACCTCGAGGCGCGCCCGCTCGCGCTCGAGCGAGAGTCGACCCTCGAACGGCTCGATCCTGTGCTCCTTGTACTGAATGAAGCCGGTGCGGACCTCGATGCGCCCGGTCACCGGCAGCGGCCAGATATTCGATGCGTCCTTCTTTTCCTCGTTGGCCTTCGGCTCGGGCAGGAGCCGCACGAGGTCCACGCCCGGCGACTCCAGACGGGCGTCGATCACCGGGCCTTGGTCGGTGCGCTGCACGCTGCCCTTCAGATCGAAGTGCTGCTCGTCCAGGCTGAACCGGGCCTCCACCAGGCGTGCGGTCGCGGGCTCGGCGGTCAGGTCAAGGCTGTCCACGATCGTCCGCTTGCCGGCGAGCCAGGAAAGGTCGAGCGCGGCCACGCGCAGCCGGCCCTCGGCAATCGTGCGCTGCGGCTGCTTGCGGTCAAGCGTCAGCGCGAGCTTTCCCTGCACGCTTCCCGAGGCCGTCTCGGGGCCCGGCCGGCGCAGCATCGCGGCGATGCTCCGACTTTGCAGCGTGCCAGAGAAGTTGGCACGCATGAGATCGTCGGCGATCGACGCGCCCAGCACGGCGTCGCTCACGGCATCCTTGATCGCAAAGCGCGGCAGCTCGAGGAGCTTCGGCTTCGAAGCCAGCGCGAAGGCGACCTGAGGGCCGCCGTCGAAGTCGACGCGCGCGTCGGCTTCGAGCGTGCCCTGAGGCGTCCAGCCGATGCGCTGCGCGGTAAAGCGGAGCGGGGTCTTCGG
This sequence comes from Burkholderiales bacterium, assembly GCA_035577785.1. Classification (GTDB taxonomy): domain Bacteria; phylum Pseudomonadota; class Gammaproteobacteria; order Burkholderiales; family SG8-39; genus SCGC-AG-212-J23. The sequence continues at coordinate 2,480 of DATLUZ010000018.1, read as the reverse complement.
CTCGAGCCGAGCGGGCACGTCGCCCCGCTCGAGCGCCCATTGCACGATTTTTTCCCCGGCGACGCCCTCCGCGAGCGCCAGGTTGACGGCCGGCCTGGCGATTCCGACTTTTCCCGATACCCGCGCACGAGCGTCGAGCAATGCCACCGCGACGTTCTCCAAGGCGAGCTCCTTCGGGCCGGCGCGCACCGCGCCGCCGTCCACCGAGACCGCTGCGGGCAAGGCCTTGAGCGACGCGCTCACCGCGCGCGGCGTGACCGCCACGTCGTAATCGGCGGCCGCTGGATTGTCGAAGCGCAACGCCAGACGAGTGAGCGCGACATCGGCGCTCCCGGACAACGCATCGATCTCGCCGAGCTGCTGCGGCAATTTCTCTTTGAGCCAGGGAAACCACTGCTCCAGGACGAGCTTGGCCTGGCCGGGCCCCGCGGACAGGCGCGCGGATTTCTGCAGCTCGACTTGGGCCGAGACGGCCTTAAAGGTCGATTTTCCCAGCGCGCCATTCAAGCCCGTTATGCGCACGCGCTTCGGATCGGCGTGGATCGCACCGCTTGCAATGGAGACCGCCCCCGGAAGTGCCTTGAGCGTTGCGCTCACTGCGCGTGGCGTGACAACGGCGTCGAAGTCGGCCGCTTGCGGCTTGTCGAAGCGCAACGCGAGCCTTTTCAGGGTGACATCCGCGCTGCCCGATAGCGCGTCGATCTCGCCGAGCTGTTGCGGCAGCTTTGTCTTGAGCCAGGGAAACCATTGCTCGAGCTTGAGCGTCGCCTTGCCGGAGGCCGAGGACAGTTGCGCGGCTTTTCCCCACTCGATGTGCAGCGCGGTGTCCGAAAGCTCGGACGCTCCGACCGTGCCGCGAAGCTCCGCCACGCGGATCTGCTCGGGCGTGATGATCAGCCTCGCCCCTTTCGGTGACAGCTTCCATGGCAGGGCCGCGAGCTTGAACGCGGCGTCGGACTTCAGCACCTCGACCTTCGCCTCCCAGTTCGATGCGAGCGACACGACGGCATTGGCCGAAAATCCGCCGCTGGCCGACTCGATCGTCTCGAGTGCCGCAACTTTCCCTTTGCCGAGCATGAGCGCCTGGGCGAGATCGGGTGCCTCGAGCTGCGCAGCGAGCTCCGGGGGCTTGCCCGCGGGCACGACGAGCTTGCCCTTCGACCTCGCCACTGAGCCGACCACGGCGTCGAACTCGCATTCGATGGCGCTCTTTCCGTCGGTACGCAGCTTCGCGCGCAGCGCCGCGGGCGGAACGGCCTTGTCGAATTCGAGCGCGTCGAGCGCCACGTCCGCGCGCGCGGAAAGGTCGGAGTATTCGACCCGCGCCTGCGCGGCCAGGCGCTTCCACAGCGTGCTGGCCGTGTCGAGCTCGAGCTGGACCCCGTTTGCGTCGGTGCGCATGTCCGCCCGAAGCTCGCGCAAGGCAAAGCCCGCCCCGACTTCGACGCCGGCCTGCTCGAGCTTGAAGGCGGTGTCGGGAGCGAATTCGCGCAGGACGCGGGCCACCGGCGCCATCGCCTGCCGGTAGGCAGCGAGCGCATCGAGCGGCGCATCGCTTTCTTGGGTCTCCCCGGGCTGGATGCGGATGCTCGGCTTCTTGACGGTGAGCGAAGAAATCTCCGCGCGACCGAGGAGCAGCGGCCACAGCCGCATGTAGACATCCACCTGGTCGGCGCTCGCGCCGAGCTTTCGAGGGACCTCGACGCGGAGCTTGCGCAGCTCGCCGTGCGGCGCGGGGAAGAGCGCGACGTCGAGCGCCTCCCAGGTCACCTGCCCTTCCAGCGCCTTCGACAGGCGCTGCTGGATCTCGGCTTGCACGGCCGGCCGGTCGACCAAAGCCGGAACAGCCAGCACCACCACCAGCACCGCGGCCAGGACGATCGCCCCGACGACATAGGCCGCGCGCTTCATGCCGGTCTAGCCGCTCATTGCGCCCATGTCAGAACTTGGTGCCGAAATCGATGCGGAACTGGGTGGTATAGCTCGAGCCGTAGCTGCCGCCGAAGTCGATGTACTGCTGGTTCACGAGTGCACGGAAGAGCCCACGGCCGTAGTCGTAGCGCAACCCGAGGCCGGCGTTGTAGCTGAACTTGGTGGTGTTGTGCGTCGGCACGCCGGTCGCGCAGTACTGACCCCACCACGGGTAGTACCAGCAGAACGTCTCGGGCAAGCCGGATGGAATGTTGGTGTCGACCCAGGTCCAGCCAAGGCCGCCGGTGACAAAGGGCGTGAAGGCGGCGGTCGAAAAGTTGTAGGTGGCGGGGAAACGGATCGTGCGCGACTCGAGCGTGCCGTTGATGTTGGTGTTGGCGAGATTCAGGTTGTTCCCGACACCCGGCTGTACCGTGGCGCGGTAGTCCTGGTCGATCCACTCGATTTCGAAGCCGAGCGCGACGTGCGGGTTGAGGTTACGGGCCCAGCCGAAGAGCAGACCGTAGCCGGTATCGGTGCGTGCCGTGCTGCCGCCCTCGAACGAATAG
>DATLUZ010000017.1:0-9826 GCA_035577785.1 Burkholderiales bacterium | reverse complement strand
GCGGTAGGCGCCGCTCGCGAAGAGGTCGGACTTGGCCTCGATCTTTCGCGCCTCGGCCGCGGCCGCTTCGATCGCGTCTTCGCCGGCTTTTGTCCCCGTTAAAAGCTTTTCGGCAAAAGCAAGGCGTACCGGTGCGTAGGCGATGCCGACCATGCTGATGGCCGCGCGTCGGATCGCCTGTTTCGAATCGAGCGCGAGCAGGCAGCCGACCGCGACGATGGCGAAGTCGCCGCGCCGCCGCGCGAACTCGACGAAGGCGTGCCCCTGCACGCCCTCCCACGCGTCCCACGCCAGGCCCGTCAGGATCTCGTCGGGCTCGAGGTTGGGAGACATGTACCCCCTGCCCCATTCGGCCATCGGCACCGTGCGCTTGCCGCGCGGGCCGGCGAGCTCGAGCGTTGCGTCGTAGAGCGCCATGACGCCGGGCAGCTCGGCCGCCGGGTCGAGATGCACCAAGCTTCCTCCGATGGTGCCGCGGTTGCGGGTCTGGAAGTGGCCGACCTCGAGCAGCGCCTCGCGCACGATGGGACAGGCTTTCTGCAAGCCGGGATCCCTTTCCAGCACGCGCTGGCGCGCCATTGCGCCCACGCGCACGCGGCGGCCGTTGATCTCGATATCGGAAAGTCCCGGAATCTTGTTCAGATCGACGAGGTGGTCGGGCATCACGTAGCGATAGTTGAGCATCGGGCCGAGGGACTGGCCGCCGGCGAGCAGCTTGGCGTTCTCCAGCGATCCCAGCAGCCCTATCGCTTCGGACAGGGTGGAAGGATCGTGGTAGGTGAAGGGGCTCGGTTTCACGCCGCTATTTTCCTGTGAAGACGCGCGCGATCATCGCCCACAGCGCGGCGAAGAGCATGGCGAGGCCCGAGACCGGTTTCGCGGCCGCGGGCGGCGCAGGTGGAGCATCCTCGCGCACCAGCTTTTCCAGGTTGGCGGCGAACTCCTTCGTGAACTGGTTCGCCACCTCCTTGATGAGGCCGGCGCCGCGGCCGTACTGCGCGACCGAGCCGGTGAGCGTGAGGTCGGTCGTGACCTGTACTTCGGTGTGCCCGTCGCGCGGCGCCATGACGAAGGTCATCTCGCTCGCCACGGTGCCGCGGCCCTTAACGTCCGAGGCGCGCGAGCGCATCTTCATCGTGTGCGCGGCGGGGTCGACCTCGTAGAGCCGCGCCTCGCCGTTGAACTGGAGCTGCACCGGGCCGATCTTCACCTTCATGTTGCCGCGGTAGGCGCCTTCGCCCATCGCCTCGGTGAGCTCGGCGCCCGGCATGCAGGGGACGATGCGCGGCACGTCGTTGACCACCTGCCACGCGCGCTCGACCCCGGCCGGCACGGTGAAGCGGTTCTCGATCCTGATCGCCACGCTTTACTTTAGCAATTGAGCGGCGTCGCGGCGAAGATAGGGCGAACCTATCGCGTGCATTGTTTCAACTGGTACCACTCCATCGTTTCGGATGGAATACGGCAGCGCCGACCTGATACCGGGCAGTGGCATGCGGCGACCATAGTGAGGGCGTTGCAGTACTAACCCAACTTAACAGGAGTACGCCATGAAACGCCTCATCCTCGCATCTGCCCTAAGCGCCGTTGCTCTCTCCGCCTCCGCCGTCGAAATCGGCGCGCCGTACGAGCAGCTCAACATCGACCGCCAGCTGCCCAACATCGAGTTTGCCCCCGTCGAGCCGTACGTCGCCGACTCGCGCGCGCCGTTCGAACAGCTCGCGATCGATCGCGCGCTGCCGAACCTGCCGGTCCAGAATACGCAAGTCGCCGAAGTCGGCAGCAGCACCCGGTCGGACGCGTCCGCCGGCGAAACCTCCGCCCAGTCGCCGTGGGCGCATGACTGGAACTTCATCGCTCCCGCCCTGTAAGTTCATGGCGCAGCACGCGCGCGAGGCTCGTACCCAGCTCGCGCGCTTTTTTTGTCGCACGGTGGCCCTTTTTTTTGGCGCCCGCGCGGTTTTCGGGCGGCTTAGTAGTCGCACCAGCGGCCAGAGCATGACGAAGTAGCGGCCTTGATGATGTCGTGACCTAGTGGTTTGACCCGCCCCGAGGCGGCCCGCTCGCCGCGCCAGTCCGATGTGCAGCTGCCCTTCGAGGGCGACTCGCTCCTCGCTGTGATTCTGTCGAAGGCTTTCCTGCTTGCCGCGGACGACCGGATAACTGACCCCACCATCACCGGCCAGATCGGCCGGCGGTAGCGCTTATCCGAACTGGTTCATCGAGCGGCTCGCCGGCGCGCCGCTGAGGCAAGCACTCGCTGCGCCTTGATCGGCTGCCGCCTGGCACGCGTCAATCGCGCGGGCCGCCGTCCCCGGGAAGGCGGGGATCCAGCTTCACTCTTGGAGGGGAGCACCTGTCCATCCCAGCCCATCGCGCCGGCGTAGCCGCCGATCCAGGCCTCGGTGCTGGGCGGGCGCGTGGAGTACGGCCTGCGCCCCAGCCCGCGCCCGCCCGGCTTCGAGCCGGTGAGGAGCGACCCGAGCAACCCGAACACGAACACCAGGGCCATGGTGCCTTCGAGAAGACGCGAGACGATGCGCATACGAGGTGGAGCATAGGCTCCGAAAGTTACACACGCGTTGAGCAGACGCGCTTGAACGTACTGTGAGCGGCGCAGGGTTTATCCAGCACGCGTAATAGTGCGCAAATGAAAACTCCGCGGTCGACGCGAATCGACACGCGTAGGTGTTTAGCGGCCGCCTCTTACGCCTTGGCGCAGAGGCGAGCGACGTCGGCGACGTTGCGTGTCTGCGGGAGGGTGCGAAGCGCGGCGAGTGCTGATGCCGCGGCGGAGCCGAGCGCAGGGGCGGAGAGGGCGAGAAACTTGGCGTCGAGCTCGGCGTCGGTGAGCGGGCGCGCCAGGCTGCCGGCGCAGTGCTCGACGCGCAGGTCGTGGCGGGTGCCGTCCTTGAGGAGGATGCTCACCCGTGCCTGCTCCTTGCCGAGCGTGGGGTCGACCGCGGCCCGCACCTTCTGGCGCAGGGCGAGCGCATCGGGTGCGGTCACGCGCTGGTCGCTGAATTGCGCTTCGCCGCCGGCGCCGTCGAGGATTGCCACTGCTGCGCCATGGAACACGCTGAACTTGCCCTCGAGGCCGGTGCGCGGCGAGGTCTTGCCGGTCAGCTCGAGGACGATCGGATGCACGGCCAGGTCGATGCGCTCGATCTCGGGGCCGTGCAGGCCATGACGTTCGCGAAGCTGGAGGCAGCCGTCGAGGCTCGGGTGGATGACGAGGCCGCAGGCATACGCCTTGTAGGTGTTGCGCAGGAGCTCGTAGTCCTCGCCGAGCCGTGCGGTCAGCGCCGCCGGATTGGGCGTGGTCGAAAGCACGTGGATGAAACCGCGCGCGCCCTCGAGCGCGGTTTCCGCACTGGTGAAGCCCCCTTGGGCGAGGAGCGCGGCGACGAGGCCGCCCTGCGCGGCGCGCCCGGCGTGGAAGCTCTTGCCCATGCTGCCGAACATCTCGCGAATCCCGGACGCCTGCGTCGCGGCGGTGCCGAGCGCCCACGTGGTGCGCAGCTCGTCGAGCCCGAGGAGGCGCGCGCACGCGGCGGCCGCGCCGACGACGCCGGCGGTGCCGGTGATGTGCCAGCCGACCGCGTAATGGGACGGCAGAATCGCACGCGCAACGCGGCATTCGGCTTCGACGCCCGCGACGAACGCATTGATGAGCTCGGCGCCGGAGGCACCGCGCAGCTCGGCGAGCGGCAGAAGCGCGGCGGCGACCGGCCCGCTGGGATGCACGAAGATCTCCGGGTGAGTGTCGTCGAAGTCGAGCACGTGTGAGGCGATGCCCTCGAGCAGCGCGGCAAGCAGGCAATCGGTCCGCTCGCTGCGGCCGGGCAGCGCCGCCTGCGGCGGCCCGGCGAACGGCGCGAGGCTCGCGAGGGCGATGTCGACCGATTCGTGATTCGCGCCGCCGATGGCGCAGCCGGCCCAGTTCACGAGCGATCGGATCGCCTCGCGCACCACGTTGGCAGGCAGCGCTTCGAAGCGCGAGGCGGCGATATAGCGTGCGAGTAATTTAGTCGACACGGGCGCCGGTTTCCCTGACCAGCTTGCCCCAGCGGTCCTTCTCTCCGGCGATCAGCGCCGCGAACTCGGCGGCGCTGCCGCCGACGGGCTGCATGCCGCCCTCGTTCAGCAGGCGCTCGCGGACTTCGGGGACCGACAGCGCGCGGCGGAATTCGCCGTTCAGCCGCTCGACGATCGGAGCGGGCGTCGCGGCCGGCGCGATAATGCCGAACCAGGTCTGGAATTCGTAGCCCGGCACGCCCGATTCGGCGACCGTGGGCACGTCGGGCAGCGCCCGCAGGCGCTCGCCGGTGGCGACGGCGAGCGCGCGGAGCCGGCCGCTCTTCACGTGCTGCAGGCCCGAGAGCAGATTCACGAACATCACCGGGGTCGTGCCGGAGAGCACGTCGTTCAGCGCGGGCGCGCTGCCCTTGTACGGGATGTGCACGAGGTCGACCCCGGCCTGCTTCTTGAAGAGCTCGGTGGCGAGCTGCACGCTGCTGCCGTTGCCGACCGAGGCATAGTTGATCCGTCCCGGCTCGCGCTTCGCCTTGGCGATCAGCTCCGTGACCGACGACACGCCGAGCGACGGATGCGCCACCAGCATGAAAGGCAGCTTCGCCAGCTCGATCACCGGAGTGAAGTCGCGCACCGGGTCGTAAGGCAGCTTCGGATACAGCGCCGGGTTGATCGCGAAGGGGCCGGTGTCGGCGATGCCGATCGTGTACCCGTCCGGCGCCGCCTTGGCGACCGTCTCGACCCCGACGATCGCGCCGGCGCCGGGACGGTTCTCCACCACCACCGGCTGGCCCCAGTGCTCGCCGATCCGCTGGCCGAGCAGCCGCGCGACGATGTCGGTGCCGGAGCCGGGCGGGTACGGCACGACGATCCGGACCGCCCGCTGCGGATAGAGGTCAGTCGATTGGGCGAGCGCGCCGGCGCTCAGGAAAACGGCGGCGAACAGGAACGCGGCGGCGCGCACGGCGCGCGGGATCCAGCGCATTTTCATTCGGCGGTGTTCAGCGACGCGTTGGATTTTACCGCCGAGGCCTCTGGCCGCCGGCTGTTCAATATTCCACGTTCTCGGACCCATCGCGGTGAAGGGCTAAGCGCGCCAGCGTACCGAGACGTTTCTGTTTCGGGCGCACACTGCGTCATGACCTTCCAAGAAGAAGTCGCGGCCCTCAGGGCCCGTGTCGCCGCTGCCCATACCGAGCGTGCTGGTTGGCGCGCCTCCGGAATGCAGGAAAAGTACCTCGACGCCCATTTCAGGGTGGAAACCCTGGAGCTGCAGCTCGAAGGGCTGAGGCAGGAGGGCATGCGCGCCACCACGCGAAGCGACGAATCGGTCCAGCGGGACGTCGATGAGCGCCGCACCGCGTCCGGCGATGAACGCACGCAAGGGCCGGACGCACTGCAGCGCGAAGTCATGGCCGAGCTTGCCATTACTTTCGACGGCGACGCCTACCACCTCGGATCCTACCGCTACACGAGGCTCGACGACGCGGTCAACTACGCCCGCCTCCTGCGTACGCAGGGGCGCGTGGTGGAGTAATGTCGCCCGGCCGCTAGGTCTTGGCTGGAATCAGCAGCTCGGCACATTCCTGGGCGACGCCGTAGCGGGGCTCCTTGGCCCCGGTCATGGTTGCCCAGCCGGCCTTCGCCACGGCGTCGCCGCGCGAATAGCGCTCGATCTTATTGAGCGCCTCAAGCCGCACCGAATAGTCGGCGCCTTTCACGAACTGGTCGCGGCAGATCGAGGCGAAAGCGCTCACCACGGCCGCGTCGGCCTTTCTGGTGGCGAGAGATTCAGCGGCGCTGTTCAATTTCCAGCCGAGCGCGTCGAATCCGACCCATGCGAGGAGCGCCGCTCCGGCGAGCGCACCTAGGCTAAAGGGCTTCCAACCTGCAGGCAATTCCGGCATCTTGAACGTCATGGCACACCTCCCCGCAATGATCGTGCGCCTATTTCGAGGGGTGTGCGCCTCGGGACTCAAATAAATAAATGTGGAGGTTTGATCCTGTCGCCTTGCTGACGGCAGACCGACGACTCTATGGGTCCTGATACGGCGGCAGCGTGGTGAGCCGCGGGTCGTCCACTGCGCCGCCGACGGTGAAGTGGTAGAGCGACTGGAATTCCAGGTCCCGCAAGCCGAACACCTGGTGCACCGGATCGTCAAAGAAGCAGCCGATGCCGGTCGAGCGCACGCCGGCGGCCTCGGCCTCGAGGTAGAGCACCTGGCCGATGAGGCCGGCCTCCCAGAAGAGGCGCCGGTAGAACCACGGCCCGTTCGCGACCAGCGCCGCCCGGTACTCCGCCAGCATGCCGAGCGAGAAGGCGCCATCGCCGGCGATGTCCTGGCGGCAGCTCACCTGCGTTGCGAGTACGCGCGCGTCGCCGCGCTCGAGGAGAAAGAGCGGCAGACCTGCCGGGCAGCCTGGCGGCACTTCCCACAGGAAATGCGGGTGCATCGCGCCTTTCAGGCTCGCCACCTTTGCCGGATCGCGCGCCAGCGCATAGAGGCCGGGCTCGACGCCGTCGACGCGATGCACGAAGAGCCCGAAGTGGATTGCCGGCGGCCACGGAATCGCGTCCCGGGGCATGACGCGCACGAGCATGCGATAGAAGCGCGCCGCCGGGATCGAGGTGATCCCATCGCAGGCAAGGAGGCTGCGCCGCTGGCGAATGATCTGCCCGGCAGAAGTCATGGTTTGCGGGACGCCTCGGCCACTTCGTCGATCGCATCCCAGCGCACCGGGGCTTCCGCGCTCAAGCGGTTGGCGCGTCCGTACCAGCGCTGACTTTTCAGCGCTTGCACCGCCTCGACCTCGAGGCTGGAAGTGTTGCTCGCGCCTTGTCCCGGCCATAACGCCATCACCAGCTCCGCGCTTTCGCGCTCGGTGCCCTCGAAGTCGGCAGCGCGGTCGAGGCCCAGGAGCGCGGCGATGGTGTCGTCGGCCACCGCGTCGAGGAGCCGTACCGACCAGCCGAGCGTCGCGGCGGCGATGCTCAGCGTGCCGATGGCGTGGCCGACGTCGTGCTGGCAATAGCGGAAAGCGCGCTCGCCGTACTTCCATGCCTCGCGCCAGTAGACCGACGACAGCCCCACCAGGAACGCCTGCGCCGGAAAGCCGCGCAGGAGGCGCGCATAGAGCTCCGGCGGGCAGTCGGCGCGGCGCTCGAGCGCGTGCTCCCTCGGCGCATAGTGGAAAAGCCCCGGTGATTCGCCCAACTCTGGAATTGAGCTTATGAATACGTAGCCCTCGGTCGGATGCAGGTTGCCGCTCGATGGGTTCACGCGCAGCGCCCAGCGCGTCTCGCCGGCCTGCTTCCACGCCGAGAGCGCGAGCGCGTACTCGAGCAGGCGCGAGAGCGCGCGCAGGCCCAGCGGCACGCTCGCCACCGTGCCCGGCGCGTAAAGGCTCTCGTACTCGGGCGGGCGCGGCTCCGCGTGCGGCGCGAGCAGCGGCAGCCGCGTGAGCGGCGCGCCCTCGAAGCGCCGGAACGGATCGGGCTGGTTCGCCCAGTCGAGCCGCCCCGGGCCCGGCGCGAAGCGGGCGAAATGATGCTTGGTGCGCTCGTGGTAGCGCATCACCGCTTCAAGCTTCGAGGGGTCGGGGATGGGCTGCATATGGGGACGCGGGCGGGTGGCCGATCGGCCTATATCGACATCCCGCCCGCCGGGCTAGAGTGTCTGCGTTGCCGGCCTGCTCTCGCGAGTTTGGCTCGGCGGCTGAAGGCCCGGGGCCTCGAAACCCTGGGCCTTTTTATTTTGGTCATGCGGGCACCAGACGCTCCACTTCGCCCGACAGCGTCTCGCCGCCGAGCGTCACATAGAGGTGGCGGTCGGTGACCGACAGGTCGAGCTCGTTGCGCCGCGCGAGGCGCCTGACCAGGTCCGCCACCAGCTCGCGGCCGAGCGAGTAGAGCTCGAGCGCCTCGCCGCGATGGATGCGCTCGCCGTCGAGCGAGCGCAGGAGCTGCGCCGGATCCTTGTGGGTGTACACCGCGACCCGCGGCGCGGCCTTCGCCGCCTTGTGCAGGCGCGCGGCATCCGGCGAGCCGATCTCGATCCAGGCCTTGAGCGCGCCGGTGAGATCGCGCACCGCGATCGGCGGCTCGTCGGGTTCCGACAGCCCACGCGAGAAGGCGATGCCCTCGGCGTACTCGAGGCAATACGCGAGGACGCGGGCAACCAGGTATTCGTCGCTCTCCGACGGATGCTTTGCCGCCTTGAGCTCGAGCGTCGCATACACGCCGCGGTCGACATCGCTCAACCGGATCGTGAAATGGTGGATCGTCGCCGTCAGCGCCATGGCTTGAGCGCCTGTCAGCGCGAAACTTAGCGGCCGCCTTTTACGAAGTCGATCGAGGCCTGGAATAGCGCCAGGTCTTTCTCGTACTCGGCCGCCTCGGCGCGGTTGATCTGGATCCATTCCCTCGAGCTCGGCATGCCGCCGGGCTGAAACGGGCCCACGTCGTCCCGCGAGAACTGCAGGTTGGTCGCGGTAGCCACGGGGAGGCGCAAGCCGATGCCCTCGCCGCTGATACAGGCGAACATCCGGTCGTTGACGAAATAGGCGTCGAGGCGGTTGATCTTCTTTGCGACGACCCCATGCAGCTTGAGGAGCACCGCGTCGATTTGCGCCTTGCGAATGGATTCGGGTGAATCGGTGCCCATGGGGTGCGCTAGGAGTATCGCTAAAAGTTCAGGCGGCGGCGAGTACCGCGTTCTCCCGAGCGAGGTAGTCGTCGTAGGTGCCATGGTAGTCGATCACCGTCGCCGGAGCACCGGCTTCGCCGGGCTTGAGCTCGATGATGCGGGTGGCCAGGGACGAGACGAACTCGCGGTCGTGGGAGACGAAGACCAGGGTGCCGGGGTACTTGTCGAGGGCGGTGTTGAGCGACTCGATGGATTCCATGTCGAGGTGGTTGGTCGGCTCGTCCAGGAGCATCACGTTCGGCATGGCGAGGACGAGCTTGGCGATGATCATGCGCTGCTTTTCGCCGCCGGAGAGGACCTTGACCGACTTCTTCTGGTCGTCGCCGGAGAAGAGGAGCTGGCCGAGGGTGGCGCGCACGATCTGGTCGTCGTCGCCGCGCTCGGGGCGGCGCCACCGGCCGAGCCAGTCGGCGAGGAGCTCGTCGGCCTGGAATTCGTCGGCCGCGTCCTGCGGCCAGTAGGCGACGCGAGCCTTGTCGGCCCACTTCGCCGTGCCAATTTCAGGTTTTAACAGGGATCGTAGGAGCGTGCTCTTGCCGACGCCGTTCGGGCCGATGATGGCGACGCGCTCGCCGGCCTCGATGGAAAGATTCAGTTTTTCAAAAAGATTCTTTCCCCGTTGATAGCCCTTGGTCAGGCCCTTCGCCTCCAGGGCGAGGCGGTGGAGCTTTTCCTTGTCGTCGACGAGGAGCTTGATGTACGGGTACTGGCGGCTCGAGGGCTTGACGTCCTCGACCTTCAGCTTCTCGATCTGCTTCATGCGCGAGGTGGCCTGGCGCGCCTTGGCCTTGTGGGCGCGGAAGCGGCGCACGAAGTCTTCGAGGTCGGCGATGCGCTCCTTGGCGCGCGCGTTGGCGTTCTGCTGCTGCTGGCGCGCGAGGGTGGCGGCTTCCATGTAGTCGTCGTAGCTGCCGGGGTAGACGCGGATGTTGCCGTAGTCGAGGTCCGCCATGTGCGTGCAGACGCTCGAGAGGAAGTGCCGGTCGTGCGAGATGATCACCATGGTGCTCGTGCGGCGGTTGAGCACGTCTTCCAGCCAGCGGATGCTGTGGATGTCGAGGTTGTTGGTCGGCTCGTCCAGCAGC
>DATLUZ010000016.1:0-36376 GCA_035577785.1 Burkholderiales bacterium | reverse complement strand
CCTGCGGCCGCGATACCGACAACGCCGCCAGCGCCGCCTCCCCGCTCTCCACCGCCGTCACCGCATACCCCGACGCACTCAACCGCATCGCTATCAACTGCAGCAAATCCTTGTCGTCGTCGACCAGGATCACTTTGGGATTCTCATTGCTCATTGCTTATGCCTTCTCCTCACGCTGATCAGGTCATTCTTGCCGGCTGTCGTTACGCGGCGTCGGCGAGCGCACGCGCCGAACGGCGCGGAAGTGTGACACGGAAATGACCGCCGCTTCCCTCGGGCACGACGGCGATCTGGCCGCCGTGCGCCTCGACGAGCTCGCGCGCGATGGCGAGGCCGAGGCCGCTGCCCTTGATGCGCGCGCCCTCGCCCTTGCCGCGGCCACGGAAGAACAGATCGAAGATCGACTCACGCTCCTCGGGCGCCACGCCCGGTCCCGAATCGATCACCTCGATCACCGCCTCGCCCGATTGCACGCGCGCCTTGACGGTGATTCGGCCGCCCGGTGGAGTGAACTTGACTGCGTTGCTGACGAGGTTGTCGATGATCGAGCGCAGCTTGTCCGGATCCGCCTCGAGCATGGCTGGCTCGGCGTCGACCTCTAGACGCAGCTCCTTCGAGCGCGCCGCAAGCTCGTGCGCCCGCGCCGCTTCGGCCACCAGCGTGTCGAGCAACACCGGCTTCACCTCGAGCGATGCCGCAGCGTGCAGTGCGCGCTGGTAGTCGAGCAGCTCCTCGATCAGGCGCTGCAGCTTGACGCTGTTGTCGCGCACGATCGACACCACCTGCTTCTGCGCCGGGACGAGCGGCCCGGCCACCTGATCGTTCAGGAGCTCCGCGCCTTCGCGCAGCGCCGTGAGCGGCGTCTTGAGCTCGTGGGAGACGTGGCGCAGGAAGCGGTTTTTCTGCGTCTCGAACTCCTCCAGGCGCCGGCGCAGCCAGTCGAGGCGCCGGCCGAGATGGCGCAGGTCTTCGGGGCCCCGCACCGCGATCGGCCGCGAGAAGTCGGCGCCGCCGAGCTGGCGAATCGCGTTGTCGATCGCCGCGATCGGGCGCGAGATGTAGCGGGTCAGCGCAAGCGCGATGGTCAGCGCGACCGCGGTGCTGAATAGAAGCAGCAGGATGAGGCCGCGCTGCACCTCGTCGGCGCTCGCGCGCAAGTGCTCCACCTCGCGGTCGACGATGAGGTTGTTGATCGCCAGGACTTCGCGCGCCGCGTCGATCAGCTGGTCGACGCGCTCGGTGATGTCGGCCGGCTCGACCCGGACGCGCGGCATCCCGGTGAGGAGGTCGTAGAGCGCCTGCTCGTAGCCCACGGCACGGCTGAGCGCGCCGAGCTGCGCGCCGTCGAGCGGGAGCTGCCCGATCTCGTCGGCGAGGCTGCGGAAGCTGCGATGCACCCTCGCGTAGCCCTGCAGGAGCTCGGGGTCGTCGAGCACCGCCGCCTGCTGCGCCAGGCGCTCGATCGTGCTGATGCGCTCGACGAGGGCCCGGCTCGCGCGCGCCGCCTGCGAGGCATTGAACACGGCGCTGCGGCTTTCGCCGGCCAGACGCTCGGTGTTCCACGCCGAATAGGCGAGCGCGCCCACGAGAGGAAGCGCCACGAGAGTGAAGCCTGCGAGCAACAGTCCGAGGAAGGAGCGCGGGTAAGTCATTCAACGCCAAATCGTTACACGCGCTTGGACAAACTCCAATGTCAGGTGTTCACGACAGATTGCTGTCGCTCCGGCACGACGCTTGCTCGGCCGAGGATGCGGTTCGCGCCGACCACGGTGCAGTGGGACGGAACGTCGCGGGTGACGACCGCATTCGCGCCGACGGTGGCGCCGTGGCCCACGCACACCGCGCCGAGGATTTTCGCGCCCGCGCCGATGCACACGTCGTCCTCGATGACAGGAGCGGCGGGATCGGAAGGATGCTTGTTGCCGATCGTGACCTGCTGCATCACGGTGACGCGGCTGCCGATCGAGGCGTTGCGGTGGATGAAGATTCCATACGGATGCGGCATCAGGATCGGCGCCGGCAAGGGACAGTAGATGCCGCAGTTGAGCAGCGTGCTCATGAAATCGGACAGCAGCGGCACCCGGTGCCGGCAGGCGAACTGCAGGATGCGCGCGGCCAGCGGGTTCACGCCGACCACGGTGTCCGAGAAGCGGCGCTCGACGCGCCGCTCGAGCCAGCGCAGCAGCGCGCGCTCCACCTTGGCGGCCGCCGGCGGCAGCGCCTCGGCGCGCTCGACGACGATCGATTCGATGCGCGGGCGGTACGTGTCCGGCGGATCGAACAGCACCGCCACGTCGGCGCCGCGCGGCCGCTCGGCGTAGGAGAGCTCGAGCGCATCGAGGCCCGACGGAAAGGCGGGCGCGAGATCGCGGAGCACGCGCTCGCGAAGCGCGCCATTTTCGAAGCCGACGAAGGCCACCGCGGCATGCCGCGGCTGCAGGACGAGGTTCAGCTTGGCAAGCAAGGCAAACGGGCTCGGCAGGGCGCGGTAAAGGACTCGCCGCAGGCGCGGCAAGGCGGCGCGCACCTGATCCCAGGAGGCCTGCTTCGCCGCATGGGCGAGAAGCCGCATGTCTCGACGCGCAGGCCACAAGTCGCCGATGCGCTCGAGGGCGCCGCGCGGGTCGGTGTGCCACAGGCGCGACAGCCAGGCGGCGCGGACTTCGTCGATGCTCTGCCCGTGGATCGCCTCGACCAGGCTGTAAAGCAGAAGCACCTCGGATCGGCCGGAAAGGAGCTCCTCCGAGCGCAGCAGGACCCGCCCGGCGCGGTAGTAGTCGCCGACGGTATGGACCTCGAGGAAGGTCGGGTGGCCCACTTCGTCGCTCCACGCCAGGGTGAACTGGACCCGCTGGCGCTCGTCGCGGGAGAGCTGAACCAGGCGCAGGTCGAAGTCCTGCGCAAAGCGCGCCATCCGGCGCGGCATCCCCGGCAGGGCGTCCTGGGCGAGCGCGAGCGCCACCGCGGTGGAGGCGGCCTCCGGCCCGAGGGAGCAGAACTGCACGCCTTCGTCCCGCAACCGGTCAAGCAGCGCCTCGGCGACGTAGCCGCGCTCGTCCATCAGCCGTTCCCTTTGCCTATCACGCCGACATCACCTTGATCGGGTTGGTTTTCGCCAGTTTGCATGTGTCGCGAAAGCGACGCAAACGCCGTCCGGTCAGCATGTGGCAAACTCGCACCTGCGGTTGAAAGCCACGAAAACGGGTGGCTAGGATCGGGCCCATGAAAAATCTACAACGCCGTGTCACCGCGCTTGCCGCCGCTCTTTCCCTCGCCGCACCCAGCGCCCAAGCCTTCGAAGCCATCGATACCATAGGCTGGCCTTCGCGCGGGTTTTTCCCCGCCTACCCCGCCGACGAGACCCGGCCCACCGGCATCATGCTGGAAGCCGGCGTCATGCGCGACGACAACGTGCTGCGCACCGAGACGAATCCGCAGTCCGATACGATCACCCGCGTCGGGGGCGCTTTTCGTCACGAACAGCGCATTGTGGGCCGCCAGCGGTTCCGCCTGGACGCGCGCGGCGACTATTACAAATATGACCATCTCTCCGACCTCGACCATGGCGCCTACGCGCTCGGCGGCGGCTGGCTGTGGGAAATCGGCAACAACCTCGCCGGAACCGTCACCGCGGGCTACGTCCAGCGCCAAGCCGATCCCGGCGAGACCCAGGCCAACCGCCTCGACCTGGTGAAAGCAGCGACGGTTGGGGGGACGGCCGTCTACCTCATCACGCCGGGCTTGCGGCTGCGCGGCGGCCTCACCGGGTACCGGGAGACGCGCACGCAGGCGGTCAAGACCGAGTCCAACGCCGTCAGCGCAATCGGAGCCGTGGAATATGTAAGCCCTCTCCTGAACACCATCGGACTGGAATATCGCAGCACGCAGGGCGAGGCCCCCCTTACGGTCGGGACGGACGTAAACACCGACTACGTCGAGCACGAGCTCGCCGTGGTGGCGGCTTATGCGTTCGGCGCCCAGCTGCGCATGACGGGACGCCTCGGGTATACCGCGCGCGATTACGACCAGGAGAACACCACCCAGCACAACTTCGCGGGCACCACCGGGCGCGTGTTGCTCGAGTGGCTGCCGGGGTACAAGACGATTCTCGGCTTGCAGGTCTATCGCGAGCCGCGGTCCGTCGTGGACGTGGCCGCGAGCCACATGATCGTCAGCGGCGTGAGCTTCGGCCCGCGCTGGGCCGTCACGAACAAGACGGTGCTCGGGGCACAGCTCGTGCGCGAGCGGCGCGTTTTCGACGGCGATCCGAGCCTCGCGGGCGGGACCACGCTACGCGACGAGCTCATCCACCTGGTGCGCGTTTCGGTCGGCTGGGAGCCGGCGCGGTTCTGGCAGCTGAGCGCGGCGTTCGACCACGGCGAGCGCGACTCCAATGTCGTCGGCCGCGATTACAAGTTCAACGCAGTGATGGGGAACATCGCCTACGCCTGGTAATTCCTATCTTCCGTACGCGTCCTCGAAGCGCACGATGTCGTCCTCGCCGAGATAGCTGCCGGACTGGACCTCGATCAGCTCGAGCGGCAGCTTGCCCGGGTTCTCGAGGCGATGGCGCGTGCCCGGCGGAATGTAGGTCGATTCGTTCTCGGTGAGGAGAAAGCTCTCGTCGCCGCGCGTCACCTTCGCGGTGCCGCGCACCACGATCCAGTGCTCGGCGCGGTGGTAGTGCAGCTGAAGCGATAGCGCGGCGCCGGGCTCCACCACGATGCGCTTCACCTGGAAGCGCTCGCCGGTTTCGATGCTGTCGTAGGTACCCCACGGCCGGTGCACCTTGCGGTGCGAAAGGGTCTCCGCGCGGCCCTGCGCCTTGAGCGCCGACACCAGGGGACCGACCGACTGGGCGCGGTCTTTTCGCGCCACCATGACGGCGTCGGGCGTCTCCACGACCACCACGTCGTCGAGCCCGACGCACGCGACCAGCCTGTGCTGCGCCACGACCAGGGCGTTCGCGGTGTCGGCGAGGTGCACATCGCCATGCACCACGTTGCCGCGCGCATCCTTGTCGCCGATCTGCCACAGCGCGTCCCAGGCGCCCACGTCGGTCCACTGCGCGTCCAGGCGGACCACGACTGCCTCCGGCGGCGCGGGATTGCCGACGACGCGCTCCATCACTGCGTAGTCGATCGAGTCCGCCGGGCAATTCTCGAACGCGGATGAGTCCACGCGCACGAACGCGCCGTCGCGCCTGCCCTGCCGGTAGGCGCGCTCGCACGCCGTGAGGATGTCCCGGCGCAGGTTCCCGATGGCGTCGATCCACACCGACGCGCGCACGGCGAAGATGCCCGCGTTCCACAGATAGCGGCCGGATTCGAAGTATTCGCGTGCCCGCACCGCGTCGGGTTTCTCCACGAACGCGTCGATGAAGCTCGCCTCGGGCTCAGCCATAGCGCCGCCGACGCCGATGTAGCCATAGCCCGGCTCTGGCGAGGCCGGCGGCACGCCGAAGGCGACGAGGTAGCCGCGGTGCGCGAGCGCGGCGCCGCGCAGGGCCGCGCGCGCGAATGCGTCGCTGCGTGCGATCGCGTGGTCCGAGGGCATGACAAGCAGCACCGGATCGTCGGCCGTTACCGCGTGCACCGCGGCCAGGGTAAGGGCCGGCGCGGTCCCGCGTCCGGCCGGCTCGAGCACGATCGCCTTGGGGCGTGCGCCGATCGCCGCGGCCTGCTCGGCAACCAGGTAGCGGTGCGCCTCGTTGCAGATCACGAGCGGCTGCATCGAGCCGTCGACCCCGGCCGCGCGCGCCAGCGTTTCCTGCAGCAGGGTCCGTGCGCCGTTCAGCGCATGCAGCGGCTTCGGATGATGCTCGCGCGAGAGCGGCCACAGCCGGGTGCCCGAGCCGCCGCACAGGACGACCGGCTGGATCAGCGTCGGGGTGACGCCCAGTTCGATCAAGCTTCCTCCTCGGAAACCGGGGACGTCCCGGTCCTCTTCTTGGCGGGTCTACGGGTGCGGGCGCGCCTGGCGCCGACGCTCGCCGTAAAGACGCCGCCAGTTCCAGTCTGCGACAAAGCGCGCCTGGTAATCTGCCTGGGCGCATTCCCCCATTTGGCGCATTTTTTCCGGGAACGCTTCGGCCCAGGCCAGGCGCCGCGCGAGCTCGCGCGCCGAGCCGGGGTCGAAGAGCAGGCCGTTGCGGCCGGGCTCCACCAGGTCCGCGAACATCGGGAGCCGGCTCGCGATGACCGGAACCGCCTCGGCGAAAGCCATGACGAGTGCGTGGGGCTGCGCGTCATAACTCAGGCCGGGCACCACCAGGTACGCGCACCGCTGCAGGCGCCTGCGCAGCTCCGCCGTGGTCGCGCCCGCCGTCGCGATCTCGACGCGGGCACCCGGATTGAACTCGAGCGCCTGGAGCAGGACGTCGATGCCTTCCTCCGGCGCGAAGCCGCCGACGTACAGGCCGCCGCGGCGAGCGCTCATTCGGGCTTCCAGCGCCGCGTACGGTACTGGATTTTCGGCGTCTTTCTCTCCGCCGCGGGTTGCGCCGGTCCCTGCGCAGGCGGGACCGGATCGTAGACCGCGACCTTCAGCGCCTTGCGAGCCGGTTTCGCCTTGTGCTCGTGCTCCTGGGCTTCGTCCTCGCGGCTGCCGCGGCCGCGCAGGCGGCCGGAAGCGTAGAGATAACCGGCGGCGGTTGCTGCTGCGCTCATGGGTTCTTTCGGCTCCTTCAGTTGTCGCCCGGCATCCACGCCGAGCGGGTTTGAATCAGGTTCCAGTAGGACTTCGCCACCGGGTCGCTTCGGTCGACGCCGCGTGCGGCCACGGAGTGGTGCAGCAGCGCTCCGAGGAGGTACACCAGCGTGAGGGCGCCGATCACCTGCGCGCGCCAGGTCCACTCCGGGTAGGCGGCCAGCGCAAACTGGTGCGCGCGCTTCATCGCCGAGACGAGAAACCGCGCGTTGACCGAGCGGCCATGCAGGGCGCGCTGGACGAGAAGGTAGTGGAGCACATCGTCAAGCGGACTTGCCTCGGTCCGCGCGTGGCCCCATTCGTAGACGAAGAGCTGCGAGCCAAGGGTGCGGATGTTCCATGGAGCGAAGTCGCCCTGCGACAGCACGTACGGACCCGTCCAGTAGAGGAGCGCCGTCTCGCAGTCGCGGCGGGCCGCGCGCAGCGTTTCCAGCGTCGCCGCGGATACGCAGCCCTTCAGGCGCGAAAGCGACTGGTTGATCTGTTCGGAGCAGCCGGAGACCTCGAAGTCGGTGGAGCGGAAGCGCGCCTTGCCTAGGTTCGAGAGGAAGCGCTCGTGGCCGGCGGTGAAGGCCCGCGTTTCGGCCCAGCCCTGGGCCACGCTCATGACGAGGAAACGCCGGCCCTCGTGGTTCGTGCCCTCGTCGAGCAGGCGCGGGACCTGACCTTCGAGGCTGCGCACGTCGGCGAGCTCGCGCAGCCACTGCGCCTCGCGCGCGAGCTGGCAGTCGCCGGCTTCATCCGAGGCAGTCTTGACGAGCGAGTAGGTAACCACGCGTTTTCGCTTGCTTATGGACAGGGGGTGGCAGCAAGCGGCGTGCCTGCGTGCCCCAACGCTGAGAAAACAGGCTGTTAGAGCGATACCCGGGCCGCGCGCACAGCGCACGGCGTCGCTGCGGGCGGACTTCGCGCCGTCCGATCTAGAACAAGGGCTTGATTCCTAACAGAGCGGCCGGTCGCGACGGCGCGACGTCGACAAGTCGCTAGGCATGTAATTGCCTCTACCATTGCATCCATGCTCGGCGAGGAGCTTTCGGGGAGGCCGCGTTTCGATCCGCTCTACGAGAGCGAGCTGCGCTTTCGCCGCCTGGCGGCGCTTTCCGCCGACGTGTACTGGGAGCAGGACGAGACGCTGCGCTTCGTCTCGTTCTCCACCAGCCGCTCGAGCCACCTCGGGCGCAGCTCTACCGACAGGCTGATCGGCAAGACGCGCTGGGAAATCCCGTACCTGAACATGACGGGCGCCGACTGGGCGGCGCATCGCGCGGTGCTGCAGGCGCGCCAACCGTTCCGCGACCTGGAGCTATGCCGCTACAACGAGCGCGGACACAAGGTGTGGTTCCGGGTGAGCGGCGAGCCGGTATTCGATGGCACGGGCGCCTTCAAGGGCTACCAGGGCATCGCCTGCGACATCACCGAGCGCCGACGCGCGGAGGAGCTGCGCGAGCTGGAGCACTCCGTAACGCGCATCCTAGCCGACGCCGAGAGCGCTTCGGCGGCATTGCAAAGCGTGATTCGCTCGGTGTGCGACACCGAAGGCTGGGACTGCGGCCGCTACTTCCGCGTCGACGCGCCGGCCGGCCTGCTGCGCTTCGCGGAGGGCTGGGCCATCGCCGATCCCGCGATCCAGCGCTTCGTCGAGCGCTCGCGCGAGCTCGTCTACCGGCCGGGCGAGGGATTGAGCGGCCTCGCGTGGAAGACCGGCGAGCCGGTATGGGCGCCCGACGTGGTGAACGATCCGCGCTCGTCGAAGTCCGCCGTGAACAAGATCGGCTCGCGCGAGATCGGAATTCACGGCTCGTTCGTCTTTCCGATCGCCTCCTCGGGGGAAACGATCGGCGTGCTCAATTTCGCCAGCCGCAAGCCGCGCGAGCCCGAGGAGCAGTTGCTCCAGGCGATCACGGCAATCGGCGCGCAGATCGGCCAGTTCCTGCGCCGCAGGCAGGCCGACGAGCAGCGCCAGCTGCTCGAAGCCCAGCTCCACCAGGCGCAGAAGATGCAGGCGATCGGCACCCTCGCGACCGGCATCGCGCACGAGTTCAACAACGTCCTGCGCGCCATCCTCGCCAACGTGGAGCTCGCCCGCATGGACGCGCCCGCCGAGCATGCGGTGCGCGAAAGCATCGAGGAGATCGACAAGGCGAGCAGGCGCGCGCGCGACATCGTGCAGCGCATCCTCGCGTTCGCTCGTCCGCAGCCCGCGCAGCGCCGGCGGCTTTGCCTGGCGGAGATCGCGAGTGAAGCGATCCGGCTTCTCGCGCCCACTGTGCCCCCAGGAGTCCGGCTCGAGGCGGCGTTCGGCGCCGACACTCCCGAGATCCTCGGCGATGCGACCCAAATTCACCAGCTCCTGCTTAACCTGTGCGCCAACGCCCTGCAGGCGATAGGCTCGGGGCCCGGAAACATCACCGTGCGCACCTGCGGCGTCTCCGCAGGACCCGCCGGCGAGCCCGCCATCGCGAGGCTGCCGACCGGACCGTACGCGCGGCTCTCCGTCTCGGATTCGGGCAAGGGCATCGATCCGGCGATCCAGGCCCGCATCTTCGAGCCGTTCTTCAGCACCAAGTCGGTCGGCGAGGGCACCGGCCTGGGACTCGCGATCGTGCACGGCATCGTGCGCGGGCACGAAGGCGCCGTCGACCTCAAGAGCGAGCCCGGAAAGGGGACCACGTTTCACGTCTATCTGCCGGCGGTGCAGACCTCGGCACAGCGCCAGGCGCCGGTCGAAGCTTCCGCGCGACCGTCCGGACGCGGGCACCACGTGCTGTTCCTCGACGATAGCGAGGCGCTGGTGTCGGCGATGGTGCGCAGCCTCTCCCGGCGCGGTTATCGCGTCAGCGGATACAGCAGCCCGGAAGAGGCCCTCCATGCGCTGCGCGAGCAGCCCCTGACGTACGACGTGGTGGTCACCGACTACATCATGCCGGGCATGAACGGGCTGGAGGTCGCGCGCGCCGTCGCCGCGATCCGGCCCGACCTGCCGGTCGTGCTCTTCTCGGGGCACATCGACGACGAGCTCAGGCGCAAGGCGCGCGAATCGGGCGTATGCCAACTCATGGGCAAGCTGGGCGCCGCCGACGAGCTCACCGAAGCGATCGACCGGCTCGCCGCGGCAGACCGGGGCCCGGGGCTCGCGCCCTAGAGCCAGGGCATGAGCGACGCGTGGATCACGTCGGGCATGCCCTGCCCGCCGACCGACCGGATCGCGAGGTCGACGTCCTTCAGGCCGAAGCGATGCGTCGTCACCTTCTCCAGCGGGAATCGCTTCGATGCCAGCTGGGCCAGCGCCAGCTCGCACGCTTTGTAGCTGTGGCCGCGCGCGCTCTTGATGGTGATGAATTTCACCGTCACGCGCTCGAGCGGAAAGTTGGGAAACTCCTTCAGCTCGCCCTGGACCACGATGGTGCCGCCCTTGCGCTTCAGCGCCTCGATTCCGAGCAGGATTGGAATCGTCCCGGCGCCGGCCGTGCAATCGAGCACCACGTCGACGCCCTTGCCGCCGGTGATCTCCTGGATGCGGGCCAACGGGTCTTCGGCGTTCACGTCGATGACGTGGTCCGCGCCGAGCGCTTTCGCCGTCTCCAGTCTGGCTCTGTCCTTCGAAGTGCCTGTCACGATGATCAGCGAGGCACCGGCCTGCTTGCAGATCACCGTCTGCGATAGCCCTTGCTGTCCCGGTCCCTGGATCAGCACGCTGGAGTTGTAGCCGACGCCGCCGTCGAAGAGCGACCACTCGACGCCGTTCGCCATCGGCGTCACCAGCCCGGCGAGCTCCGGCGTGACGCCCTTCGGCACGTGGTGCACGACGGAGTTCCACGGCAGGTAGACGTACTGCGCGAATCCGCCCCAGAGGTGCGGCGCGCGCTCCGCCGAGGTATAGCCGTAGCGGATGCCCTCGGGATTGGTGCGCCAGTCGGTGTTCTCGCAATGCCGGTACTGGCCCTGATGGCACCACTCGCACTTGCCGCACATCACGTAGTGCTCGACGAAGACGAGGTCGCCTTCCCTGAAGCCCTTGCGCCGCGTGAACTCGCGGCCGGCGCTTGCGATCACGCCGATGTTCTCGTGGCCCATGATCACCGGGGCGTTCGAGGGCGGCGTCTTGTAGAGCTTCACGTCCGTGCCGCAGATTCCGGCGACCTCCATCTTCATGAGCGCGCTGTCCGCGGCAATCTCGGGCATGGGGAACTCGCGGATTTCGGTCCTGCCCGGCCCCGTCCGCACCGCCGCCAGTACTCTTTCCACCGTCGCATTCCTCCGACGTTGCTCAGATAATGGGGGCGAGTTTCTCATGCTTGCGCCCTCAAGAAAGCAACCCGGACGCCTCGAGGCCGCGTCGCGGCTGAAGGCATGGGCCCGCAGCCGCTTCTCGTTAGCCGCCGATGCCACCCTCCTGGTGTCGGAGATCGAAAGCGCCCAGGCCGGATTTCCGCCGGTGTCCACGGTCGTCGCGTTCTGGACGGCGGAGCGAAAGCACTACCACTGGCGCATCTTCAAGCCGCTCGAGGAGGTGGTCGAGGACGACCTTCCGCCCGCCTGGTACAAGCCGGCGCTCGAAGTCGATGCGGGGATGCAGTGCGGCTGCTGTTAGTCGCCGGCGATCGCCAGGCCCTTGGCGATCCGGGTAAAGCGAAGCTCGACGTGCTTGCCGCAGGCCTTGCCCAGCGCCTCGGTGAGCGCCGCGGCGTCGTCGACCTTCATGCCCAGGCAGGCGTTTGACTGAGCCGTCTGCGCGTCCCACGCGACGTCGACCTTGGCCTTACAGACCACGCTGCCCTTGTGGTAGACCCGCAGGAGATAGCGCCCGGTGAGCTCGGCTTCCTCGCCCCCAGGAATGAGGGAGCGGGCGAAGTAGGTCTCTTCCGAACGCGGGACGAGCACGCCGTTTTCCTGCCCGACGGCAAAGTCGCCGCAGATGAAGCCGAATTCGCGCACTGCTGCCATACCTCGCACCTTACCGGGTCGCCATACGGCCCGGTGAAAACTTCGGTCAGCGCATCGCGCCGCAGCGTGACGGATGTCACGCCGCTGGCTTTGCGTTACGATTTGCCCCACAGGAGGAATTCGCCGATGACAGCAGAAGTGAGGACCAAGCCCCAGGTCGCGGTCATGAACGCGGTGCACGACCTTCCCGTGCTGGTCGCCCGCGACGAAGGCTACTTCAAGGACGAAGGGCTCGACCTCGAGTTCGTCACTACGCCGGGCATGGCGCAGGCGACGACGTCGCACTTCGTCAAGTTCGACTCGGTGTTCGACCGGCCGCTCGACTCGGTCTACAACGAGGGCGGCATCGACCAGTACCGCATGTGCGAATGGGGCATCATGAAGCGCGCGGTCGAGGCCGAGAGCCAGCACCTGCGCGGGCGCAAGATCGTGGCGCTCGGCGCCTCGATGTCGAAGTTCGCCATCGTGGTGGCTAAGGACTCCAAGATCTACGAGCCCGAGATGCTGAAGGACAAGCCGATCGCGGTGACGCCGAACAATGGCTCGGACTTCACTACGCTCAAGATGATCGAGGGCTTCCTCGAGCCCGAGCACGTCAAGCGGACCAACGCGGGCTCGATGCTGAAGCGCCTGGAGGCGGTGCGCGACGGCAAGGTCGCGGCGGCGAGCCTGATGGAGCCCTGGATCAGCGTGGCCCAGAAGTGGGGCCTGCGCATCCTGATCGAGTCGCACTCGACGCGCGCCGAGGCCGCGGGCGCCGACCTGGACGGCAGGACCCTGAGGAAGATGTTCGCCGCGCAGTCGCGCGCGGTCGAGGCAATCGAGAAGAACCCGCAGAAGTACGCGCACTACCTCGCGCGCGAGACCGGCGGGCTGCTCAAGCCCGAGGAGCTCCAGACGTGGCGCCTGCTGCACGGAGCACCGCAGCCTTATACGCGCGAGCGCTTCGACGACACCTACCGCTGGACGGTGAAGTGGAACATGACCGTTCCCGGCGCGACCTACGAGAACACCGTCGACAACCGCGCCTGGGAATAGGGGCTCGTTATCGCCGAACGGGGGCGCCGTTTTTCCGTGTCGGCGCAGTGCGACAACGAGGGGGCCTGTAGCGATCGGGCTACGCAATGTAGTTGCGATCGGCGACTGCCGCGTGTCCGCCTTCTCTGGTCAAAATCCTTGCCGTGGGGGATTCAACGAAATTGCGAGGAGGCAGGCGATGGACCACACGAACGAGAAATACCCCGTATGTCTGAGTCGCAATACCCGCGCTGCGTTGCGCAGGTTCTTGCAGCCGCTGAGCTTCCTTGCGCTCCTGAAGACCCGGCGGGCGCTGCGGCCTGCAGGGACCCTGGTCCCGGCGCGAGCCGCGCCCTCGCGCAAGCAGGATCGCGGAGCGTCGTAGCCCCCGCTACAAGCCGATCGACTCGGGGACGAGCCGCCTCAGCTCGTCCCCGAGCTCGGCGCGAACACGCGCATACGCCGGATCCGCGATCACGTTGCTGATCTCGTAGGGGTCGCGCTCGAGGTCGTAGAGCTCGTCGACGCCCTCCTTGTGAATCCAGTGCACGAGCTTGTGGCGCTCGGTGCGCACCGCCTTGTAGCTCATGCCGACGATCCACGGCCAGGCAGACTCGTTGTAGTACTCGGCGAGGAAGGACTTTCTCCAAGCCGCTGCTTTCCCGCCCATCAGGGGAACGAGCGAGCTGCCCTGGATGTGCTTTCCCGGCACGCCGCCGGCGAGCTCGATCATCGTGGGCGCGATGTCGAGGGCGAGAATCATCTCGCGAACCCGGATGCCCGGCTCGATGCGCTTGGGATAGCGCACGAAGAACGCGGTGCGGATGCCCTCCTCGTAGGGAAAGCGCCGCTCGGCGCCCAGGCCGTGCTCGCCGAAGAAGAAGCCGTTGTCCCCCAGGAACACGATGCAAGTCCGGTCGAGCTCCCCCTTTTCTTCCAGCGCCTCCAGGATCGAGCCGACGCCCTCGTCGACCGAAGCCATCATCGCCGCGCGTTGGCGCGGCTCTTCCTGGGTGCCGACGTGCAGCGCCTCGAGGAACGGGCGTGCCGAAGGGTCGGTGCGGAGCGCGAAGACTTCCTTCCAAGCCGGTTTTTGCTTCAGCACCTCGTCGAGCGGCAGCACGCTCGGGCGCATCGGGTAGGTCTTACCCTTGTAGAGATCGCGGTGCCGCGCCGGCAGCACGTAACCCTGCATCGTGGCAACGTCGATCGTCCCGTCCTGCTTTTGCTGCACGTCCGGATGCACCGCCTTGTGCGCGAGGAAAAGCGCGAACGGCTGGTCGCGCTTTCGCCGGACGTACTCGACGGCGCGCTGCGAAAGGATGTCGGTGACATAGCCCTCGACCCCATGCTCGGCGCCGTTTTCCCACAGCACCGGGTGCACGATCTTTCCCTGGCCGCGGAACGACAGCCAGTGGTCGTAGCCGGGCCGCGGGCTCGCGTCGTTGCCCATGTGCCACTTGCCGATGTGTGCGGTTTCGTAGCCGAGCCTTTTCAGCTCGAGGTGGTAGTTCGCGAGGCGGTGGCTCATTGCGTCGCGCCCGACGTTGTCGATGATGCCGTGGCGGCTCGCGTACTGGCC
The DNA here is from genome assembly GCA_035577785.1 of Burkholderiales bacterium. Taxonomy (GTDB): domain Bacteria; phylum Pseudomonadota; class Gammaproteobacteria; order Burkholderiales; family SG8-39; genus SCGC-AG-212-J23. Next base: position 22,125 of record DATLUZ010000016.1, on the reverse strand, counting down.
CGTGAGGATCGAAGCGCGGTTGGGCGAGCACAGCGGCGTGGTGTGGAACGCGTTCAGGAACTGCGCGCCCTCGTGCGCGAGGCGGTCGATGTTGGGCGTCTTCATGTACGGATGCCCGGACGCGCTCGTCTCGTCGAAGCGCAGGTCGTCGATGAGGATGACAAGGAGGTTCGGTTTCATCGCGCTCTCATTGCGGTTGGATGCCGAGCTCGCGCGCGAGCTTGCCCCAGCGCTCGATATCGGCGCGTATCACGGCGGCGAACTCGGCCGGCTTGCTGCCCACCGGCTGGAGCGCCGCCTGCGCCAGGCGCTCTCTGACCTCGGCAAGCACTAACGCCTTTGCTGTTTCAAGGTAAAGCCTGTGAACGACTTCATCACGTGTGCCGCGCGGCGCAAGAAGGCCGAGCCACTGCGCGGTCTCGAAGCCGGTCAGCCCGGACTCGTGCAGCGTGGGAATGTCGGGCATCGGCGGAAAGCGCTCGAGGGAAGTGAAGGCAAGGATGCGGATGCGCCCGGACTTGTGGTGCGGGATGAGCGGCGTCGAGCCGAGAAAGCCCACCGGCACCTGGCCGGCGATGAGGTCCTGCACCGCCGGCCCGCCGCCCTTGTACGGGACATGCACCATGTCGATCCCCGCCATCTTCTTGAACAGCTCACCGGAGAGATGCTGTCCGCTGCCGGTGCCCGAATGGCAGAACGAAAGCTTGCCGGGATTCGCTTTCGCGTACGCGATGAGCTCGCCCACCGTCTTCGCCGGCACCGAGGCGTGCACGGCGAGCGCGAGCGGCTGCGTGGTCACCTGGCTGACCGGAACGAAGTCGCGCAGCGTGTCGAAAGCGAGGTTCTTCACCACGAGATGCAGCGTGGTCACCGGGTCGGCTGCGAAGAGGATGGTGTAGCCGTCGGGCGCCGCGCGCGCGACCTCGGTCGTGCCGATCGCCCCGTTCGCTCCGGCGCGGTTGTCGATGATCACGGACTGCCCGAGCCCGGCTGAAAGCTTGTCGGCGAGGGCACGGGCCGCCACGTCGGTCGAGCCGCCCGGTGGAAACGGCACCACGAAGCGCACCGGCTTCGCCGGCCAGGGCTGGCCGTATGCCGCCTGCAGCAACAGCGCCGCGATCAGCGCGAGCAGCCTCGCCATGGAGCCCTCCCCCCGGGACCGGATCGGTCTTATGATGCCAAAATTCACGTCCCGCAGGAGGCGCAATGGCAGCGAGCCTGAAGAAGGTGAAAGCTTCGATGATGAACGCCATCCACGACCTGCCGCTGCTCGTGGCGCGCGACGAAGGCTTCTTCCGCGACCAGGGGCTCGACGTCGAGATCCTGCGCACGCCGGGCTCGGGCCAGGCGAATTCCGACCACCAGGCGCTGCGCTCGAACATCTTCGATCGCACCATGGAGGCGCTCTACGACCAGGGCGCGTGCGACCAGTTCCGCATGTGCGAGTGGGGTGTAATGAAGCGCGCGGTCGAGTCGCACGGTCAGGCCGGCCACCGCCCCGCCAAGATCGTCGCGCTGGGCTCGGCGATGTCGAGCTTCGCGCTCGTCGCCGACCCGAAATCCGGCATCTGCGAGCCCGAGCAGCTCAAGGGCAAGCCGATCGGCGTGAGCCCGTTCAACGGCTCCCACTTCACCACGCTCAAGCTGCTCGAGGGGTTCCTCAAGCGCGAGCAGATCAAGACCACCTTCGCCGGGACGATGCGCGAGCGCATCGACGCGCTGCGCCGCGGCGAAGTCGCCGCCATCAGCCTGATGGAGCCCTGGATCAGCTACGCAGAAAAGCTGGGACTGCGCGTCGTCATGGAATCGCACTCCACGCGCAGCGAAGCCGCGGGCGACGAGCTCGACGGCCCGACGCTGCGCAAGATGTTCGACGCCGAGGCCGAGGCCGCGAAAGCCATCGACAAGGATCCGGCGAAGCACGCGCGCTATCTCGTCGAGGAAGCGGGCGGGCTGATCGAGCTGAAGGACCTCAAGCTCTCGCGCATCCTGAACGCCGCGCCCGAACCCTACACGCGCGAGCGCTTCACGCACACCTACGAATGGACCCGCGACTGGGGCCTCGTGCCTCCCGGCGCGACCTACGAGAACACGGTCGACAACCGCGCCTGGCAGTAGGCAGAACCTGGACCCTCGTAGGCGCTGACGGCAAGCCCTACGCAAGCGCGCGGCCTGGAACGCTCGGCGGCCATCGCGGGACGCGGATCTACGGGCGGCTCGATTGCGCCTCGGCGCTGCGCGCCATCGCGCGCGGCGGCTACATGAGGTATCGAGTGTTCTTCGTCGACGAGCGCACCGCGCGCGCCGCAGGCTACCGGCCGTGCGCGGTGTGCATGCCCGAAAGATATCGGGCCTGGAAAGAAAGCTCGGGTCGCAAGAACCGGAGCGTAAAAGCGGCCCGCCGCGGATAGAGTCGCGCCATGGACCGACAAATTCTGTTTTCCACCGGGGAATGCGTTCTCGGCACATTGCTCGTCGCCCGGAGCGAGCGCGGCGTATGCGCCATCCTGCTCGGCGACGATGCGAAGGCGCTGGAGCGCGACTTGCGCGCGCGGTTTCCGAACGACGAGGTGTGCGACGCATACGTCGGACTCGAGCCGCTGCTCGAGGAGGTGGCGCGCTTTCTCGCCGCGCCGGGTGCGCGCCTCGAGCTGCCGCTCGACCTGCGCGGCTCGGAGCTCGAGCAACGCGTATGGAACGCACTGCGCGAGATTCAGCCCGGAACGACTCAAACCTACTCGGAGGTCGCACAGCGCCTCGGCGTCGCAGCGACCGCAAAAGAGGTGGGGGAAGCCTGCGCGGCGAACCCGCTCGCAGTCGCGGTTCCCTGCCACCGGGTGTTGCGCAAGGACGGAAGCCTGGGCGGTTATCGCTGGGGCCTGCGGCGCAAGCGCGCGTTGCTCGAGCGGGAACGCGCCGCCGCTTGAACGCGATCGACGCGATCGAATGGGCGCGCGTCGGCGAGGAGCTCGACGCGCAGGGCTGCGCGGTGATCGAGCGACTCGTTCCGGAGGCGGACTGCGACGGGCTCGCCGGGCTGTATCCGGCCGAAGCGCACTTCCGCAGCCGCGTCGTGATGGCGCGCCACGGCTTCGGCCGCGGCGAGTACAAGTATTTCCGCTATCCGCTGCCGCCCGTCGTGTCCAGGCTGCGGGAGGCGCTCTACGGCCCGCTTGCGCGCATCGCCAATCGCTGGAACGCGGCCACCGGGAGCGAGGTGCGCTATCCCGGCGAGCACTCGGCCTTCATCCGGCGCTGCCACCGCGCGGGGCAGCGGCGGCCGACGCCGCTGCTTCTACAGTACGGCGAAGGCGACTACAACTGCCTGCACCAGGACCTGTACGGCGAGCACGTGTTTCCGCTGCAGCTCACGATTCTTCTCTCGCACCCGGGCCGCGACTTCACCGGCGGCGAATTCCTCCTCACCGAGCAGCGCCCGCGCATGCAGTCGCGCGCCGAAGTCGTGCCGCTCGCGAAGGGCGATGCGGTGGTGTTCGCGGTCAACGAGCGGCCGGTGCGCAGCGCGCGCGGGGTCTACCGCGTGAAGCTGCGCCACGGCGTGAGCCGCGTGCGCTCCGGACGCCGGCATACCGCAGGCATCATCTTTCACGACGCCGCATGAATCGCGCCGCCACGAAGCCAAGGGCACAGAAAAGGATCGCCTTGGCAAGCAGCGCGCCGCCGCCGATCATCACCAGCAGCACGGCCCCGAGCGCGATGCACAGCGCCGCCCACGCCGGCAGCGAGAGCACGATGTAGGCGGCGAGCGCGAGGCCGAACAGCGCCGCGACGAGTGGCAGGAGAAGACCCATGCGGTTCTCGCATGGTGGCCCTGCGGCGTTACGTTCGCGCGCGGGAACGCGCGCATCGCCGTAGGCCATCCGGGTACGCGAGTTGCACCACGATCGGGGGCAAGGAGACGGTATATGGCGGACAACCCAGGCGAGATCGGGCGGCAGGACGACGCCCGGATCAATGTCAACCAGGACCATGAGCTCACCTACTGGAGCCGCAAGCTCGGCGTGTCGCGCGACCGGCTGCGCGAGGCCGTCGCGCGCGCAGGACCGCTCGTCCGTAACGTGGAGCGCGAGCTGCGCGGCAGCTAATTATCTCTGGCGATTGTTTTTTTAGGGATTTTCAGCGCTTACGCATCGCATTCCCTAGTGCGGTCCCCAATTGACATCGGTGTAGTGGAAAGTGCAACCTTTTGTCATCGGATTGACGTGGGGGGACCCGTGCCGGATGTGCATATCCGCACGCTGATGCGCGCCGCCGAGATCGTCGGCGGGCCGATGGAGCTCGCGTTCAGGCTCAAGGTCACGCCGAGCCATCTGTCGCTCTGGCTCGGCGGGCTCGAGCCCTGCCCCAGCCACATCTTCCTCAAGGCCGTCGACGTGGTGCTCGAAAGAGACCTCGCCGAAGAGCGACCCAGTCCCTAGCCCGCCTTCTCCAGGAACTCGAGCACCCGCCGAGGCGCGCTGGCCTCGGTCTGTTGCTCCGGCGGCGCGTCCCAGTATTGCGCACCCGGCAGGCATTCCTCGAGATAGCGCGCAGCCGAGGTGGCGTGCGAAGCGTCCTTGCCCGGAACGACGAGCGCCGGGATATCGAGCCGCATCAGGTCCTCCGGCTCGGCGCCGGGTGCGGTATCGCGGTCGTAGAGCGCGCGGCTGGTGTCGGAGACGATCTGCATGTACGCCTGCGGATCGAGCGCCGCGAACGCCTCGGCGAATGCGGGGTCGCGCCGCAGCGGCGAAGCCCACGGGCCGCCGCGCGGATCCTCGCCGAAAGTCTTGCCGCTCGATGCCGCGAGCGCCGCCACGTCGGCGAGGCCGTGGCGCTCGACGTAGTCGACGTGGTTCGCGAAGCGCTGATGGTTGTTGATGCGGTACTTCGCTCCGCCCACCGGCCAGTAGAGCACCATGCTCTCGACCATCTGCGGATGGTCCACCGCGAACGCCATCACCGGGCACACGCCCATGCACGCGCCCATGAGATGCGCCCGCGCGATGCCGAGGTGCTCGAGCAATCCCCTGCCCTGGGCGACGTAGCGCTGCCAGGTGAGGACCTCGACGCGCCCGCCCGATTGTCCGGTCTCGCGCCGGTCGAACACGATGCAGCGGTATTTCTTCGGCAGCTGATCGAGCAGCTTGATGCGCGCGTACACGCCCTGCGTGCTCCATTTCTCCACCGTGCCGTCGAACCCGCCCGGCGAATACATGAGGAGCGGCGGCCCTTCGCCGAGGACCTCGTAGCGCGTGGCGATGCCGTCGACGATCGCGCTAGGCAGGGCGCTGCCCTTTCAGGTGGCGCGCCGCGCGCACGTCCTCGGCGTACGCCGTGATCGCCTCCAGGCTCACGCGCGCGACATTGGCGTAGGTCTCGGCTTTCGAATCGAGCTGCGAGGCGGCGTAGCCGATCGCGGCATGCGCCATGCGCATGCGGCCGTCGAGCCACGGGCCGCCGCCGAGGCCGCCGAGGACCGGAATCGACACCGCGCGCACCACCGCCGCCCCGGCGTCGGGGCCCGAATGTCGGAAGTCGAGCAGCGCCGCACCGGCCGCTTCCAGGTCTTTTGCCTCCTTCACCAGTTCATCCACAGGACGACCGCCATGGAATTCCGCGAAAATCGAGATGCCCGCGTCGGCCAGCGCCTTCACCACGGAGGCAGGCGCCTCGACCTTGATCATCTGCGCCCCGCCCTCCTCGACCAGGCGGCGAGCGTTCTGCGCATTCGCGAAGCGCGGCGGCAGGTCGCAGGAAAGAAGCGCGCGCGTCACGCCGCGGCGCACCGCCTTGCACACGACGAGCATCTCCTCGAGCGTGATCTCGCCTTCCTTCCCGCCCCAGAGATTGACGCCGACGGAGTCGCCGACCGAGACGAGGTCCACGCCGGCGCGGTCGACGATCTGCGCCATCTGGTAGTCCCAGACCACCACGCCGACGATCTTCTCGCCTGCGCGCTTCATGCCGCGCAGCGCCGCCAGGTCCATCAGACCTTGTAGCCTTTTTCCCGCAGCGCCTTCTCGACCCAGCCGCGGTCGACGGTGCCGGCGTTGATCTGCTTCATCGCCGCAGTTTCCTTCTCGAGGATCGCCTTGGCCGATGCGAGGATGCGCTCGGCCTGCTCCTGCGGCACTGCCACCAGCCCGTCGGCATCGCCGACGATGATGTCACCGGGCATGACCGGCATGCCGGCGATCGAGATGGCCACGTTGATCTCGCCGGGCCCGTTCTTGTACGGCCCGCGGTGCGTGACCGCGCACGCGAACACCGGATAATCGCCGGCGCCGATCTCGGCCGAGTCGCGGATCGCGCCCCAGATGACGATGCCGGCGACGCCGCGCTGCCGCGCGCGCGACATCATCAGCTCGCCGATGATGGCGTGGTCGCCGAAGCCGCCTGCATCGACCACGATCACGTCGCCCGGCTTGGCGGTGTCGAGCGCCCGGTGCACCAGCAGGTTGTCGCCCGGCGCCGTCTTCACCGTGAACGCCGGGCCGGCGAGCTTGCCCGCCTTGTGCATCGGGCGAAGCTGCGGCCCGCTCGCGTAGAGGCGCTCCATGCTGTCGGAGAGGTGCGGCGTGACCATCTTGCCCAGCTCCGCGACGAGGCGCGGGTCGGGCCGCTTGGGAATGTCCAGGATGCGCATGGACGCGCTCATCGTTGCTCCTTCCGTTTCTTCAGCAGTTTGTCCAACCCCGGGTAGACGCGCCGCGCGTTGCCCTCGAACAGCTTGTGGCGGTCCTGCTCGCTCAACCCCTTGAGCTGATCGACGTAGCGCTTGGTGTCGTCGTAATGGTGGCCGGTGGTGGGGTCGATGCCCTTCACCGCGCCGACCATCTCCGAGGCGAACAGGATGTTGTCGACCGGGATCACCTTGGCGAGGAGCTCGATGCCCGGCAGGTGATACACGCAGGTGTCGAAGAACACGTTCTTCATCACGTGCTCCGACAGCGGCGGCCGGCCCATGTCCTGTGCGAGCCCACGGTACCTTCCCCAGTGGTAAGGCGCTGCGCCGCCCCCGTGCGGAATCACCAAGCGCAGCGTCGGGAAGTCCTTGAAGAGATTCCCCTGGATGAGCTGCATGAAGGCGGTGGTGTCGCCGTTGATGTAGTGCGCACCGGTGTGGTGGAAGTTCGGGTTGCAGGAAGACGACACGTGGATCATCGCCGGCACGTCGAGCTCGCACAGCTTCTCGTAGATCGGGTACCAGTGCCGGTCGATGAGCGGCGGGTCGGTCCACATGCCGCCGGAGGGATCGGGATTGAGGTTCACGCCGACGAAGCCAAGCTGGCTCACCAGGCGCTCGAGCTCCGGGATGCAGTTCTTCGGCGACACGCCGGGAAACTGCGGCAGCTGACCGACGGCGACGAAGTTGTCGGGCAGCAGCGTGCAGATCCGGTGGATGAGGTCGTTGCAGATGCGCGACCACTCGATGCTGATCTTCTCCGTGCCGACGTGGTGCGCCATGCCGCCGGCGCGCGGCGAGAACAGCGTCAGGTCGCCGCCGCGCTCGGTCTGGAACTTGAGCTGCGGCTGGACGCTCTTCACCAGCGTCTCGTCGCTGATGCCGAGGTCGGCCACAGTGGTATATGGGGAAGGCTTGCGCGCCGAGTCGGCGAGGCCCGCGAGCTGCTTGTCGCGGAACGCGTGCAGCGCCGCCGGCTCGGTGGTGTAGTGCCCGTGGATGTCAATGATCATTGCCGAGCCGCGTCGCTTTCCATTGTCCGGCGCGTGGCCCCGTCATTTCGCCGCTCATCGCGTTGCCGTTCACGCGGCCGACGTACTGCGTGTCGCCGACGGTGAAGCTGATCTCCTCGCCCTTGAGGCGGCCATCGGCGATCGGCGTCTTACCGAGCGTGCCGGAGAGCATCTGGAAGTTCTGCTCGAAGCGCAGCGTGTCCGGGCCGAGCCGCCAGCTGCCGCCCACCTTCGCCGGCGCGTAGTAGAGGTGCGAGGTGCACCAATTGGCGCAGTCGCCGCCCGCCTGCTCGGTGACGTCGGGCGCCCATTCCGGGATCGGAAAGCCGTTCATCACCAGGCGCGTGCCGGGCTTCAACTGGCTCTGGAACTTCGGCGTGAGGCGGCGCAGGTTGTCGGGCAGGAGAAAGAGCGCGAGCACCGTGGCCTGCGAGATGTCGGCCTCGTACATGTCGCCCTGGACGAATTGCGCCTTGTCGGCAACCCCTTCCTTCGCCGCGTTGCGCCGGGAGAGCGCCACCATCTCGGGGTTGTACTCGACGCCGAGCGCCTTGGCGCCGCGCTTCGCCGCCCCGATGATGTTGCGACCGTCGCCGGAGCCGAGGTCCATCACGTAGTCGCGCGGCGTCACCTGAGCCATGTCGAGCATCTTCTCGACCAGCGCGTACGGCGTGGGCACCCAGACCACGTCTTTCCCCGGCTGGCCGGAAGCCGGCTGGTAGCTCTCGCCGGTGCCGGACTGTGCAAGCACGCCGCCGGGCGCAGCGAGCGCAAGGCAAAGCAGGAACACGCGAACCAAGGCAAGCCTCCTCGTCGAACGGCGGGGGGCGGTAATTATAATAAGTCGATGTCCCAGCAATCGACCTCGCACCGAGCGTGGCCCGCCGAGGGCGTGACGCGCGTTCCGTACTGGGTTTACCAGGACGCGGACGTCTACCGGGAGGAACAGGAGCGGATCTGGCGCGGCGCGGCCTGGAGCTACCTGTGCCTCGAGGCCGAGCTGCCGGAGCCGCAGAGCTTCGTCACCACCTTCGTGGGCGATATGCCGGTGGTCGTGACGCGCGACGCCAAGGGCGCGCTGCACGCCTGGGAAAACCGCTGTGCGCACCGCGGCGCGCTGGTGTGCATGCAGGCGCGCGGCAAGGCCGAGCGCTTCGCCTGCATCTACCACAACTGGGTCTACGACCACGAGGGCAACCTCACCACCGTCGCGTTTCGCCGCGGCATTGCCGGCAAGGGCGGCCTGCCCGCGGACGCGACACCCGAGACGCAGGCGCCGAAGAAGCTGCGCGTGGCGTCGGTGCACGGCCTGGTGTTCGGCACGCTCTCGCCGTCGGCGCCGTCGCTCGAGGACTACATCGGGCCCGACATCCTTCCGCGCATCCGGCGTGTGATGAAGAAGCCTGTGAAGGTGCTGGGCACCTATACGCAGGTCCTGCCGAACAACTGGAAGCTCTACATGGACAACGTGAAGGACACGTACCATGCGAGCCTGCTGCACCTCTTTTTCACGCGCTTCCGCATCAACCGGCTGACCCAGAAGGGCGGCGTGTTCGTGTCGAAGGACGGCGCGCACCATTGCACGTTCACCGAAATGGTGGAGGACACGGGCGATGCCTACGAGAAGGACGGCATGCGTTCCGCGGGGTCTTCCGCCAGCCAGTTCAAACTGGAGGCGCCCGAGCTGCTGGACCAGGTCGACGAGCTCGGCGACCGCGTGTCGATCCAGATCCTGTCGCTCTTCCCGGGTTTCGTCCTGCACCAGATCCGGAACTCGCTCGCCGCGCGCCAGGTCGTGCCGAAGGGCGTCGACCGCACCGAGCTTCACTGGACGCTGTTCGGCTTCGCCGACGACGACACGGCGATGCAGCGCCGCCGCATCCTGCAGGCCAACCTGGTCGGGCCGGCCGGCTACATCTCGATGGAGGACGGCGCCGCGACCGGCTTCGTCCAGCGCGGCGTGGCCGCCTCCGCCGACCGCGCCTCGGTGATCGAGATGGGCGGCGCCACCATCGGCTCGGGCGACTCGCGCGTCACCGAGACCGCCGTACGCGGCCTGTGGCAGACCTGGCGGCGCTACATGGGCCTGTAGGTGGAGCCGCAGCTTCAACTCGTGGTCGAAAATCTGCATGCGCGCTACGTGCATGCGCTGGACGCCGACCGGCTCGAGGACTGGCCCCTTTTCTTCACCGAGAACGGCACCTACCGCATCACCACCGCGGAGAACGAGGAGCGTGGCCTGCCGCTCCCGGTGCTCTACGCCGAGGGGCGAGCGATGCTGCGCGACCGCGTGGCGTCGCTGCGCCACGCCAACATCTACGAGCCGCAGCGCTACCGCCACCTCGTGTCGTCGATCCTCGTGGAGCGCACCGGCGAGCACTCGGCGGCTTCGCGCGCCAATTTCCTCGTGGTGCGCATCATGCAGAACGGCGAAAGCCTGCTCTTCGCGAGCGGCCGCTACGTGGACCGCATTACGCTCGCGCCCGAGCCGCGCTACGAGGAGCGCGTGGTGATCTGCGACAGCCGCGCGTTCGACACGCTGCTCGCGATCCCGCTCTAGGCCGCCCGCTTTGCCCGCTGCCGCTGCGCCAGGAGGCGAAGCGCCGCCGAGCGGAGTCGCGCGGCGCGGGCCTTAGTGCTGATCACTCGCGCATCATCCACGAGAGCTGCCGTGCGCTGGACCAGCCTTTGCGCGGCGGAGACCGCGAAGATCACCCGCTCGATCGGACTCACGCTAGCTCGACGAGCAATTTTCGGTCCCAGTCATGCCACGGCACAGGGGTAGTCCATCTACAATGGCGGCCATGGCTTCGTGGATCATCCCGGCCCTGAAAGCGGTGCTGCCGCACGTCAAGACGATCTATGACACGGCGGCCCCGGTCTTTACCAAGAAGAAGGTCGACGCGGTCCCCGATGCGGCGGCTCTTCTGCAGCAGCAGATCGCCGAGCTGCAAGCGGCCGCGGCGCAGAACACCACGCACGTGAAGGAGCTCGCCGCGCAGCTTCAGAGCACCGTCGCCGCGCTTCAGGAAGGCGCGCAGCTCGCCGAGCATCGCATGCGGCGCATCACCATCCTCGCTTCCATCGCGGGCGCGCTTTCGCTGTGCGCGCTGGTGGTGGCGGCCGTCGCGATCCTGCGCTAGGCCTTCGGCGCAGCCGGATCAGTTCGCCGCGAAGCAGTAGAAGTAGCCGTTGCCGCCCGTGCCGTTCAATGCCTCGAGGCTGCAGCCGCGCGACGGATGCGACGAGTTCCACGACTTCGAGGACGCGTCGTCGCGCAACCCTTCGCGATCGTGGTGGCCGACGAACGCCGAGCCCTCGCCGCCGCTCGTCCAGTTGCGGCACGTCGTGTCGCCCTTATCCGGAGGAAACGCGTGCCCGTTGGGCTGCGAGCCGGTAAGGATGTCGTGGTAGTTGGGCTTCATGCGCCGGCTGTTGACCGACTCGCCCTTCGCCGTCAGCGCCGTGTCGAAGTTGATGTTCGGATTCGCGTGCAGCTCTTCCACGTCCTTCGCGATCACCACGCCCTTCGCGTTGCGCCACGGTCCTTTCCCGATCCGGTCGCGCGCATTCACCGCCGCCTGCCCGCCCTCGCCGCTGGCGCTGAGATACGCCCGCCACGTCTTTCCACCCGCGTTCGCCTCCTTCGCGAGCGACTGGCAGCGTGCGTCGGCTCCCGTCAGCCCGCCCAGGTCACCGCCTTTTCCGGGATTGGTCGCGAGAAAGAACGTCATGGCGGAGTCCTGCGCCTGCGCCGCACCGCCAATGGTCAAAGCCGCAACGCACACTGCGCTAAGGAGCTTGCGATTCATGGGTGGCTATCCTCGATAGGGTTGGAGACGCCGGGAGAACACCGCAAAGCCCGCAACTAGTCCTTCGGTGCGTCCAAAATCGCCCAAGACCAGCGCAAACAACGGCTTGTCCCCAAAGCATCGGGTATCCTGGCCAGCCATCGAACAAGTGATTGATTTAATTGTCCGGCCGGCCGAGCTAGGCCAAGATATCCCGATATGTTTCGGGATATACGACGTTAGGCGCACCGCATGACCGCATACACATCATCAAACCTTGCCTGGCTACCCACAGATGAGGACACCAACATCTACTTTCACTCCATCGTGGAGACCCTGCGGGAGGAGTGCGGCTACTCAATCGACGAAGCTGCTCATCTAACCGAGCAGTATTACCGCAGCTTTACGGACGGCGAGCATTGCAATGCGATTGGGATTCCGACGCAGAACGACGAATTCTTCTGGCACGAGGGTGCCTCAGGAATGGCGCTGCGAATCCACTACTACATGAAGCTCAAGCTCGATCCGAATCCCATGAAATTCATAGACTGGCGTACTGCCCTCTATCGTGCGCAAAAAGGCGCCTAACAGCGCGTTGTTGACCGACGCCTATTCCTCGCTGCTGCGCGCTCGGCACGGCGCGGCAAAACGCGAACGTCAGCTGGCATGAGGCGCCTACCTTGGTCCGACGTATGGCTAATCACTGCGGTGGCGCTGCTTGGCACGGCCATTTGCTCCATTTATGGCGTTCCCTTCTGGAAAGCGTACCCGGTTGCCCTGGTAGTGATCGCAGTCAGCTGGCTCGCAATGAACCCGTATGAATTCGGTAACCCCAAGGCTCCGGAAAATCAAATTTCCAGGGTGCTACGAATCATCAATGCACTCGTCATAGCTGCAACTATGCTTAGTTTCTGTCTCAATCTAGTGCGCTAATGAGCCGCCGCATGCCAGCAAACAGCCGGTTGTTGACCGATACCTGCCTTGCAGCGCTACGCGTTTCGTTCAGCGCGGCAAAACCGGGACGCCAGGCCTCGCTTTGACGCCCGCCGGATACATGGCCAAGAGGGTCATGACGCGCCCTGACTGGATCAAGGCGCCGAAGGTTGATGACGTCTATTCTGTCAGCGGCTGTGTCTCGGAAAACTTTGCCGACTACATCAAATATTGGCGACACAACGGATATTGGTTCTTTGACTCTCCAGAAATCATCAAGTCGTTAGCGCACGAGCACGCAATCGACCTTCGAGACTGCAGCTTCCTCTACTACGAGGTCTTCGAAGAGGAGTTCAATGATGAAAAGGAGATCTGGGAACCCTTTAGGCCCGATGACAGTTTCAAAACGTCAGTTGCGGCACCGGCCAGGAAGCAGCTTGTAGGCTACGACGTTGTGACATTCTCGGTACACACCAGCCCTGAATGCTCGCCGCTTTCCTGCAACAACCTCGCCGAAGCCATCGAAACCAATCGTCACTGCCTCTTCGCCTCCTTCGAGGAAGCCAAGGCGCGCATTGAAGGGCATGACTTCGATAACAGTGAACCAGGACCATTCCGGATTTTCGCCGTCTACATCGTTGGCGAGGCCTAACAGCCAATTGTTGAGCGATCCTTGCGCATCGGCGCTGCTTCGTCGGGGCTCCTGCACCGCGCCAAAATTCGGACGTTAGGCACCACCGTGCCGACCCAGCAGGAACTGCAAGCCCAGGGAGAGCGGATCGTTGCCGCAGCCCTGGAGGCGGCGCGGCAGCAATGGCGCGACAGGCTCGTGTGCGCATTTGCCTTGGGTAGCCTTGCGCACGGCGGCTTCAGCGCGGTGAGCGACGTCGATGTGGGCCTTCTATTTGACGATCCTCTGATTGCGAGCGATGCGGACGGCGTAAATAGGCTGGTCGCTTCGGTCAAAGAAAGCGGCCGGCCGTTCGCGGAGCGGTTGTCGGTTTTCTGGGGCTCCGTCGATAGCCTGAATCAAGCGTCGCAACGCGGTCGCTTCCCGCCCCTCGATCGTCTCGATCTGATCAAGTACGGCCGGCTGCTTGCCGGAATGGACGTGCGCAGCAAACTGAAGGCGCCAAGTCGCGACGAGCTCGTGATCGCCGGTGCCGAGTTCGCGCTGTTGCGTCTCGGCAACCGGGAAGTCATGGACAAAATAAGAAATGCGAAATCGCTCGCCTCTTTGGACGCCAAGACGCTCACGAAGCTGATTCTTTATCCGGTGCGGTTCATGTTCACCGCCGAAACGGGCGATGTAGGACGTAACGACGCCGCGGTCGAGCACTACGTTGCCCGGACAAACGGCCCGCAGGCCGATCTGGTACGCCTCGCGCTCGATTGGCGGCAGCGCAGCGCGCCGCCCCGGGACCCTGGCGCGGTGCAGGCGATCTCGGCTGGCGCGCTGCCCTTGTACGATGATTTTCTCTCCGACCACGAGCAGCGCTTAAAGCGTTACGGGAGACAGGACCTCGCGGAGGCGTTCAGCAGATGGCGACACGCGCTGCGTGCATGACCGTGCAACGCCGGAACCAGGTTGAGTCAAATCGTTCCTCCGTATTGAAATCTTTGCGCCCGGTCTTTACAGTGGGATTCGGGATCCCAACAGGGAGGGGAAAGGCGATGGCTTCGGGGAGGGTACCGGGTACCACGTGCGTCACCCAGCAGCAGCCGATCGATTTCAGGACCTCGCAGCTCGCCGCTGCGCCTCCTCAAGGACCGGTTGGCGCAGATGTCTACGACTCGCGCTTCGACGCCAATGAAATCCAGAGTCTGGAGATGTTCGAAGCGAGCTTGAAGCATCGTTCGTTGGAAGAATTGCAGTACTTGCGAGCGAAGACGGAGTACTTGTACGAGGACGCCGTGAGAGCATATGGCGCGCAGTCGCGGGCAGCGGCTTTCGCTGCCGCTTCGGTTGCCGTGGTCGACAACCGCATCACGTTCCTGCAGTCCCGGTCTGGCAAGCAGAAAGGGCGTCTGCAAGAGCTCATCGACGCTATGCACGAGGGAAAGGCCGTAAAGGACGCCGAGGTCAGGAAGGCCATTCGCGATCTGCTTGCTGCCGAAAGGAACAAGCCGGAGTCCGATGCTCCATCGGGGAACGAGAGCGGGTCTGCGATGGCGGTCGTCGTCGAAGCCGTGAAAGAAGTTTCCCGGGTCAAGAACAGGCAATTCAAGGAGCTGCTCGAACGGGCGAAACGGCCCGGGGCCCACGTGCCGGACGAGCATATCAAGCACGAACTCCAGAAGGTCCTCGGGGTGGAAAGACAGAAGCAATTGCTGGGAATCGACGACGGCAATACGATGGATCTCGTCGCCGAAGCCATCGATTTCTCGCACACGCGGCGCAAGTCCGAGCTGAAACGCCTCATCGACAGGGCGAACAGCGGAACGCACAAGCCCACGAGGGAACAGGTCCGGGCCCAGATCGTCAAGGTCCTGCAAACCGAGAGAGAGCGCCAGTTGCTCGGGATCAGCGATCCGGATAAGGATCAGAGCACCGACGAGCTCATCAACGAAGCACGCAACGCCATGTCGACCGTGCACGTCACGATCGGTCCGGTGACCCTGGAACGCAAATAGCCCATGCCGCGACGCAGCACGGAGCGTTAAGTAAGCGTTAAGGTCCGGCGCGCGAACCTAGGCCGCTACGACCCTCCGGAGGACGGCATGAGGCCAGTGTATTTCCGCATCGCGCTCGCGGCCGCGGCGCTCCCGCTCGCCGCGCCCGCCTTCGCCGCCGACGACACGATCGTGCTCGGCTCGGCGATTTCCATCACCGGCAAGTATTCGCAGGAAGGCAAGAACGCGAAGGACGGCTACGACTTCGCCGTGCAGAAGATCAACGACGCCGGCGGCGTCAAGGTCGGCGGCAAGACCTACAAGCTCGAGGTCAAGTACTACGACGACGAGTCGACGCCGGCGCGCACTGCGCAGCTCCTCGAGCGGCTGATCAACCAGGACGGCGTGAAATACATGCTTGGACCGTACGGCTCGGGCCCGACCAAGGCCGCCGCGCCGGTCACCGAGAAGTACAAGATCCCGATGGTCGAGGCCGAGGGCGCCTCGCGCTCGCTCTTCACGCAGGGCTATCGCTACCTCTTCGCGGTGCTCTCGACCTCGGAGCAATACCTTGCGCCGGTGGTCGACCTCGGCGCCGAGCTGGCGCAGAAAAACGGCAAGAAGCCGGGAAGCCTGAAGATCGGCATGGCGTTCGAGAACGACCCGTTTTCGCTCGACGTGCGCGAAGGCGTCATCGACGCGGCGAAGAAGCACGGCATGAAGGTCGTGGTCGACGACAAGATGCCGCGCGACCTCTCCGACATCTCGGCCACGCTCACCAAGATCAAGGCGGTGAAGCCCGACATCCTGCTCTTCTCCGGCCACACCAAGGGCGCGCTGACCGCGACGCGGCAGATGAAGGAGATGGGCGTCAACGCATCGCTCGTCGGCATCACGCACTGCGAGTCGGCCGACGTCACCACCAAGTTCGGCGGCGCCGCGGAAGGCATCCTCTGCCCGACGCAGTGGGCGGAGACGCTGAAATACCAGGACAAGCTCTTCGGCAGCGCGATGGACTACAACAACGCCTTCATCAAGGCGCACCCCGAGTACAAGGAGGTGCCCTACCAGGTAGCGGAGGCCTCGGCGGCGATCCAGGTCTGGGCCGACGCTTTCGGGCGCGCGAAGAACCTCGATCCGGAGAGCCTGCGCGACGCGCTCGCGAAGACCAACATCGAAACGTTCTACGGCCACGTGCAGTTCGACAACACCGGCCGGAACACCGGCAAGCCCATGGTGCTGAGGCAGATCCAGGAGGAGAAGTACGTGGTGGTCGCTCCGACCAAGTACGCGGCCGAGCCGGTCGAGTACCCGCGCCACGTGGCGAGCCGCTAGCCTGGACAGCATCGGGCTCCTGGTCGCGGCACCGCTCCTCAACCTGCAGCTGGTGTTGAACGGGCTGTCGGTGGGAGCGGTGTTCGCGCTCGTCGCCTACGGGCTCGCCCTGGTCTGGGGCGTGACGAACGTCAAGAACCTCGCCCAGGGCGATCTCGTCATGCTCGGCGGCTTCCTTGGCTTCAAGCTTGCCGAGCACGGCGTGCACCCGATCCTCGCGATCGTGCCGGTGGCCGTCCTGATGTTCGGCTTCGGCTGGGTGCTCTATCGCATCATGATCCGCCGCGTGATAGCGCTCGACCTCTTCACCTCGCTCCTCGCGACGTTCGGCCTGGCGATCACGATCCAGCAGTCGCTCAACCTGATTTTCGGTCCGGAGGTGCGCACGATCCGGTCGGGCTTCGGCCAGCTCGAGCTGTTCGACGGCTCGGTCGAGATCACCTGGATCCGGGTCATCGCCTTCGGCCTGTGCCTGCTGGTAGCCACGGCCATGGTGCTCTTCCTGAGGAAGAGCCGCCTCGGCCAGGCGATCCGCGCCACCGCGCAGGACCCGCGCGCCGCGCGCGTGCTCGGCGTCGACACCGACCTCGTCTACTCGCTCACCTTCTCGCTCAACGCGGCGCTGTGCGGCGCAGCGGGCGTCATCGTCGGCATGATCTGGGTGCTGCAGCCCTTCTACGGCATCGGCTACTCGGTGCGCGCCTTCGTCATCGTCACCGCGGCCGGCCTTGGCAACCTGCCCGGCGTGATCATCGCCGCGCTCGGCCTGGGTGTCGTGGAGCAGTACAGCGGTTTTCTGCTCGGAGCCCAGTTCCAGCAGGCGACCGTGGTCGGGCTGCTGCTCGTGATCCTGCTCTGGCGCACCATGCTGCTCCGGCGCCAGCGCCTGGCGCTGCAATGAGCGCGCGGCAGAAGCTGCTGCACCTCGCGCTTCTCGCCGCCGGCATCGCCGCTCCATTCGTCTTCCCGTCGCACAGCGTGCAGTTCGCGGTGTTCTGGGTCTTCGTGCTGTTCGCGCTCACCTGGGACATCGTCGGCGGGCACATGGGCTACAACTCGCTCGGCAACATCCTGTTCTTCGGCCTTGGCATGTACGTCTGCGCGCTGGTGCAGATCGGGCTCGTGTACGACATCGCCGAATATACGGCGGCCAACGGCGCGATCCGCATCGACTTCACCGACCGGCAGTACTTCGAGGGCCTGGCGCTCGGCCTCGCGGCCGCGGCGCTGGTGCCGGTGATCGTGGCCGCGCTGCTCTCGCGCATCCTGCTCGGCCTGCGCGGGCCGTACTTTGCGATCGGCACGCTCGGCGTCGCCATCGCCGCCGCCGAGCTCACCAACGCCTGGGACTACGTCGGCGGCGGCCAGGGCATTGCCATGCCGGTCTTCCCCGGCGCGCCCGGCATGCGCGAGCGCTTCTTCTACGGCGCGTGCATGATCGCCGCGATGGCGTGCTACCTGTTCCTGCGCTGGCTCTACTCGACGCGCTTTCGCCTCGCGATCAACGCCATCCGCGACGACGAGGACAAGGCCGAGGCGCTCGGGGTGCATACCGCGCGCTACAAGGCGCTCGCGTGGTGCATCTCGGCGTTCTTCCTCGGCATCGCCGGCGCCCTGTTCGGCAACATGACCGGGTTCGTCGAGCCGCTCGAGACCGCCTATCCGACGCTCACCTTCGGCATCTTCATGGTGGCGATGACGCTGCTCGGCGGCAAGGGCACCCTGTGGGGACCGGTCATCGGCGCGACGCTCTTCTACACCCTGCGCGAAGTCACCTGGACCTATCTCCTCGGCTGGCAGTACGTGGCGCTGGGGCTGCTCATCATCGTCAACGTGGTCTACTTCCAGCAGGGCATCCTCGGCTGGCTGCGCGCGCGGCGGCCGCGCTGGTTCGGAGCGGACGCCTCGTGAACGTGATTGAAATCCGGGACGTCAGCAAAGCCTTCGGCGGCGTGGTGGCGAACCGCGCCGTCTCGCTTGACGTGCCGCGCGGGCGCATCACCGGACTGATCGGCCCGAACGGCTCGGGCAAGACCACGCTCTTCAGCTCGATCGTCGGCCAGCATCCGATCGACTCCGGCTCGATCCGCCTCGAAGGGCGCGAGATCTCGCGCCTCGGCGTGCAGCAGATCGCGCGCCTGGGCCTGCAGCGCACCTTCCAGCAGACGCGGATCTTCTCAAAGATGGATTGCGTGCAGAACCTCCTCGTCTCGCTGCCGCATCGCGAGGAGCGCTGGACGCACATGTTCCGCCGCTACCCGCGCGACCTGGTCGAGCGCGCCGAGCGGCTGCTCGAGTTCGTCGGCCTCTATCCCAAGCGCAGGCTGGTCGCCGGCTCGCTTTCCTTCGGCCAGCAGAAGCTGCTCGAGTTCGCGATGGCGCTCATGAACGAACCGAAGGTGCTGCTGCTCGACGAGCCGACCGCGGGCATCAACCCGACGCTGATCAATGGCCTGATCGACCGCCTGAAGCGCGCCAACGCCGAGTTCGGCATCACGCTCTTCGTCATCGAGCACAACATGCGTGTCATCATGAACCTCGCGAGCCACGTGTACTGCATGTCGCGCGGCGAGCTCCTCGCGAGCGGCTCTCCGGAGGCGATCCGCGCCGACCAGCGCGTCGTCGACGCCTACCTGGGCGCCCACTGATGAGCGCCGTCCTTTCGGTCGACGAGGTCGCGCGCCGCGCCGAGGCCCTGCGCGCCGACGTCGCCGAATCCAGGCTTCTGGATCTGGCCGGAAACCGGCCGCTGCTCTCCATCCGCGGGCTGCGCGCCGGCTACGGCAACATGGAGATCCTGCACGGTCTCCCGCTGCACCTCGCGCGCGGCCAGTCCCTCTGCCTGATCGGCCCCAACGGCGCCGGCAAGTCGACCGTGCTGCACTCCCTCTTCGGCTTCGCGCGCGTGCTTGCAGGCGCCATCTCGATCGACGGCCGCGACATCACACGCCTCGGCCCGGAACGCAAGCTCGCCGAGGCAGGCATCGCCTATGTGCTGCAGGACAAGTCCGTGTTCCCCGACATGACCGTCGAGGAGAATCTGCTGATGGGCGGCTACCTGCTGCGCTCTCCGGCGAAGGCGAGAGCCGCCGCCGAGCGCGTGCTTGCGAAGAACGACCGCCTGGCGGCGCGGCGCCAGCACAAGGCGCGCGTACTCTCCGGCGGCGAGCGGCGCCTGCTCGAGATCTCACGCGCCCTGATCATGGATCCGCAGGTGCTGCTGGTCGACGAGCCCTCGATCGGCCTCGAGCCGCGCTTCATCGACATGGTGTTCGAGATCCTGAGCGATCTGCAGCGCCACGAGGGCAAGACCATCATCATGGTGGAGCAGAACGCGAAAAAGGGGCTGGAGTTCGCCGATCTCGGCTACGTCCTGGTCGCCGGCGAGCTTGCCCTCGCCGGCACCGGCCGCGAGCTCCTCGCCAACCCGGAGGTCGGCAAGCTGTTCCTGGGCGGTTAGTCTCGCCCCGGGGAGGCTCGCGGCACCCGCTTGTGGCATTGCGCCCATAATGTCGCCGGTATGTCGCCGGTATGTCGCCGATGGCCCGTTTGAGCGCCTTGCTGGTTCCGCTTCTTGCGGCGGCTTGCGCTACGAAGACGACGGACTTCCCATACAGGGTCAATGGTGAAACGCCGCAGGCGGCGACCTGCGAGGTGGTCGTCGCCGAATCCGCCACCGGCCGCGTGCTGCGAAGGGATGCCGTCGTCGGGCGGTTTTCCCTGGACTACAACGCAGCCCGGCTTTTCCCGCCGAGAGTCGACGTCGCCGCCTATTGCGGCGGCACCAAGGTGAAGGAGCTCAAGAACCTCGCGCCTGGAAGCGAACCGGAAGTCGATCTTGGGAAGCTGGAACCCTGACCGCGCATTGTGACTGCGGCAGACGACATCGCCGGCACGCGACGCCTCTTCGAAAAAGCCGAGCGCGAGGCGGATCCTGGGCTGAAGGCCCACGCTCTCGAGGAGGCCTTGGCGCTGCTGGCCTCCATCGATCCGGACGAGATCTCGGATGCCGAGCGCAAGCTCGTTGCCAACCTTCGGCTGGCCCACACGCGACGGCTGCTCGGCCAGTTGGTGGGGCTCGCCTCGGTGAGCATGGATGCCTGGTTCGAGTACGTCGGTCTGCTGTTCGGCGACCTGGGTGCGGAAGTCGAGCGTCTCGTCCAGGCCGACGCCGAGCTTAAAGAGAACTATGATCGGTTCCTCGAGCTGTGGGGCGCCGAGGTCGCGGAAATCCTTCGAAAGCAACAGAAATGAAAGCCGCCTTTGTCGTGTTCGACCGCCTGACCTCGCTCGATTTCGTCGGGTTCTACGATCCGGTGACGCGCTTGAAATCGATGAACATCCTCGACGATTTCGACTGGCGGGTGTGCGCCACGGTGCGCTCCGTGGTCGACGACCGGGGCTTGCGGATGGAGGCCGCCGCCGTCGGCGAGCCGCTCGATTCGTACGACATGGTTTTCGTTCCAGGCGGATTCGGCACGAGGGACCTGCGGCACGACCGCAGCTTCATCGACTGGCTGAAAACCGCCCGTGCCGTGCCGCTTAAGGTATCGGTGTGCACCGGCGCGCTGCTGCTGGGAGCCGCCGGCTTTCTCCAGGGCCGTCGCGCGACCACGCACCCGAGTGTCTACAAGGAGCTCGAGCCCTACTGCGGCATGGTCGTCCGCGAGAGAGTCGTCGACGAAGGAGACGTCATCACGGCGGGCGGCGTTTCGGCCTCCATCGACCTGGGCCTGCACCTGGTGGAGAGACTCGCTGGCGCCGATGCGCGCCGGAGCATTGCGTCGCAGATGGACTATCCGTACTCGCAATCGACCTGAGCATGAAGCTCTACATCACCCCGGGTTCGCCATACGCGCGCATGGCGCGGATCGTGGCGCTGGAAAAGAAGCTCGAAAGCCGGGTGGAGATCGTGTTCGCGAAAACCCGGGTCGCCGACAGTCCCTACTATGCGATCAACCCGTCGGGGCGCGTGCCCTATCTCGTGCGCGACGACGGCGTCGGGATGGAAGAGTCGGCGCTGATCTGCGACTACCTCGACCGCCTCGACGGAAGACCGGCGTTCGAGCTGCCCCCAGGGAGCGCCGGCCTGGAGGCACGCCGCCTCGAGGCGCTCGCGAGGAGCCTGGTCGACGGCCTCTCGGTCTGGAACCGGGAGCTTGCGCGACCCGTCGACGAGCGCTCGCCGGGGGTAATCCGCCACGAAACCGGGCGCGCGCGGCGCATGGTCGAGCTCTGGGAGAAGGAGATCGGCCATGCGTACATGCGCGGGCCGCTCAACATGGCGCAGTTGACGCTTGGCGTCGCGCTGGGACTGGAGCTGCGCAATCCCGATTTTCTCTGGCGTGCGGGGCATCCGAAGCTCGCCGGCTGGTACGAGCGGCTCGCGGCGCGCCCTTCCTTCGCCGCAACCGCGCCGCCCCGCGCATGAGCCCGCCGGCGATAGGCAGGCTCGAAGTAGCGGCGCTCCTCCTCTATGCAGCGGCCGTTCTGCTGTGCACTATCCTCGTCGTCGGCTACCGCGACCTCGACTTTGTCGGCGCGCTCATCGCGCTCACGCTTCCCTGGAGCCTCGCCACCATTCCTTTCAGGTGGTCGCTGATCCACGGTGCGTCGCTCTGGCTCTTCTGGCTTGCCTATCTCGGCGGTGGCGCCGTGAACGTTTATCTTTTTCACCGGTATCTGCCCGCGCTGTACGCCCGCCTGCGGCGCTAGCAAGCCGTTCTCTTTGGCGAAGCGTGATGTGGTTCAT
>DATLUZ010000015.1:0-2249 GCA_035577785.1 Burkholderiales bacterium | reverse complement strand
GCCAATCGTTACCGCGGAGCCACCTGTTGCCGTCCCGTTGCCGGGGGCCGCTCCAGCGGCTGCCGGCGCGTCAGCGCCGGCTCCGCAGGGAACATCGCAATAGCGTTTCCTAGAGGAACCTGACGCGGCCGGTCTTCAGTTCGTACACCGCGCCTACCAACTTCAGGACGCCTTCGGCCATGCGCGCCTTGCCCTCCGGCGTTTCGCGCAGCTGCCGCATCGACCAGCGCACGTTCGCTTCGACCGCGGCCTTCATCTGCGCCTCGGCGCCGCGGCCCGGACGCAAGTCCTGCAGCCCGGGAAGGATGCGTTTCAGCAACAGCGCGATGCGCCGACGCTCGCGCGCGCCTTCGAACTTGGCCGCGAGCGCCGCCTGGACCGCCCCGCAGCCCTCGTGCCCGAGCACGATGAAGAGGGGCGTGTGCAGGTGGACCGCGGCGTACTGCAACGTGCCCATGACTTCCGGCGAGATCACGTTGCCGGCGACGCGAACGATGAAGAGCTCGCCGAAGCCCGCGTCGAAGAGAAGCTCGGGCGGCACGCGAGAATCGCTGCAGCCGATGATCGTGGCGTAGGGCTGCTGACCTTTCGCGAGGGCGGCGAGCACTTCCTTTCTGACGGTCGGGAAGCGCGCCCTGCCGCGCACGAAGCGCTCGTTCCCCGCCTTGAGCCGCGCCAATGCCTCGCTCGCCGTATACATTGCCCTGTCCATGCGAGGCGGAGTTTACGGGAGGCGCGACCCGGGCAGGGTTGGACTAAAGTCCCATGGCCCGTCCGCGGGCCGCTCCCTAGAATCAGGCGGCCATGAAACGAGCGATCGTCGCGGCGCTGCTGGCGGCCGCCGCCCTGCAGGGCAGGGCATACGCCGAGGAGGTCTGGACCTTTTCGGTGACGCCCTACCTCTGGCTGCCCAACATCAACGGCACGCTGAAGTACGCCATCCCGCCGGGCGGCGGCGCCCGGCCCGAGGTCGACACGGGCCCGAACAACTACCTCGAGAACCTGAGCTTCGCGCTGATGCTGGCCGGCGAGGCGCGCAAGGGAAAGTGGTCGGCCTTCACCGATCTCATCTATCTCGACTTCGATAAAGAAGGCAGCACCGTGAAGGCGGTGAACTTCGGCGGCGACCGGATCAGTACTTCGCTCAACACGAGCACCAAGTCCTCGCTCACGGGGGTGGCGTGGACCTTCGGCGCCGGCTACAGCGTGGTGCAGGACCCGAGGCACTCGCTCGATCTCCTCGGCGGCGCGCGCTATTTCGGGCTGAAGGCCTCGAGCGACTGGCAGCTCGGCGCCACGGTGAGCGGACCGAACAGCCAGACATTCGCTTCGTCGGGGAGCATCTCGCAGAGAGAGGATATTTGGGACGCGATCGTCGGATTGCGCGGCCGCTTCAAGTTCGGCGAAGCCGGCGCCTGGTTCGTCCCGTACTACCTCGACATCGGCGCCGGCACCTCCAAGCTCACCGGGCAGTCGCTCCTCGGGGTGGGCTATGCCTTCAAGTGGGGCGAGCTGGTCGGAACCTACCGCTACGTCCTCTACGACATGAAGGACGACGGGCTGCTGCAGGACATCCGCTTCGCCGGCCCGGCGATCGGCGCCACCTTCCGCTTCTAGTCGAAAAATCTACTTCTGGATTCGCACCAGCGTCACTTCGTTCGTGAGGCTGTTGGCGAGCACCCAGTCGCCCTCGCGCGTGACGTCGGTGTTGCGCACGATATTGCCGCCGCCCGGAATGGTCCAGGTCTGGAATTTCTCGCTCTTCGGATCGAAGCGCACCACGGTGTTCGGCGAAGCCTCCGACTCGCTGTACCAGATCGCGCCGCGGGTCGCCGAAATCCCGTAAGGCGCCGACTTGGCGCCGCTCGGCGAGGGCCATTCCTTGACCTGGCCGGTTCGCGGGTCGAGCCGGCCGAGGTAGCCGCGCGAATAGTCGGTGTACCAGACCATGTCGTCGGACGTGATGGCGACGCGCCGCGGCCGCGAGGCCGGGTCGGGCAGGGTGAACTCGCGGATCTCGAGCGTCTTCGGATCGACCCGCGCCACCCGGTTGGTGCCGAACTGGACGACGAAGATGTTGCCCTTCGAATCGAGCGCCATGCCGTAGGGGCGCGATTTCGCCGTCGGCGGCGTGAGGAGCCTGATCTCGCCGGTCTTCGGGTCGAGCCGGCCGATCCGGTTTGCGTTCTGCACCGTAAACCACAGGATGCCGCTCTTGTCGAAGATGAGCGTGTGCGGATCCTTCGCTT
>DATLUZ010000014.1:0-37710 GCA_035577785.1 Burkholderiales bacterium | reverse complement strand
CCACCTTGGTGCCGGGGCCGGCGCGCGTGATCAGGGTCTTCATCTGCTTCGGCGTCAGGTTCTGCGCCTCGTCGATCATCAGCCACTTGTTGACGAAGGTGCGGCCGCGCATGAAGTTGAGCGACTTCACCTTGATGCGCGAGCGCACCAGATCGCGCGTCGCGGCGCGCCCCCACTCGCCGCCCGACTCGTCGGTGGCGTTGAGGATGTCGAGGTTGTCCTCGAGCGCGCCCATCCATGGCGTCATCTTCTCCTCCTCGGTGCCGGGCAGGAAGCCGATGTCCTCGCCGAGCGGCACCGTGACCCGCGTCATGATGATCTCGGAATAGCGCTTGTCGTCGAGCACCTGGGTGAGCCCGGCGGCGAGCGCGAGCAGCGTCTTGCCGGTGCCTGCCTGGCCGAGGAGCGTAACGAAGTCGACCGCGGGGTTCATGAGCAGGTTCAGCGCGAAGTTCTGCTCGCGGTTGCGCGCCGTGATGCCCCAGACGGAATTCTTGGCGTGGGTGTAGTCGCGCAGCGTCTCGAGCACCGCCATGCGGCCGGCGGCCTCCTTCACCAGCGCGTAGAGCGGGCGCTCGCCGGACTCGTCGTAGACGAACTCGTTCACGTGCAGCTTCGGCACCAGCGGCCCGCGCACGCGGTAGTAGGTGTGGCCTTCCTTCTTCCACGACTCCATGTCCTTGCCGTGGCTGTCCCAGAAGTCCTTCGGCAGGTGCCGCACGCCGGTGTAGAGCAGGTCGGCGTCCTCGAGCACCTTGTCGTTGAAGTAGTCCTCCGCCGGCAGGCCGAGCGCGCGCGCCTTGATGCGCATGTTGATGTCTTTCGACACCAGCACGACCTCGCGCTCGGGCTCTTTCTCCTGCTTGCCGCGCTGCTCTTCGCGCTCCTGTAAGAAATTCACGACCGCGAGGATCTGGTTGTCGTTCTTGCCGGTGGCGAGGCCCTGCGGAAGGCTGCCGTTGATGGCTTCGGTCTGCAGGTACAGCCTCCCGCCCGACTGCTGCCCGTCCTTCGTCCTGAGCTCGAGGCCTTTCTTGATGTCGTCGGCGCTGCCGCTCACGATCTCGTCGAGGAAGCGGCTCGCTTGCCGCGCGTTCCGCGACACGTCCGAGAGGCCGCGCTTGTGCGCGTCGAGCTCCTCCAGCGTGGCGATCGGCAGGTAGACGTCGTGCTCGTCGAAGCGAAAGAGGCTCGTCGGGTCGTGCATCAGGACGTTGGTGTCCAGCACGAAAAGCTTGCGGGTTTTCTGCTTGCGCGGGGTAGCGGGCTTCTTGGACATCAGGACGGGGAGGGAAGGGGAATGCGGCTCCGACAGCTCGACATCATAGGGCTTTAACAAAGTTCAATACCTCCTGGGCATGACCTGGGACCTTGACCCCGCGCCACTCGCGCGCGAGCACCCCGTCTGCGTCGACCACGAAGGTGCTGCGCTCGATGCCGCGGACTTTCTTCCCGTACAGGTTCTTCATCTTCATGACACCGAACTGCTTGCAGGCCGCCTCATCGGGGTCCGCGAGCAGCTCGAACGGGAACCGCATCTTTGCCTTGAAGCGCTCGTGCGACGCGAGGCAGTCGCGCGAGACGCCGAACACCCGGGCGCCGGCGCGCCGGAACTGGGCGTGCAGGTCGCGGAAATCCGCGCCTTCGGCGGTGCAGCCGGGGGTGTCGTCCTTGGGGTAGAAGTACAGCACGAGCTTCTCGCCGCGCCGCGCGGAGAGCGTGAACGTCGTGCCGTCGGTGGAAGCGAGGCTGAAGTCCGTTACCGCCTTGCCCAGCATTTCCAGTGGTCTTGAGACCCTTCTTAGGAACTCGATGTAACGGCTTCATTGAACATGTTTTTCTTTACCGCTGCAAGCACGGCGTAGGGGCCTGAAACCAAAGGGCTTTCGCTAACGAAGAAAACGGCGCAGCTCGCGCACGAGCTCCTCCGGCCTCTCCTCGGGAATGAAGTGGCCGCAGGCGAGCGCGCGGCCGCGCACGTCGGTCGCGACCTCGCGCCAGTTTTCCAGGCAGTCGAAGAGCGCCTCGATCACGCCCTGCTTTCCCCAGAGCGCGAGCAGCGGCATGCGGATCTTCCTCGCCAGGTCCTTCTGGTCGTGCATCAGGTCGATGGTGGCGGCGGCGCGGTAGTCCTCGCAGGTCGCGTGGATGGTGCGCGGGTCCTTGAACGCGCGCACGTACTGGGCCATGGCCTCTTTGGAGAAGTACTTGAGGCCGCTTTTTCCGCGGCCGAGGCGTTTGAGGACGTAAAACGGCGCCTGGCCCTTGAGCATGCGCTCCGGAATCGGTGCTTCCTGGATCAGGAAGAACCAGTGGTAATAGGCCTTCGCGAACTGCATGGTGGTGTTGCGGTACATCTTGAGCGTGGGCGAGATGTCGAGGACCGTGAGCGTGCGCACCCGCGTGCCGTGGTCGCGCGCGAGCCGGTGCGCGACGCGGCCGCCGCGGTCGTGGCCGACGACGTGAAAGCGCTCGTGCCCGAGCGCGCGCATCACCTCGACCATGTCCTGCGCCATCGCGCGCTTGGAGTAATTGGAGTGGTCGGAAAGGCCCTTCGGCTTCGACGAGTCGCCGTAGCCGCGCAGATCCGGGCACACCACGGTGTAGTCGCGCGCGAGCTCGGGCGCCACCTTGTGCCACATCGCGTGCGTTTCCGGATAGCCGTGAAGAAGGAGGACGGGGTCACCGTTTCCCCCGGACACCAGGTGGATGGTCGCGCCCGACGTGCGCACGCGGCGGCGGGTAAAACCGGGGAAGAGCGTCATCGGAATAAAAGCGCCGCGGCCACCTTGCGCTCCTCGGCGACGAGAATGTTGTAGGTGCGGCAGGCGGCCTGCAGCGTCATCACCTCGAGGCCGATGCCCGCCCGCGCGAGCGGCGCCGTGAGCCGCGGATGCGGGAAGCGCTGCTTCGCGCCCGTGCCGAGGATGACGATCTCCGCGCTCGCCTGCAGAAGCGCGGCGAAATCGGCTTCGGTGAGCGCTTCGAAGCTGCGCGCATCCCAGGGCTGCACCCGATCCGGCCGCACCACGATGCTCTGCTCGTAGCGCACGCCGTTCACCGTGACGTAGTCGTCGCCGTAGGCGTTGACCGTTTGCGCGCCGCTCGGCGCCGAGGCGTGAAGCTTCATGCGCTAGAATTCTAAGCAATGCACGAGTTTTCAAGAATAAAGCGGCTGCCGCCGTACGTCTTCAACATCACCAACGAGTTGAAGATGAACGCACGCCGGCGCGGCGAGGACGTGATCGACCTGTCGATGGGCAATCCCGACGGGCCGACGCCGCCGCACATCGTCGACAAGCTGGTCGAGGCGGCGCAGCGCCAGGACACGCACGGCTACTCCGTGTCGAAGGGCATTCCGCGCCTGCGGCGCGCGATCGGCACCTGGTACCAGCGCCGCTACGGCGTCGAGCTCGACCCGGATTCCGAGACCATCGTCACGATCGGCTCGAAGGAGGGGCTCGCGCACCTCATGCTTGCGTGCCTCGAGCGCGGCGACACGGTGCTGGTGCCGAACCCGTCCTACCCGATCCACATCTACGGCGCCATCATCGCCGGCGCCGACATCCGCTCGGTGCGCATGACGCCCGGGGTGGATTTCTTCGCCGAGCTCGAGCGCGCCATCCGCGAGCTCACGCCCAAGCCGAAGATGCTGGTGATCGGCTTTCCTTCGAACCCGACCGCGCAGTGCGTGGAACTCGAATTCTTCGAGCGGATCGTCGCGCTCGCGCGCCAGCACAACATCCTCGTGGTTCACGACCTGGCCTATGCCGATATCGTCTTCGACGGCGGGTGGGTCAACAATTGCGCGCCCTCGATCATGCAGGTGCCGGGCGCGCGCGACGTGGCGGTCGAGTTCTTCACCATGTCGAAAAGCTACAACATGGCGGGGTGGCGCATCGGCTTCATGGTCGGCAACAAGGAGCTGGTCCACGCGCTCGCGCGCATCAAGAGCTACCACGACTACGGCAGCTTCACCCCGATCCAGGTCGCATCGATCGTGGCGCTCGAGGGGCCGCAGGATTGTGTCTCGCAAATAAGAGCTACTTATCAAAAAAGAAGAGATGTGATGGTCAAGGGCCTGCACGACATCGGCTGGATGGTCGAGGTGCCGAAGGCCTCGATGTACATCTGGGCGAAGATTCCCGACGCTTACGCGGGCCTGGGCTCGATCGAATTCACCCGCCGGCTCCTCGAGGGCGCGAAGATCGCCGTGGCGCCGGGCATCGGCTTCGGCGACTACGGCGACGACCACGTGCGCATCGCGCTGATCGAGAACGAGCACCGGCTGCGCCAGGCGGTGCGCGGCATTCGCGACATGTTCAGAAAGGACGGCCTCCTGAGAGGAGCGGCGTGATCACGCCGAAACCCGTCATGCTCGAAGGGCACGGAGTGCGCCTCGAGCCTCTGTCGAGAGAGCATGAGAAGGGTCTGGCCGAGGCCGCCGCCGACGGCAGGCTCTGGGAGCTGTGGTTCACCTCGGTGCCGGCGCCCGGCGAGACCGCGAAATACATCGAGACTGCGCTCCAGGGACAGAACGACGGCCACATGCTCCCCTGGGTGGTCCGGGAGGCGTCGGGCAGGATCGTGGGAAGCACCCGCTATCACGACATCATCGCCGCGGCCGACCGCGTCGAGATAGGCTACACCTGGTACGCGAAGCGCGTTCAGCGAAGCCATGTCAACACCGCGTGCAAGCTTTTGCTTTTTACCCATGGATTCGAAGCGTTGAAATGCGGGGTGGTAGGGTTGCGCACCGACAATTTCAACTTCCCTTCGCAGCGCGCGATCGAGGCGCTCGGCGCGAAGAAGGACGGCGTCATCCGCCATCACTGGACGCGGCGCGACGGCAGCGTGCGCGACACCGTGATGTACAGCGTGCTTGCCACGGAGTGGCCCGGCGTGAAACGTCATCTCGAAAGCCGGCTGAGGAGAAATGAAACCCATTAACGTCGGTCTGCTTGGCATCGGCACTGTGGGCCGCGGCACCTGGGACGTGCTCACCCGCAACGCCGACGAGATCCAGCGCCGCGCCGGGCGCGCCATCCGCATTTCGGTGGTGGCCGACAAGGCGCTCGAGCATGCGAAGAAGATCGTCGGCGGACGCGCCGAGGTCACCCCGGATGCGTTCGACGTCGCTCGCTCCAAGGACGTTGAAATCGTCGTCGAGCTGATCGGCGGCTACACCGTGGCGAAGGAGCTGGTGCTGGAGGCGATCGCGCACGGCAAGCACGTCGTGACCGCCAACAAGGCGCTGCTCGCCACCCACGGCAACGAGATCTTCGCCGCCGCCCAGAAGAGGGGCGTGATGGTCGCCTTCGAGGCCTCGGTCGGCGGCGGCATCCCCATCATCAAGGCGCTGCGCGAGGGCCTCGCCGCGAACCGGATCGAATGGATCGCCGGCATCATCAACGGCACCTCGAACTTCATCCTCTCGGAGATGCGCGACAAGGGTCTTGCGTTCGAGGCGGCGCTGAAGGATGCGCAGGCGCGCGGCTACGCCGAGGCCGATCCCACCTTCGACATCGAGGGCGTGGACGCCGCGCACAAGCTCACCATCCTCTCGGCGCTCGCGTTCGGCATCCCGATGCAGTTCAAAAGCGTCTATACGGAGGGGATCTCGAAGCTGACCAAGGCCGACATCGGCTACGCCGAGGAGCTCGGCTACCGGATCAAGCTCCTCGGCATCACGCGGCGGGCGAGGAGCGGGATCGCGCAGGGTATCGAACTCCGCGTGCATCCGACGCTGGTTCCCGCGCGGCGCCTCATCGCCAACGTCGAGGGCGTGATGAACGCCATCCTGGTGAAGGGCGACGCGGTCGGCGCGACGCTCTACTACGGCGCCGGGGCCGGCGCCCAGCCTACCGCCAGCGCGGTGGTGGCGGATCTCGTCGACGTGACGCGCCTCATCACCGCCGATCCCGAGCACCGCGTTCCGCACCTCGCCTTCCAGCCCGACCGGCTCTCGTCCGACCCGGTGCTGCCGATCGGCGAAGTGGAGACCTCGTACTACCTGCGCATGCGCGTGCTGGACCGGCCCGGGGTGCTGGCCGACATCACGCGCATCCTCGCCGATTCCGCCATCTCCATCGAGGCGATGGTGCAGAAGGAGCCCGGCGAGGGCGAGAGCCGGGTGGACATCGTCATGCTGACCCACCTCGCGCTGGAAAAGAACGTCGAGCTGGCGATGGGCAAGATCGAGCGCCTGTCGAGCGTGGAGGGCAGGGTGACGCGCATCCGGCTGGAGTCGCTGTTGTAGTGCGCTACGTTTCGACCCGCGGCGACGCGCCGGCGCGCAGCTTCAGCGACATCCTGCTCGAGGGCCTCGCGCCCGACGGCGGCCTGTACCTTCCGGAAGAATTTCCGCGCATCGACCTCAAGGCGCTGCGCGGCCGGCCCTACGTCGACCTCGCCGCCGGAATCCTTTCGCGCTACATGGACGACGTGCCGGAGCTTGCGCGGATCGTGCGCGCGACGTACACCGCGCGCGTGTTCGGCAGCGACGACATCACGCCGCTGAGGAAGCTCGAGCGCGGGCTGTACCTGCTCGGGCTTTCCAACGGCCCGACGCTCGCGTTCAAGGACGTCGCGCTGCAGCTTCTGGGAAGCCTGTTTGAAAGGATTCTCCAGGAGAAGAAGGAAACCCTGAACATTCTCGGCGCCACCTCGGGCGACACCGGCTCGGCGGCCGAGTACGCGATGCGCGGCAAGAAGGGCATCCGCGTCTTCATGCTGTCGCCGAACGGGCGCATGTCGAGCTTCCAGCGCGCGCAGATGTTCTCGCTGCAGGACCCGAACATCCACAACTTCGCGGTGAAGGGCGTGTTCGACGACTGCCAGGACCTCGTCAAGGCGGTCAACGCGGACGCCGCCTTCAAGACGCGAAATCGCATCGGCGCGGTGAACTCCATCAACTGGGCGCGCGTGGCCGCGCAGATCGTGTACTACTTCAAGGCCTACTTCGCCGCCACGCACGCGGATTCCGAGCAGGTCGATTTCGCGGTGCCGTCGGGCAACTTCGGCAACATCTACGCCGGCTACGTCGCGCGGCGCATGGGGCTGCCGATCCGGCGGCTGATCCTCGCCACGAACGAGAACTCGGTGCTGGACGAGTTCTTCCGCACCGGGCGCTACCGCGTGCGCCGCAAGGTGCACGAGACCTCGAGCCCTTCGATGGACATCTCCAAGGCGTCGAACTTCGAGCGCTACGTGTTCGACCTCGTCGGCCGCGAGGGCGCGCGGGTCAAGGACCTTTGGCGCCGGCTGGACGACGCGGGCGAGTTCGATCTCTCACATTCGCCCTGGTACGCGGCGGTGCGCGCGAGCGGCTTCGTCTCCGGCGCGAGCTCCCACGAGGAGCGCCTGCGCACCATCAGGCTGGTCCACGAGCGCTTCGGCGTGGTGATCGATCCCCACACCGCCGACGGGGTGAAGGTCGGGCTCGAGTACCGCGACCCGCTGGTGCCGCTCATCTGCCTCGAGACCGCGCTGCCGGCGAAGTTCGCGGCCACCATCCGCGCCGCGCTGGGACGCGCCCCGGAGCGCCCCGCCGAGCTCGCCGACCTCGAGAAGCGCCCGCAGCGCTTCCAGGTCGTGGCGAACGACCCCGAGGCGCTCAAGCGCCGCATCGAGGCCGCGCTGTGAGCGTCGAATGAAGACGGAGAAGAATGTGCTGGGCGGGGAGCTGCGCGCGTGCAGCTACGCGCCGCTCACCGGCTACTTCCGCGACGGCTGCTGCGCCACGCACGACCAGGACGGGGTGGCGCACCTCGTGTGCGTGCAGGTTACCGACGCGTTCCTCGAGTTCAGCGTGGCGAAGGGCAACGACCTCGTCACGCCGCGCCCCGACCTGCGCTTCCGCGGCCTCAAGCACGGCGACCGCTGGTGCCTGCACGTCCTGCGCTGGGTCGAGGCGTGGGAGGCGGGGCGCCCCCCGCGCGTGGTCCTCGAGGCGACGCACGAGAACGTGCTCAAGTACGTGCCGCTCTCGGCGCTCAAGCGCCACGCGCTCGATCTGAACTGAACCCGGTGCGCCTCGCCGCTTTTTTCATTTCGCTCGCAGTCTGCCTCGGCACGGCCGAGGCGCAGACCTGGCCAACCCGGTTCGTGCGCATCGTCGTGCCGTTCCCGCCCGGCGGGGGCACCGACGCGATCGCGCGCGTCGTGTCCGCGCAGCTTTCATTGCAGGTCGGTCAGCAGGTGGTGGTGGAGAACAAGGGCGGCGGCGCCACCAACATCGGCACCGAGATGGTGGCGCGAGCCGAACCCGACGGCTACACATTGCTGCTCCAGTCGATGCCGCTCGCGGTGAACCGCTTTCTCTTCGCCTCGCTTCCCTACGATCCGCTCGCCGATCTTGCGCCGGTGATCCTTCTCTGCGACTACCCGAACGTGATGGCCGTGCCCATCACCTCGCCGGCGCGCTCGGTCGCCGAGTTCATCGCGTACGCGCGCGCCAACCCGGGCAAGGTCAGCTTCGCCTCGTCCGGACACGGCACTTCGGTCCATCTCTCGGGCGAGCTTTTCAAGCGCATGGCGGGCATCGAGATGACCCACGTGCCTTATCGCGGCGCCGGGCCGGCGCTGCAGGACCTGGTTCCGGGACGCGTCGACGTGATGTTCAACAACATCGGCGCCGTGATGCCGCTCATCAAGGGCGGGAAGCTGCGCGCACTCGGGGTGACTACGGCGAAGCGCACGCCTGCGCTGCCGGAAGTGGCGACGATCGCCGAATCCGGCGTGCCGGGATTCGACGTGTCGTCCTGGTACGCCCTCTTCGCGCCCGCCAAGACCCCGCCGCAAGTCATCCGAAAAGCGAACGCCGATACGCGCGCCGCGCTCGCCGTGCCCGCCACCCGCGCGCGCCTCGACGAGCTCGGCGTCGTCGTCATCGGCTCCTCGCCCGAGGGTCTCGGCGCGCACTTGCGCTCGGAGATGGACAAGTGGGGCCCGGTCATCCGCGAGGCGGGGATCAAGGGCAGCGACTAGACGAGGTCCACCGCTTTGGGAGCGCCATTACCGTGTATTTCGAATCGCTTAAGTTAGAGAAGCCGATCGCATGCGCGACGCTCGTCGCGCTCATGTCCGCATGCGCGGGACCGACGCCTTCGGCCCGAGCGCCCGACGAGCGCACGTCGTATTCGGCCGAACATGGCTGGGCGAAGCTCAACCGGCCCTGGGGCTCGACCAGCGCGGTCGATGTCGATCGCAGCGGCAATGTGTGGGTGTTCGAGCGCTGCGGCGACAACACCTGCGCCGGTTCGAGCCTTGCGCCGGTCCTGAAGTTCGATCCGTCAGGCCGGCTGGTGCAGAGCTTCGGCGCCGGCCTTTTCGTGTTCCCGCACGCGATCCACGTCGATCGCGAAGGCAACGTCTTCGTCGCCGACGCCGACGGGAAAGACGGCAAGGGCCATACCGTCACCAAGTTCAGCCCGGACGGAACGGTGCTCATGACGCTCGGCCGGCCGGGCGTCGCCGGCGAGACAAACGAGACCTTCAATCGGCCCTCGGCTGTCGTCACGGCGCCCAACGGCGACATCTACGTCGCCGATGGCCATGGCGGCAGCTCCAATGCGCGCATCGTGAAGTTCTCGAAGGACGGAAAGTTCATCCGGACCTGGGGAGGTAAAGGCACAGGGCCGGGCGAGTTCGGCGAGTTGCATGCGATCGCGCTGGACTCGAGCGGCCGCGTCTTCGTCGGCGACCGCGGCAACAACCGCATCCAGATCTTCGACCAGGACGGCAGGTTTCTCGCGCAGTGGAGGCAGTTCGGCCGTCCGACCGCGATCTACGTCGACGCGAACGACACGCTCTACGTCTCTGATCATCAGTCGTCCGCCAAGCTGAATCCCGGGTTCCGCCGAGGCATTCGCATCGGCAGCGCGAAGGACGGCGTGGTGAGGACGATGATTCCCGGCACCGGTCCCGAGCCCGATAAGGAAAACGTAGCCGAAGGCGTCGCGGTCGACGCACGCGGCAACGTCTACGGCGCCGAGGTCGCGCTGAAGAACGTCACCAAGTACGCGAGGCAGTAATCGGCTCAGGCGGGTTTCTGCAACAATAGCCGCATGCTCGAAGCGGCGGAGCTCGAATGCGAGCGCGGCGCGCGGACCCTGTTCCGCGCGGTTTCCTTCGTCCTCGCCCAGGGCGAGCTGCTGCGCGTGGCGGGCGCGAACGGCAGCGGCAAGACGAGCCTGCTGCGTATCCTCTGCGGCCTCGCCCGGCCGAGCGCCGGCGAAGTGCGTTGGAAGGGGCAGCCGATCGCGAGCCTCAAGGAGGACTATGCCCGCGAGCTGGTCTACATCGGGCACGCGCCTGCGGTGAAGGACGATCTCACCCCGCGCGAGAACCTCGAGATCGCCTGCCGGCTCAGCGGCCGGCCGGCGAGGAGCGAGGCGTTGGCCGAGGCGCTCGCGCGGCTCCGCGTGCCGGACCTGCCGGTACGCAAGCTTTCGCAGGGACAGCGCAGGCGCGCGGCGCTCGCGCGCCTGCTGGTATCGGAGGCGCCGCTTTGGCTCCTCGACGAGCCGTTTGCCACACTCGATGCCCAAGGCATCTCGCTGCTTAATGATCTCTTGGAAAAACAGGTGGAAGGCGGCGGCGCGGTGGTCTACACCACGCACCAGGAGGCAGGCATCCGCAGCACGCGCGTGGTCGACCTGGGCCGCGGCGCCTGAATGCTGGCGGTCGCACGCGCGGTGGTCCAACGCGACCTGCTCCTCGCGCTGCGCCGGCGCAGCGACGTCGCCACGGCGCTGCTTTTTTTCGTCATCGTGGCGAGCCTGTTCCCGCTCGGCGTCGGCGCCGAGCCGAACCTGCTGCGCTCGATCGCCCCGGGCGTGATCTGGGTGGCGGCGCTGCTCTCCTCGATGCTCTCGCTCGGGCGGCTGTTCGCCGCCGACCACGCCGACGGCACGCTCGAGCAGATGCTGCTCGGCGCAGCGCCCCTGGGCGTGGTGGTGACGGCGAAGGGCCTCGCGCACTGGCTGGTGTCCGGGCTGCCGCTCGTCGCCATCGCGCCGCTCATCGCGCTGCAGTACGACCTCGCTCCCGGACTCTACGGCGTGCTCGCCTTATCATTGCTCCTGGGCACGCCGGTGCTCAGCCTGATCGGCGCCATCGGCGCCGCGCTCACACTGGGTTTGCGCGGCGGCGGAGTGCTGCTCGCGCTGCTCGTGCTGCCGCTCTACGTTCCGGTCCTGATCCTCGGCGCCGGAGCGGTCGAGATGGCGGGCGCGGGGCTCGGGCCCGAGGGCCAGCTCCTGCTGCTCGGCGCGCTGCTCGTGCTCGCGGCGGCGTTTTCGCCCTGGGCGATTGCCGCCGCATTGCGCATATCGATGGAATGATCCTTGGGATGAAAATGAGGGCATGAATTCGACGACCGTCCGCTGGTTCTGGTTCGCCTCGCCGCAGACCTTCTTCCCGCTGGCCGGCACGATCGCGCGTTGGTGCGCGGCCGGCGCGGCGCTGCTTGCCGTGGCCGGCCTGTACGTCGGCCTCGTAGCGGCGCCCACCGACGCCCAGCAGGGCGAGGTCTACCGCATCATCTTCATCCACGTGCCCGCCGCCTGGATGTCGATGTTCATTTACCTCGTGATGGCCGGATGGGCGGCCGTCGGCCTGGCGTTCAACACCCGCCTGTCGTTCATGATGGCGCAGGCGCTCGCGCCGACCGGGGCGCTTTTCACCTTCATCGCGCTCTGGACGGGATCGCTGTGGGGCCGGCCGACGTGGGGCACCTACTGGGTCTGGGACGCGCGCCTCACCTCGGAGCTGATCCTGCTCTTTCTGTACCTCGGGTTCATGGCTTTGCACGCGGCCATCGACGAGCCGCGGCGCGCCGACCGCGCATCCGCGCTTCTCGCGATCGTCGGGGCCGTGAACGTGCCGATCATCTACTACTCGGTGCAGTGGTGGAACACGCTGCACCAAGGCGCGTCGGTGAGCATGACCCGCGCGCCCAGCATGGCCGCGACCATGCTGACGGGCATGCTCCTCATGGCGCTCGCGTTCTGGCTGTACTCGATCGCGGCGGTGCTGGTGCGCGTGCGCTGCATGATCCGGGAGCGCGAATGAGCCACGGCTTCTTCATTTGGGCCTCTTACGGCGTGACGTTCGCAGCCCTGGCGCTCGAAGTGGTATTTCTTTTCCGCCGGGTGCGCCGCTGCGAGCGTGCCGGGCCTTCCCGGCGGATAGAATGAGGCCATGAAACCCAGGCACAAGCGCATGGCGGCGATCGCCTTCGGCGTGATCGCGCTCGGCGTCGCGACCGCGCTGGTGCTGCAGGCGTTCCAGAAGAACCTGGTGTTCTTCTTCAGCCCGACCCAGGTCGCGGCGAAAGAAGCGCCGCTCGGCCGCACCTTCCGCATCGGCGGCATCGTGGAGCCGGGCAGCGTCAAGCGCAGCGGCGTCGATGTGAGCTTCACCGTGACCGACACGGCGAAGGCCATCCCGGTCGTCTACCGCGGCTCGCTGCCCGATCTCTTCCGCGAGGGCAAGATGGTGGTGGCGCAGGGCCAGTTGCAAGCAGACGGCGTGTTCCATGCGCGCGAGGTGCTCGCCAAGCACGACGAGAACTACATGCCGCCGGAGGCGAAGGAAGCCGTCGAGAAGGCGCACCGCGCCGCGAAGAAAGCCAACCCATGATTCCAGAGCTCGGACAGCTGGCGCTCGCGCTGGCGCTGGCGGTGGCCCTGATCCAGGGCACTCTCCCGCTCGCAGGGGCTGCGAAAGGCAACCTCGCCTGGATGTCGCTCGCCCGCCCCGCGGCGCAGGCGCAGGCGGTGCTGGTCGCGGCCGCCTTCGGCTGCCTGGTCTACAGCTTCGTCAGCAACGACTTCTCGGTGGAGTACG
Source organism: Burkholderiales bacterium (assembly GCA_035577785.1). Classification (GTDB taxonomy): domain Bacteria; phylum Pseudomonadota; class Gammaproteobacteria; order Burkholderiales; family SG8-39; genus SCGC-AG-212-J23. The sequence goes on along the minus strand of DATLUZ010000014.1, from coordinate 24,858 downwards.
TGGCGCAGCACTCCAACAGCGCGCTGCCGCTTCACTATCGCATCGCCGGGGCCTGGGGCGGCCACGAAGGGTCGCTGCTCCTCTGGTGCCTGATGCTCGGCGTGTGGATGACGGCGGTGACGCTCTTCAGCGCCCACCTCCCGGAGGAGATGACTGCGCGCGTGCTCGGCGTGATGGGGCTGGTGAGCGCGGGCTTCATCGCCTTCATGCTTTTCACCTCGAACCCGTTCAACCGCCTGTTCCCGGCGGCGGCGGACGGCCGCGACCTGAATCCGCTGCTGCAGGACCCCGGCATGGTGATCCACCCGCCGATGCTCTACATGGGCTACGTCGGCTTCTCGGTCGCCTTCGCCTTCGCCGTCTCGGCGCTGCTTTCGGGCCGGCTCGACGCGGCCTGGGCGCGCTGGTCGCGGCCCTGGACCACGGTGGCGTGGTCGTTCCTCACGCTCGGCATCGCGCTCGGCAGCGGCTGGGCCTACTACGAGCTCGGCTGGGGCGGCTGGTGGTTCTGGGACCCGGTGGAGAACGCCTCGTTCATGCCCTGGCTCGTCGGCACCGCGCTGATTCATTCGCTCGCGGTCACCGAGAAGCGCGGCGCGTTCCGCAGCTGGACCGTGCTCCTCGCCATCATCGCCTTCGGCCTGTCGCTCCTCGGCACGTTCCTCGTGCGCTCGGGCGTGCTCACCTCGGTGCACGCGTTCGCCACCGACCCGAGGCGCGGCATCTTCATCCTGGGACTCTTCGCCTTCCTGATCGGCGGCGCGCTCGCGCTCTACGCGTGGCGCACGGCGCGCATCGGAATGGGCGGGAGCTTCGATCCGATTTCCAGGGAAAGCTTTTTGTTGGCCAACAACGTCATGCTTGCGGCGGCGGCGGGAACCGTGTTCCTCGGCACGCTGTATCCGCTCCTGATCGATACCCTCGGCGTCGGCAAGATCTCGGTGGGACCGCAATATTTCGAGGCGGTGTTCGTGCCGCTGATGGCGCCCGCGCTCTTTCTCATGGGCGTGGGACCGCTCGCGCGCTGGAAGCGCGTGAGCCTGCCGGAGCTCGCGGTCCTGCTGCGTTGGGCGCTCGGCGTGAGCCTGGCGCTCGGCCTGATCCTCCCGTTCGCCCTCGGCGAATGGCACGCGCTCGTCGGCTTCGGCCTCGCGCTGGCGGCATGGATCGTCCTGGCCGGGGTTTTGACTCTGAAAAAAAGACCCAGGAATTCCAGGGCGTATTGGGGGATGTTCATTGCGCACCTCGGCGTCGCGGTGTTCGTCGTCGGAGTGACGCTGGTGAAGGGCTACGAGAGCGACCGCGACGCGAAGATGCGCCCGGGCGACACGATCGAGCTGGCCGGGTACGTGTTCCGGCTGGAGAGCGTCTCGCCGGTGCGCGGCCCGAACTACAGCGCCGCGCAAGCCAAGATTGAAGTTACCCGGAATGGAAAGCCCGTAACCACGATGTATCCCGAGCGGCGCATGTACCCGGTCGCCGAGCAGGTGATGACCGAGGCGGCGATCCACCCCGGGCTGACGCGCGACCTCTACGTGTCGCTCGGCGACGCGCTCGAGGAGCCGGGCGGCAAGCAGGACGGAAAGCAGGGCGCCTGGCTCGTCAAGGTGCAGCATAAGCCCTTCGTCGACTGGATCTGGGCGGGCTGCCTCATCATGGCCATCGGCGGGGTGTGCGCCGCGAGCGACCGCCGCTACCGCTACTCGCTCCGGGAGCAGCGCAGGACGACGACCGAGGTCGCGGTTTGAGGTTCTGGCTCGTCATCGCGGGTTTCCTGGCGCTGGTGGGGCTTCTCGCCGTCGGTCTGCGGCTCGACCCGCGCGAGGTGCCTTCGCCGCTCATCGGCAAGCCGGCGCCCGCGTTCGAGCTGCCGCTCCTGCAGCAGCCCGACAAGATGTTCTCGGAGAAGGACATGCTCGGCACGGTGTGGGTGTTGAACGTGTGGGCGTCGTGGTGCCCGCCGTGCCTCGTCGAGCATCCGGTGGTGAGCGAGCTCGCGCGCTCGGGAATCGCCCCGGTGGTGGGCCTGAACTACAAGGATGCGCGCGAGGACGCCCTGCCGTGGCTCAAGAGGAACGGCGATCCCTTCAAGGTCATCGCCTTCGACGCGGCGGGCCGCATCGCCATCGACTACGGCGTCTACGGCGTGCCCGAGACCTACGTGATCGACCGCAAGGGAATCATCCGCTACAAGCGCGTCGGGCCGCTCACGCCGGAGATCACGCAGAAGAAGCTGCGCCCGCTCATCGAGGAGCTGGCGAAAGGTGGCTAGGCTCTTATTGCTTTCTCTTCTCGTCGTCCTCGCGTTCCAGGCGAGGGGACAGGAGGATCCGGCCCTCGAGCGGCGCGTGACGGCGCTCGCGCACGAGCTGCGCTGCCTCGTGTGCCAGAACCAGACGATCGCCGACTCCAACGCCGCGCTCGCCCAGGACCTGCGCAACCAGATCCGCGAGCAGCTCAAGGCCGGCAAGAGCGAGCGCGACGTGATCGACTTCATGGTCGCCCGCTATGGCGATTTCGTGCTCTACCGGCCGCCGTTCAAGGCGACCACGGTGGCGCTCTGGGCCGGGCCGTTCGTGCTGCTCGCGCTCGGCGTCTGGCTCCTCGTGCGCAGGGTGAGGAAGAGGGAGCCGCCGCCCGAGCTCACCGAGGCCGAGCGCCGCCGCGCCGCGCAGCTGCTCGAATGACGCTCTTCTGGCTGACCGGCGCCGTGGCGGCGGCGGCCGTCATCGCCTGGGTGCTGCGGCCGCTCCTCACGCGGAAAAACGCTGCGCCCCCCTCGCGCGTCGCCGCGAACGCGGCGATCTACCGCGATCAGCTGCGCGAGCTCGACGCCGACCTCGCCGCGGGCACCCTGGCGCGTGAGGATTACGAGCGCGCCCGCGCCGAGCTGGAGGCGCGCGCGCTGCGCGATGCCGGCCAGCCCGACGCGCCGCCGGCGCGGCCGCCCGACAGGCCGGCGGTCGAGCCGCCGGGGCGCCGCTTCGCGTGGGGGCTCGCCGCCGCCGTGCCGCTGGTCGCCGTCTTGCTCTACGTCCTCGTGGGTACCCCCGGGGCCATCGACCGCGAAGGGCAGCTCCACGCCTCGCGCGCGCAGGTCGAGGCCATGGTCGAGCGGCTCGCCGCGCGCCTGCGCGAGAACCCCGACGACGTCACCGGCTGGAAGCTCCTCGGGCGCTCCTACGGCGTGATGGGGCGCTACGGGGAGGCCGCCCTTGCTTACGCCAACGCCGCGAAGCTCGCGCCGCGCGACGCGCAGCTCCTCGCCGATCTCGCCGACGTGCTGGCCATGGCGCGCGGCCAGAGCCTGCAGGGCGAGCCGGAACAGCTCGCGCTGCGCGCGCTCGAGATCGAGCCGGGCAACCTCAAGGCGCTGGCGCTCGCCGGCTCCGCGGCGTTCGAGCGCAAGGACTTCGGCGCTGCTGCGAAGCACTGGGAGCGCATGCTCGCGTACGTCGAGCCCAACACCGAGGACGCGCGCGCAATCCAGCAGAACGTGGCAGAGGCCCGCTCCCTCGCTAATGAAAAACCATCCACCTCTCCAAAGCCGCCTTCTCCTTCAGGCCTGCGGGGCACGGTGTCGCTTGCGCCGAACCTGAAGGACCAGGTCTCGCCGGAAGACACGGTGTTCGTGTTCGCGCGCGCGGCCGAGGGCCCGCCGATGCCGCTCGCGGTGGCGCGCGTGCGCGTGCGCGATTTGCCCTATCGCTTCGCGCTCGACGATTCGATGGCGATGAGCCCGGCGCTGAAGCTCTCCGCGTTTCCGAAAGTCGTGGTGACGGCGCGGGTATCGAAGAGCGGCGGCGCCGTCGCCCAGCCCGGAGACCTGCAGGGCGCGAGCGGGCCGGTGGCGAACGACGCTGCCGCGGTGCGCGTGGTGATCGACGCGCCGGTGCGCTAGCGCGCTGGAAGCGCGCGCGCAATTTTGTTACGCTCGCGTTCGCAGGCAACATGCAGGAGAACACCATGCCCGACAGCAAAGAACGCCGCCAGATCCCGCGCAAGCCAACCCAAGCGACGCCCAGGCCCGACATCCGGGCTGCTGCTTCGAGTGGCGTGCAGGCGCAAACCGCCGGCGACGATACCCGGCGCCGGATCGCGGAAGCCGCCTATTTCCGCGCCAAGGAGCGCAACTTCGAGCCGGGGCACGAGCTCGAGGACTGGGTCGAGGCCGAGTCCGAGGTGATGGGCCGCATCAACGGCAGCGCACGCTAGGCCGGGCCTTCAGTACTCGTCGAAGATGCGCTGGAGCTCAGCCGCGTCGCGCGTGCGCGTGAGCGCCAGCATGAGCAGGACCCGCGCCTTCTGCGGCGTGAGGTTGTCTCCCCAGAGATAAAAGCGCTTGGCGTCGGCGGCGCCTGCGCGCGTGTCGCGTACGCGACCCATGCCGCCCCGGTTGGTGATGACGACGGGGATTCCCTTGCCGGCGAGCCTCGAGAGCGCCAGGTCCATCGCCGGACTGGGCGAGCCGGTCGGGAAGGCGGCGACGACCAGACCTTCGGCCTTGCCGCGCTCCACCGCCGCCTCGGCGAGCACTCCGTCTGCGTCGGCGTACGTGTAGACGATGTCGACGCGCGGGAGCTTCTGCAGCGCGCCGATGTCGAACGGCGCAGCCGAGGTGTGCTTGCGGACCGGCTGCCGGTAGAACGTCACCCGGTCGTCGTCGACGAAGCCGAGCACGCCGAGGTCCTTGCCGCTGTAGGTCTCGAGGCGATAGCTGATTTCCTTGGTCACCTCGCGCGCCGCGATGATGGTGTCGTTCGTGACCACGAGCGCGCCCTTGCCGCGCGCCGCGTCACTTGCGGCGACGCGCACTGCCTGGAGGAAGTTCTTCGGGCTGTCGGATGAAAGGGTGCCGAACTGGCGCTGCGCGGCGGTGAGCACCACGGGCTTGTCGCTTTTCACCGTAAGGCCGAGGAAGTAGGCCGTCTCCTCGACGGTGTTCGAGCCGTGCGTGACCACGATCGCCTTCACGCCCTCGTCCTTCGCCAGGATCTCGTTGATGCGCTTTGCGAGCGTGAGCCAGTTGGCGACTGTGATGGCACTGCTTCCCACGCGTATCAGCTCCTCGACCTCGAGCCGCGCCACCTCCTTCAACTGCGGGATTGCTTCCGCCACTTCTCCGGCGTGCAGCCGCCCGGAGGGCGTGTTCGCGATCGTGCCTCCGGTCGCGATGACCTTGATGCGCGGCAGCTTTTCCTGGGCAAGGCCGTTGATCGTCCACAGGACCGAGACCAGGACGAGGCTAAGAGCTATGGACAAGCTGCGCATGGGGACCTCTCTCAGGGTAGATCGACGCGGGTCCAGTCCACGAAAGGCGAGCCCCACACTTCGATGCGGCGCATGCCAGGCAGCGGCTCGTCGTCGCGGGAGAGATGCGTGTCGCCGTGGATCAGGATGATTCTGCGCGGCCGGCGCGCGGCGAGGTCCTGGAGGCGCTCGCGCAGCGGGGCGAAGCCGTCGCGCACGAAGGGCCTGAACGGATTGGCCTGCATCAGGACGACCAGCCCTTTCGAGTTCGTCGCGAGCTTCGCGGCTTCGTCGAGCCAGGCAAAGACCGCGCGCATGCGCGGCTCGCTCTCGGGATGCCGGATGTGGTTGTCCGGCCCGGGCACGTTGAGCGCGACGAAAACCCAGCCGCCTTGCTCCCAGCGCACGTGCTCGCAATACTCGCCGGCCTGTTGCTCCATCTTAGGGAAATTGGGATTGCAGAAAAGCGTGCGCCAGGCCTTCAGCCGCTCGAGCGGCTGCTTGCAGTCGCTCCACTCGTTGTCGCCGGGAATCAGGAGGAAGGGATGGCGGATGCGCGCAAGCTGCTTCTTGCGCGCCTCGAGCCAGCGGTCGCCGCACGCCTGCTCGGGCGTGCTCGAGCCGATGTCACCGACGTGCACGACGAACGCGAGCGGCTCGGCGTTGATGCGGTCGATCACGGCGTCGAGCCGCCCGATCTCGGCTTGCGTGTAGGGCGCGTCGCCCAGCACGCCGAACACCAGCGCCCCTGGGGGGATCGGCACGGACGTGGCGCAGCAGTTCAACATGAGAAACAGGGACGGACCCCATGTTCTCAATAGACGTCTCATCGGTGCGCCACTCTAGCTCAAGGCAATGAGCCGTCGTCGGGCGCCTAGGAATTTCTTGTTCCGCGTGGCATCGAGGCTGCGGCCGCTGCCGGACAGGCCGGCGCCCCTTGGCTTCTCAGGCGGCGGAAGTACCACGCCTTGACGACATCCGCCTCGATACCCGGGTAACAATCACCCGCGCGTGTTCGAAGCGGCTCCACGTTATCCGTTGACGCGCGTCCGCTGGCCGCTGGGAGCGAAGGACCCCAGTGCGGATCGTTTCCAGCCGGCTGCACGAAGTGGCGCCCCGCCATGCGTGCAGAGCATCGATGAAGCCGCGAGCTGCCTCCACCTCCTCGCGATGCGCCATTCGGCGGAACACCAGCTCAAATGCCGTACGCCTTGCGCAGGAGGGTCAGCGGATGGGCTTTTTGCGCCTTGGCTTCATCGCCGATGCCCTGCTGGATGTGGCGCGCGGCGATCGGGCAGTCGGAGGCGAGGTAATCGGGCTCACCTTCGGCCATCTGCCTGAACACCGGGCGGCCGATCTTCATCGAGTGGTCGAAGTACTCCACCTTCACTCCCCAGGTGCCGTCGTGGCCGGCGCAGCGCTCGACGGTCTTCAACTCGGTGTGCGGGATCGACTCGAGCAGCTCGCGCGTCTTCTGTCCCATGTTCTGCACCCGCGCGTGGCAGGGAACGTGGTAGGACACCTTGCCCAGACCCTGCTTGAAGTCGGTCTTGAGGAGGCCCGCCTTCTTGCGCAGCACGAAGTACTCGAACGGGTCGAACATGGCATCGCGTACCGCGATCGTATCGGGGTCGTCCGGGTAGATGAGCGGGAGCTCCTGCTTGAACATGAGGGCGCAGGAGGGGACGGCGGCGAGGATTGCGTAGCCCTCGCGTGCGTACCGCGCCAGTACTGGAATATTTTTCTCCTTTAAAGCATCAAGCCCGTGGAGGTCGCCAAGCTCGAGCTTGGGCATGCCGCAGCACACCTCGTGGTCCACCACGACGTACGGAATCTCGTTGTGCTGCAGGATCGCGACGAGATCGTGGCCCATCGCCGGCTCGTTGTAGTTCACGTAGCAGGTCGCGAAGATGGCCACCTTGCCAGGCGCATCGGGCGCGTCTTTTGCCGGAAAAGGCTTCGACCTTTCCGCGTGGGAACGGAACCGCTTCGCGGTGTAGGGGGGAAGCTGGCGGTCCTTGTGCACGCCGAGCGCCGACTGCATGACCGTGCGCGCGAGCGGGGTGCGATTGACCAGATTGACGGCCTGCGCCACGACCGGGATGGCGGCGAGCCTGCCCATCGCATCGGTCGAGGAGAGCAGCCGGTCGCGGACCTTGACGCCCTTATCGAACTTGATCGCCTTCGCACGCAGCATCACGTGCGGGAAGTCGACGTTCCAGGGATGCGGCGGAACGTACGGGCACTTGGTCATGTAGCAGAGGTCGCACAGGTAGCACTGGTCGACCACCTTCCAGTAGTCCTCCCTTTTCACGCCGTCGACTTCCATCGTCGAGGAGGCGTCGACCAGGTCGAACAGCGTGGGAAAGGTGGTGCACAGGCTGACGCAGCGCCGGCAGCCGTGGCAGATGTCGAATATCCGCTCGAGCTCCTTCTCCGCCTTCGCCTGGTCCCAGAAGTCCGGGTTCTTCCAGTCGAGCGGGTGGCGGGTGGGTGCTTCGAGCGAGCCTTCGCGCATGATTCGATGGGTCCGGTGGATTTAAAGGCGCCGAACCAGGACGACCTCGGCTCCGTCGCGCGACGACTCGGTGAAGCCGAGCCTTGCGGCGAGGCGCAGCATATCGTGGTTGTCGGCGAGGATGTTTCCGTAGAGCGCCGCGTAGCCGGCGTCGCGCGCGCTGGCGCACAGGCGCTCGAGCAGGCCGCGGCCGATGCCCTTGCCCTGCCATTCGTCGGCGACCGTGAGGGCGAATTCCGCCGTCGTGCCGTCCGAGCGGGGCGCGTAGCGGCCGACTGCGACGAACCTGCCCTGGTGCAGCACGACGAGGGCCAGCTCGCGCTCGTAGTCGAGCTGCGTGAAGCGAGTGAGCAGCTCGGGCGGCAGCTCGCTCAGGTGCTGCATGAAGCGCTGGTAGCGGGAGCGCGCGGAAAGCCCGCGGAAGAACGCGAGCTCGAGCTCGACGTCCTCGGGCCGGATCGGCCGCACTGCCAAGCGCGTGCCGTCCCTCAGCCGGAGATCGCCTTCGAGCTGGGTGGGGTAAGGGGATGTCGGGGCCAGACCCCGATTTTAATCAGGCACCCTGGCTACGGCACGACGGCCACGCGCGGCCGCAACGGCTTGTGCGTGCGGTAGACGCCCGCGAGCTCCCAGTGGTCGCTCGCCGGGGCGTGGCGCAGCAGGAAGCAGCGACCGTCGTCGGCCTTGACCTCGAAATAGCGGTGGGAGGCGTCGTGCCATCGGTCGAGGATCGCGACCACGGGGAGCCGGCGCGTGCCGAGGTAGAAGACATGGGGCTCCGCTTCGCCGCCCCGGCCGGGACATCCGTAAACGCAAATCTTCATGACGCCGTATTTCCTTTCGACCCGCCGCTTGCTTGCACTTGCAAGGAGCCGGCCACGCGTCATGCGCCGTTCGGCGGATGCGCGCCTTACCTCGCCATCGTGCTCGTCAGTGCACTTGCAACTTTTTCGCCCGGGACGGAGTGCTGGCAGGCCCACAGTCCCAGCGCCGCGGCAACGAAGAGAACGCTGGCAAAATTGACCGATTTCATGGCACGTCATTCAACCAGCGACCGCGTGATGGACCTACCTGAGCGCGATGGTTCGTACGGCGCATGACGAACGAGGACATCGCCCGCGTGTTCGGCGAGATCGCCGACTTCCTCGAGCTCGGCGACGAGAACACCTACCGGGTCCTCGCCTACCGCAACGCGGAACGCGAGCTCCGCTCGACCGGGTACGACCTCCCGGCGCTGCTCGCCGCGGGAGAGCCCCTGCCGAAGATGCCGGGCATCGGCGACGAGCTGTCGGCCAAGATCCGCGAGATCCACGACACCGGGACGAGCAGGACCCTCGAGAAGTTGCGTAAGGATTACCCGGCGGGGATCCTCGATCTGCTGCGGCTGCCGGGGATCGGCCCCAAGCGGGTGCGCCTCTTCTACCGCGAACTGGGCGTGGGCTCGCTCGAGGAGCTCGAGGGGGCGGTACGCAGCGGACGCCTGCGCAGCCTGGGCGGATTCGGCCCCAAGTCGGAACAGCGGCTGCTGGAAGCCATCATGACGGTAAAATTGGCACATGCCAGGCGCATTTAAGGTCTTGATCGAGCGGGTCGGGGCCAATACGGCGACGCCGTTCCGGGTGCGCTTTCCCGACGGCTCCGAGTACCGCAACTCGGAAAGCCCGCCGGCGTTCATCCTGTCGGTCCGTCACGAGCGCGCGCTGCGGCGCGCGGCGCTCTACGGCCACGTGGGGGTGCTCGAGGCCTACTTCGACGGCGAGCTCGACATCGAGGGCAGCCTCCCCGCGGCGCTCGCCGCCGGCATGGAAGCCCACGCCGACGAGGCCACCTGGCTCGTGCGCCTGCGCAACCGCTGGCACGAGTTCATGCACACCAACGCGAACCGCCGGCGCGCGAACAGCAACGCCGAGTACCACTACGCGCTGCCGCCGGAGTTCTACAAGCTCTGGCTGGACGATCCGTACATGTTCTACACCTGCGCATATTGGGGCGAGGGCGTGAAAACCCTCGAGGAGGCGCAGCGCGCAAAGGCCGACCACGTCGCGCGCAAGGTGCTGCTCACGCCGGGCGAGGAGGTGGTCGACGTCGGCAGCGGCTTCGGCGGCTTCCTCATGCACGCCGCCATGCATTACGGCGTAAACATCACCAGCATCAATACCACCGGGTCGCAGGCCGAGCACGCCCGTCGGCAGATCGAGAAGTTCGGCATCAAGAACGCGGTGCAGATGCATTCCGACTTCCGGACGCACCTTGGAACAAGCGCCGGGACAAGCGCGAAACAGTTCGACAAGGTGGTGAGCATCGGCTGCCTCGAGCACGCGGGGCGCGACCAGCTCGACGAGGTGATCCGCTCGCACGCCGACCTCCTCAAGCCGGGTGGCCTGGGTCTCATCCACTTCATCGGCCACGTCGGAACCACCGAGACCGACTTCTTCATCCGCAAGTACGTGTTCCCCGGCGGCTGGATCCCGAGCCTCGCCGACACGATCGTGGCCATGGAACGGTCCGGGCTCGAGGTGCTCGACATCGAGAACCTGCGCCGCCACTACGCGCTCACGCTCGACGTGTGGGCCGAGCGCTTCGACCGCAGCTGGGAGCGCATCCGCGCGCTCGATCCGCAGCGCTTCGACGAGCGCTTCCGCCGCATCTGGCGGGTGTATCTCTACGGCTGCGCCGAGATGTTCCGCTCGCGATCGAGCCGCACCCATCTTTTCCAGATCGTGTTCTCCAAGGGGAATGTCTCGAGCGCGAGCTACCCCATGACCCGGGACTTCCTCTACGAGCGCCAACCCGCATACCAGGAAAAAAGAAGCGCTGACCGCGCAGCTTAGGCAGGGAAGCGGCGCGCTTGCTCTAAAAAAAGAGACTTCAAATCTCTTCCGCGACCGGGCGGCGCAGCCGCGCCGCCGGCTCGACGTCAGCGCTTTCCGCGACGTGCTCGCGGTCGACCCGCAGGCGGGCTGGGTCGAAGCCGAGGGCATGGTGACCTACGAGGCTCTGGTCGCGGCCTGCCTGCGGCAGGGCGTGATGCCCGCGGTGGTGCCGCAGCTCAAGACCATTACGCTGGGCGGCGCGCTCGCGGGCATCGGCATCGAATCCTCCTCGCACCGCCAGGGCCTCGTGCACGACACGGTGCTCGAGCTGGACGTCCTGCTGGGCGACGGGCGCGTCGTCACCTGCACCCCGGCCAACGAGCACGCGGATCTCTTCTTCGGCTTTCCCAACTCCTACGGCACGCTCGGCTACGCGCTGCGCGTGAAGGCCAAGACGCTGCCCGTGAAGCCCTACGTGCATCTCTTCCACCTCGACTACTTCGACGGGCGCATCTACTTCCAGGAGCTCGAGCGGCGCCTCAACGCGCGCGACGCCGACTTCGTCGACGGCACGGTGTTCGCGCCCGACAAGATGTTCATCACCGTGGCGCACTTCACCGACAAGGCGCCGTACGTCAGCGATTACACCTTCGAGCGCATCTACTACCGCTCGATCCCGCAGCGGCACGACGACTACCTCACTGTGCATGACTATCTCTGGCGCTGGGACACCGACTGGTTCTGGTGCTCGAAGAACGTGCTGGCGCAGAACAAGTACGTCCGCAGGTTCCTCTACGGCAGGAAGCGGCTGGGCTCGCGCCAGTACACCAGGATCATGCGCTGGAACAGCCGCGTCGGCGTGACGAAGAAGATCGAGCGCCTGATGGGCCTGCACTCGGAGTCGGTGATCCAGGACGTGGACATCCCGATCGGCCGCGCCGCCGAGTTCCTGCAGTTCTTCGCGCGCGAGATCGGGCTGTGGCCGCTGTGGATCTGCCCGATTCGGCCGGGTGCGGCGGGAGAGAACTTCTCGCTCTACCCCATGCGCGAAGGCTGGTACGTGAACTTCGGCTTCTGGGACGTCAAGCGAACGCGCGAGGGATACCCGCCGGGGCACTTCAACCGCCTGATCGAGCGCAAGGTGGTCGAGCTCGGCGGCATCAAATCGCTCTACTCGGACAGCTTCTTTCCGCGCGACGAGTTCGAGCGCCTTTACGGCGGCGAGACGTACAGGAAGCTCAAGGCGAAATACGACCCGCTGAACGCGTTTCCGGGGCTTTACGAAAAGTGCGTCCTCAGAGCCTGACCCCTAGAGGGTGGGGCGGAGAGCGCCGTGCGTCTTCTCGAACTGCGTCTGGCAGCGGATGCAGCGCTCGGCGCCAGGATTCGCGCGCAGCCGCTCGAAGCCGATGTCCTGGCCGCAGCTGCTGCAGATGCCGTAGCTGCCGTCGTCCAGGCGCTCGCGCGCGGCGTCGAGGATGCGCAGCTCGGCGAGGTCGCGCGAAGCTTCAGCCTGGTCGAGGTCCTGGATCAGGCTCTGCACCGATTCGTCGCCGGGGTCGGGCACCGCGCCCACGACCTGGTCGAGCCCGTCGGCGCGCATCCGGTCGAGATCCTGCCCCAGCTCGCGCAGCAGCGCGGCGCGCCGCTCGTCGACGATGGCCTTCAGATCCTCGCTCTGCTTCGATGTGAGTGCCATGGGAATTCCTCTCGCAAGGTCCATGCCCGTCAGGCGTCGAAGCGCGTGCGCGGATTGAAGCGCGATACCCGGCGCAGCTCCTCGAACAGCTTTTTCTCCGGCTCGGTCAACGGGTTGGGCGCCTCGAGGCTGAGCACGGCGTAGAGGTCGCCGGCGCCGCCGCCGGGCTGGGGCAGCCCCTTGCCGGCGAGGCGCAGCTTCTGGCCCGCCCTCGAGCCGGGGGGAACCTTCATGGTGACGCGCCCTGTCAGCGTCGGGATCTCGACCTCGGCCCCGAGCGCTGCCTCCCAAGGAGCGAGCGGCACGTCGAGCTCGAGGTCGTGGCCGCTCACCCGGTAGAGGGCATGCGGCTCGAGGTGGATCTGCAGGTAGAGGTCGCCGGGCGAGGCGCCGTTCGTCCCCGGCCCCCCTTTGCCGCGCAGCCGCAGCCGCTGCCCGTCGGTTGCACCGGGGGGGATGCGCGCGGTGAAGCTGCGGCCGTCGAGCTGGACCGTGCGCTCGGTGCCGCGGAACGCTTCCTCCAGCGTCAGGCGCACGGGCACCTCGTAATCCTCGCCGGGGAAAGCCATGGCCGCACCGCGCCGGCCGCCGCGACCGCGGCCGAAGCCCGTGGCGCGGCCGAAGGCGCCGAGCGACTCGAAGAGATCGGACAGGTCGACCCCGCCCAGGTCCTCGCCGCGGCCTCCGCCGAAGCGATCGAACCAGTCGGGCGGCGGACGGAAGTCCTGCCCGGGCCGGAACCCGCTGCCCAGGCTGTCGTACGCCGCGCGCTTTTCCTTGTCCCGCAGCGTTTCGTAGGCTTCCGAGACCTCCTGGAACTTCTCCTTGGCGTTGGTCTCCTTGGAAACGTCGGGGTGGTACTTGCGCGCGAGCTTGCGGTAGGCCTTCTTGATCTCGTCCTCGGCGGCGGTGCGGGGCACCCCAAGGATCTTGTAGTAGTCCTTGTACTTCATGACCTAGTCAAATGAGGGCGGGGGCGGTGTGGTTAAAGGGCATAGAATCTGCTGCCTCGGGGCGCTGATAGGATGAACCTCGAACGGGTCGAATCCCACCTGGCGACGCTGGAGCGGCTCGCGCCCTATCTTACGCAGCACGGCTGCGACCTGTCCGCCCAGGATGCGGCGCGCGCGCTGATGCGGTATTTCGACGAAGGACCCCATCCGTTTCTGCCGGCGGACGGGTCGCTCGAGCACGAGAACCGCGAGGTGGCGGTGTTAACGCGGTTCTATCGCGAGCACCTGTTGCACGTTGGGCTGTAATGAGAGCCATGACGGTGCAGGCGCCGGGCCAGCCGCTCGTGCGCGAGGAAAGGGAACCGTCGCCGCTCGCCCGCGGCCAACTGCGGATTCGCGTGAAGGCTTGCGGCGTGTGCCGCACCGATCTGCACCTCGCCGACGGCGAGCTGCCTGCCTGCCGCCTGCCAGTGATCCCCGGCCACGAAGTGGTCGGCGTAGTCGTGGAAGGGGGCGAGCGCTTCGCGCCTGGCACGCGCGTCGGCGTGCCTTGGCTCGGCTGGACCTGCGGCGTGTGCGCATACTGCCGAAGCGACCGCGAGAACCTTTGCGACCGGGCGCGCTTCACCGGCTGTCATCTCGATGGCGGTTATGCGGACGAAATCGTCGCCGACGAGCGCTATTGCGTGCCCATTCCGGGGCGCTACGACGATGCGCATGCCGCGCCGCTCCTGTGCGCGGGGCTGATCGGCTATCGCTCCTACGCCAAGTGCGGCGATGCGCAGGCGATCGGTCTCTACGGTTTCGGCGCTGCCGCGCACATCCTTGCGCAGGTGGCGCGTGCAGACGGCCGAACGGTGTTTGCTTTTACCAAAGAGAAAGACTTCGAAGGGCAGCGCTTCGCTCTTGCATGCGGCGCCCACTGGGCGGGCGACTCGACGCAGGCGCCGCCGGAGCCGCTCGACGCCGCGATCGTGTTTGCGCCCGCAGGAGCACTCGTGGCGGCGGGCCTTCGCGCGGTCAAGAAGGGCGGGCGCGTCATCTGCGGCGGCATCCACATGAGCGACATCCCTTCGTTTCCCTATCGCCTGCTTTGGGGCGAGCGCCGCATCGAATCGGTGGCGAACCTCACCCGCACGGACGGCGAGCGCTTCATGCAGCTTGCGGCGAGCGTCCCGCTGCGCGTCGCGGTAACGGCGTACCCGCTCGAGGGGGCGAACCGCGCCCTCAGCGATCTGCGCGCGGGCCGGCTGGAAGGCGCGGCGGTCCTCGTGCCTTAGAACTTCACCAGGCCGAGGATCCCGATCACGATCAGGTAGATCGCGACGATGTAGTTGAGCAGGCGCGGAATCGCCAGGATCAGCACCCCGGCGATGAGCGCGACGATCGGCTGGACGGCGACGTACATTCGCGACGATCCTACGCAGGCATTGCTACGCCGCGCCCGTCGCGGGGGTAGTGCGTTCGGCGATGGTGTAGACCAGCATCCCCACTAACATCGCGGCCACGAACACCGCCGACTTGTCCTGTCCCGAGCCGAACGAAACCAGCGCCGGCCCGGGACAGAACCCCGCGAGTCCCCAGCCGATGCCGAAGACGACACCGATCACGGCCCAGGGCGTGAAGTGCGCCCAGTCAAGGGCCATGGCGCGTCCTCCCGTGCTTCAATATGCCCACTATGCGCGCCATCGCGATCACGGCTGCCTTCCTGCTGGTGCACGCAGCCGCTGCCCAGTCGCCCCACACGCACCAGCACAGCTTCGGCGACGCCGAGAAGTGGTCGCACGTGTTCGACGACCCCGAGCGCGACGCGTGGCAGAAGCCGCACGCGGTGCTCCAGGCGCTCGCGCTCAGGCCGGATGCCGTGGTCGCCGATCTCGGCGCGGGCACGGGCTACTTCTCCGCGCGGCTCGCCAACATGTACCCGAAGGCGACCGTCTACGCGGTCGACCTCGAGCCTGACATGGTCAGGTATCTCGGCGAGCGCGCGAAGCGGGAAGGCCTCGCCAACCTGAAGCCGGTGCAGGCCGCCGCGGGCGACGCACGCCTGCCGGAGAAGGTCGACCTCGTGCTGCTGGTCGACGTGTATCACCACATCGAGGCGCGCGAGCGCTACTTCCGCGGGCTGTCCGCGGCGCTCCGCCCCGAGGGGCGCGTCGCGGTGATCGACTTCCGCCTCGATTCGCCCGAGGGTCCGCCTAAGGCGTCGCGCATTGCGCCCGAGCAGGTGAAGGCGGAACTGGCGCGTGCGGGCTATGCGCTCGCCGAGGAACACAAGTTCCTGGCGCGCCAGTACTTCCTGATTTTCAAGGCGCGCTGACCACGGCTTCGGCTTGATGGAGGTCAACCGCTTCGGCCGCGCCCGGCACAGCCTACCGCGCTGATTCAATGGGATGAGGCGGGGAGCCAGGCGCTATTCGCTCAAGCTCGACCTTCATTGGCCGGAGCACCAGGCGCTGGGGCAGCGGCGAGGCGACGGATGACGCGGGGGAGCGGCCATCGCCGCCGCGTTTGTCGACGCGCGTCCACGCGCACGGATTCGGAGGTAACCTTCACGGGCGCGGGTCCGCCGCTGGCGCCGACGAAGCACGTGTTGCGGCGACGTAGCAACCTAAAGGAGGCCGTATGACACCCAAACCGGAAGACTTCCTGCTCCAGGCCTGGAAGCAGCAGCTCGATATCGGATTGCGCCTCATCGAGACCATGGTGGAAGGCGCGATCAAGATGCGCCAGGTCCAGCTCGAAGCCGCGACCGAGACGTACGCCAAAGCCGTAGCGACGCGCAAATCAGCCGCGGAGGCGAGCGATCTCGCGCAGCTCGTCCAGCTGCAGGCCGAATGGACGCGCGTCAACGTGCAGAAATGCGCCGCCTACTGGCGCGACCTGTACGAGGTCGCAACGCGGACCCAGGGCGAGCTCGCGAGCCGCTCGGGTGTTCAGCCTCCGGCCGCCGCCTTCGAGGGCGACGCGAACAAGGCGTTCTTCGGCATGATCGACGACGCCTATCGCGGGTGGCTCGACGCAACGCAGAAGCTCTACAAGATCGAGCCGGGCAAGTTTGCCGAAGAGAAGCTGCCGGGCGAGGGGGTCGCTGTGGCGGTTAAGCAGAAGCCTTCGAGGAGAGCTGCGGCGTAATGAGCGCCTATCGCAGGATCCTTGTCGCGGTGGACGGCAGTCCGACCTCGATGAAGGGCCTGCGCGAGGCGATCCGTCTGGCGAAGGACGATCGCGCGCAGCTCTTCATCGTCCACGTGGTGAACGAGCTCTACGCCTTCGCCAACCTGGAAGGCTTGACCGCCGGCGTGGACATCGTGCCGGCGCTGCGAGAAGGCGGGCGCCGCGTGCTGGCCAAGGCAAAGGCGGTTGCCGACAAGGAACGCATCCGCGCGAAAACGCTCATGCGCGAGACACCGGGCGGCGCGGCCGCCGACCTCATCGTGCGCGAGGCGCGCAAGCAGCGCGCCGACCTGATCGTGCTCGGCACACACGGCCGGCGCGGGCTGCGGCGCGCGGTGCTCGGCAGCGATGCCGAGCAGGTCGTAAGGCGCTCCCCCGTCCCGGTGCTGCTGGTACGCGCGCCGAATTGATTCTGATGTCGCGCTGAAACGCTTGCCGCGCTGGAAAATCGCGCGGCGCGGCGCTAAGCTTGCCGGCGCAAGGAAGCCATGAACGCCGCGCGCAGCACCGTTGCGCTCGTCCTCGCGGGAGGCCGCGGCGAGCGGCTGCGGCAGCTCACCGACCTGCGCGCCAAGCCCGCGGTCCCCTTCGGCGGCAAGTTCCGCATCATCGACTTCACGCTTTCGAACTGCGTCAACTCGGGCATCCGGCGCATCGGCATCTGCACGCAATACCGCGCGCAGAGCCTGATCCGCCACGTGCAGCGCGGCTGGAGCTTCCTCGACGGCCGCTTCAACGAGTTCGTCGAGCTGCTTCCCGCGCAGCAGCGCGAGACCGCCGAGTGGTACCGCGGCACGGCCGACGCGGTGTGCCAGAACCTCGACATCCTGCGCCGGCACGATCCCGAGCACGTGCTGGTGCTCGCGGGCGACCACGTCTACAAGATGGACTATTCCAAGATGCTGGCGCAGCACGTGGCGCAGGGCTCGAAGGTGACGGTGGCCTGCACCGAGGTCCCGCTTGCCGACGCGGTGAACTTCGGCGTGGTGCAGGTCGATGAGCGTGGCCTGGTGCGCGCCTTCGCGGAAAAGCCGCCGCAGCCGACGCCGCTGCCGGAGCGTCCGGATGCGACGCTCGCGAGCATGGGAATCTATCTCTTCGGCGCCGAGTTCCTGTACGAGGAGCTGCGCGCCGACGCGCGCGACCGCTCCTCGGGACACGACTTCGGCAAGGACATCCTGCCGCGGCTGGTGAAGCTCGGCGTCCCGGTGCACGCGCACCGTTTCTCGGAGAGTTGCGTCAACATGGCGCGCGGCCTGCCGTACTGGCGCGACGTCGGCACGGTGGACGCGTACTGGGAGGCGAACCTGGATCTCACCCAGGTCGTCCCGGACCTCAACATGTACGACCAGGCCTGGCCGATCTGGACCTACCAGGAGCAGCTGCCGCCGGCCAAGTTCGTGTTCGACGACGACGAGCGCCGCGGCCACGCGCTCGATTCCATCGTCTCGGGCGGCTGCATCATCAGCGGCTCGAAGCTCAAGCGCTCGCTCCTCTTCAGCAACGTCCACGTGCACAGCTACTGCGCGATCGAGGATTCGGTCATCCTGCCGAACGCTGATATCGGCCGCGGCGCTGTTCTCAAGCGAGTCATCGTCGACAAGGGCTGCAAAGTACCGCCGGGACTCGTCGCCGGCGTCGACGCGGACGAAGACCGCCGGCGCTTTCACGTCACGCCGAAGGGGGTGACGCTCATCACGCCGCAGATGCTCGCAGCGCTTCAGTGAAGCGTGCGGGCGAAGGTGCGGCCGCGCAGCTCGTCCACGGCCTCGGGCTGCTCGTCGATCAGGTCCAGCAGTTCCGCCGCGATCTCGCCCAGGAGCTCCTCGGAGTGAGCGAACGTCGTGGTGGCGACGTCGGCGAGGTAGAGTCCGCCTTCGAGCCGTCCGGAAGCGCGCTCGCGCGTGAGGGTCTCGGCGTCCTGCACCGAGAATCCGCACAGCTCCGGGCACATCGCGAAGATGTGGTTGACGGTGGCGTGGACGGTTTTCATCGGTTCACCTTTCCTGGTTCGGCAGCCTGCACATTGGATGCCGCGGGTGTCGAAGCCATTTCAGCCCTCGGGTCGCGTGTTTAATTTGAAACACGGCCGCCGTGCTCGCGCATCAGGCGCTCGAGCCCCTGCAGCCGGACGCCGCGATAATAGGCGATCCCTTCTGGACAAGGACTTCTGCAAGAACGCGGCGAAAGTCGCCGGTGTGGTGCTTCTTCTCTCGCTCGTCGCGTTGCTGATGTACTGGCTTGGTCGGTATAGAGGCACGCACTAGGGCCACCCCTAGTGGCCGGAAAAGCTCCACGTTCAGCGTCCAACTTTGCGATCACATTGTCCTCATGGCGCACAAAGCCGCCGAAGTCCCTCGCGCCGCGCATGGTCGAATTGTTGCTTCCAGGATCGAGCACTCGAGAGGCAATGCATTACCCGACGCTCATCAAGCGCCTTGTGGCCTCCGGCTTCGTGCTCGCCGGAGGAATCGCTATCGTGCTGATGATCTGGCCGGACGGGATCGCCGATCTTGCCGCGGAGGACATGACCGCCGGCACGGTTGCGCGTGCGATCGGCGCAGCGGCCGTCGCGGCGTTCGGCGTGATGGTGCTGCTGACGTTATGGGATGAATGAGTGGGATGAGTCAGCGCGCGTTGAATCTCAGCTCAAGATGGCGACCGCCGTCATCAACCCCTGCTGGACGGGGTCCAGGCCGGCCAGCCCGGTGCGAAGCACCCGAGCGGGGTTCGCTGCCGTGCAACAGCACTTTCGGCCGCCGTGACACCTGAGCGCGGAATGGCCGTGCAACTGAATCTGTATACCCCGTACCGGAGCACGCGTGTACAAGCACATCCTCATTCCGATCGACGGCTCCCCGACCGCGGACAAGGCGGTCCAAGCCGGCGTCGATTTCGCGCGCGGCGCGAAGGCCAGGGTGACCCTCTTCACCGCGGTGCCCGAATACCAGCCGCCCGGCGACGCCGAGCTGATGGCGCGCAGGGCCGTCTCGCTGTGGGACCACGAGCGCCTCTCGCGCGACAAGGCGCAGGCGATCCTGCAGCCGGCCGCGGAGCGGCTGCGCGCCGCCGGCATCGAGTGCCAAACCGCGTACGCCGAGTGCAACCGCCCGCACGAGGCGATCATCGATGCGGCGCGCGCGCACGGCTGCGACCTTATCCTGATGTCCTCGCACGGCCGGCGCGGCCTGAGCGAGCTCTGGTACGGAAGCGAGACCCATGCCGTGCTGAAGCACTCGAGCATCCCCACGCTCGTGTACCGCTGACCTCGCGTAGTCCGGGAGGTTCAGCCAGTTTCGCCCATCGTCGCGACGCCATTGGGCGCGGGCGGGATTAGAATGGGATGGCAAGACGATGGCGCAAGAGTCATGACGCAAGCCGGCCCCTCATTCGATCAACCGCTCGAGATGCTCGCGGCCTGCCACGAGCGCATCGAGCAGAAGCTCGCCGCGCTCGAGCAGCTCGTGCGGCACCTCGAGACGCACGGCTGCGACGCCGACGCGCGCGCAGGCGCCCAGGCGGTGCTGCGCTACTTCGACACTTCCGGCGTGTACCACCATCAGGACGAGGACCAGGACCTCTTCCCGCTCCTGCGCGCGCGCGCCGCGGCGCAGGGCCGCGTCGGCATCGCCGCCGCGATCGAGGAGCTCGAGCGCGAGCACGAGACCATGGACGCCCAGTGGCGGCGCCTGCGGCAGCGCCTGCTCGCGATCGTCGAGGGCGAGCCGCGCCTCGCCGCGGAGGACGTGACGCGCTTCGCCTGGCTCTACCGCCGGCACATGGAGCGGGAGGGCGCGGCGGTGCTGCCGTTCGCGCGCGAGGCCCTGGACGCGGCCGAGCGCGCCTCGCTCGGCGAGCGCATGGCGGCGCGGCGCGGCATCAAGCCGCGGTGAAGGAATCCCTCAAGGCCGGGCTCGCCCATTCCAAGACCGTGCAGGTCGACGAGTCGCGCTGCATCGGCTTCATGGGGAAGGAGGGCGCGGTCTACGCCACGCCGCGCATGGTGAGCGATGTCGAGTACACCTGCCGCGAGTTCCTGCTCGCGCACCTCGACCCGGGCGAGGACTCGGTCGGCGCGCACGTCTCGATCGACCATCTCGCTCCCACGCCGATGGGGCTCTCCGCGTCAATCGACCTGAAGGTGGTGGAAGTCGACCGCAGGAAGGTGACGTTCGAGTTCGCGGTGCGCGATCCGCTCGAGCCGGTGGGCCGCGGACGTCACGTGCGCTTCGTCGTCGAGACTGCCAAGACCCGCGAGCGCCTGGCGGCGAAGCGGGCCAAAGCCGGCCTTTAGTTTTTCTGCCAACCCCCGCCGAGGGCCTTCATCAGGTCCACGGTGAATGCGAGCCGCGCCTGGCGGTTGCGCACGAAGGCGAGCTCGGCGTCGTTGGCGGTGCGCTGGGCGTCGAGCACCTCGAGGTAGGGCGAGTAGCCCGATTCGTAGCGCACGTTGGAGAGGTCGAGCGCATTGCGCGCCGCCTGCAGCCGCACCCACAGCTCCTCCTCCGTGGCGGCGCTCTCGCTGACGTTGACCAGCGCGTCGGACACTTCCCGGAACGCGGTCTCGACCGAGCGCTGGTAGCCGGCGAGCGCCTGGTCGCGCCGCGCCTGGGTCTGGTCGACGCGCGCCTGCCGCCGCCCGGCGTCGAAGATCGGTCCGGCGAGGCCGGCGCCGACCGACCAGACCCCGCCGCTGCGCGAAAGGAGCTCGCCGAGCTCCGCGCTCTGCGCCCCCAGCGTCGCGGTGAGCGAGATGGAGGGGAAGAGCGCCGCGCGCGCGACGCCGATCTGCGCGTTGGCGGCGTGCAGGGATTCCTCCGCCGAGCGGACGTCGGGGCGGCGCTCGAGCAGCGTCGACGGCAGCCCCGCCGGCGGGGTCGGCGGCACCGGCAGCGAGAAGAGATCGCCCGGGGCGAGCTTCAGGTCGAGGCGCCCGGTCAGCACCGCGAGCAGCCTCTCGGTGAGCGCGCGCGTGCGCTCGGCGTCGCGCCTCTGCACCAGGGCGTCGGAGAGGGCGCCCTGCGCCTGGTACACGTCGAGCTCGGAGGCGAGGCCGGAATCCAGGCGCGCCTTGGCGATCTCGAGCGAGTCGCGCCTTGACAGGATCGAGGTGTCGAGGACGAGGATCTGCGCGTCGAGCGAGCGCAGCGCGAAGTAGGCCTGCGCCGTGCCGCCCGCGAGCGTGAGCTCCACCACGTCGCGCGAGAACTGCGTCGCCGCAAAGTTGGCTCGCGCGGCCTCGCTCGCTCGGGCGAATTTTCCCCAGAAGTCGAGCTCGAAGCTGGTCGAGGCGCTGATCTGATATTGGTTGCGGCTGACCGGGATGCCCGGCTGCGGCGGCGGAATCACGACGTTGCTCACGCCGGTGCGGGTGGCAGAAGCGCTTCCCGTCACCTCCGGGTAGTACGCCGCGTTCGCCTCGCGCAGCAGTCCCGCCGCTTCGCTCACCCGGGCGATGGCGAGGCGCATGTCGGCGTTGCTCGTGCGCGCCGCGGCGATCAGCTCGTCGAGCGTGGCGTCGCTGTAGAGGCTCCACCATCCTTCGGCGACGGGGAGCGCTTCGGCCGACTCGGCCGGCACGGGGTACTCGTTGGGAACCTCCATCACGGGCCGCTGGTAGTCGGGGCCGACCGTCGTGCAGCTGGTCAGGAGAAACGCCAACGCCACGAAAAACGTGGTCCGTCCCTGATTCTTGGCCCGCCTTTTCATTGCGCGGTCGCGCGCGGCTTCTTGCGGCGCGCGACGACGACGAAAAACAGCGGCACGAAGATCGTCGCGACGAAGGTGGCGGCGAGCATCCCGCCCACCACGCCGGTGCCCATGGAGCGGCGCGCGCCGGCGCCCGCGCCGGTCGCGATCATGAGCGGCATCACGCCGAGCACGAACGCGAGCGAGGTCATCACGATGGGCCGGAAGCGCAGCCGCGCCGCGTTGAGCGCGGCTTCGGCGGCGCTCTTGCCCTCGAGAAAGCCCTGCTGGGCGAACTCGACGATCAGGATCGCGTTCTTGGCGGCGAGGCCGATCAGCACCACGAGGCCGATCTGGAAGTAAATGTCGTTCTCCAGCCCCCTTAAAAAAACCAGTGTGAGGGCACCCGCGACAGCGAATGGAACTGCCATGACCACGGCGAAGGGAAGCAGCCACCGCTCGTAGAGGGCGGCGAGGATCAGGAACACCATGACGATGGCGAGGCTGAAGGCGATCGCCGACTGGCGCCCGGTGCGCTTCTCCTGGTACGCCTGGCCGGACCACGCGATGGTGTAGCCCTCGGGCAGCGCGCGGGCGGCGACCTCCTCGACCGCGCGGATCGCCTCGCCGGAGGACACGCCCGGCTTGCCGTTGCCGAGCACGCGCGCCGCGAGGAAGCCGTTGAAGCGCTCGAGCTGCTCCGGGCCGACCACGTTCGAGGTCTGGATCAGCGACTTCAGCGGGATCATCTCGCGCGTCATCGCGGAGCGCACGTACACCGCGCCGAGGTCCTCGGGCTGCGAGCGGAACGGCGCGTCGGCCTGGATCTGCACGCGGTAGGTGCGGCCGAACTTGTTGAAGTCGTTCACGTAGAGCGCCGCCATGGTGCTCTGCAGGGCATCGAAGATGTCCTGGACCGGCACGCCGAGCGACAGCGCCTTCTCGCGGTCGACCTCGACCCTGAGCTGCGGCACCGTGGGCCGGTAGAAGGAATTGATCGCGGTGAGCTCGGGATGCCGGCGCAGGTCCTCGAGGAACGCCTGGGTCACCAGGAAGAGCCGCCGCGGGTCGGGGTCGGTGCGCGCCTGCAGGTAGAGCTCGAAGCCGCCGGCGGTGCCCAAGCCCCGGATCGCCGCGGGATTGAAAGCGATCACCATGCCGTCGCGGAGCGGCGCGCTTTTACTCGCCACCTCGCGCGCTACCCGTGCGGCCGGGGCATCGGGCCGCACCTCCCAGGGCTTGAGCGGGATGAAGAGCGTCGAGGTGTTGGTCTTGTTGCCGCCGCCGAGGAGGTCGAAGCCCACGATGCCCATCACGGTCTGGACCCCGGGCGTCTTCTGCGCGATGTCGCTCACGGCCGCGGTGAGCTTGCGCGTGCGCTCGAGCGTCGCGCCGTCGGGAAGCTGGATGTTGCCGAAGATGTAGCCCTGGTCCTCCGCGGGCACGAAGCTCGACGGCACCATGAGGAACAGGCCCACGCACAGCGCGATCACCGAAAGGAAACCGATGAGCGAGAGCAACGGGTGCGCGAGCAGCCGCTCCACGCCGCCGAGGAAGCGCCGGGTGCTCCAGGCGAAAACGCGGTTGAACGGCTCGAACATGAACGCGAGGCGCCCGCCGTGGTGGCCGCCCTTCTGCATCAGCAGCGCGCACAGCGCCGGCGTGAGCGTGAGCGCGATGAAGCCCGAGATCACCACCGCGAAGGTGAGCGTGACCGCGAACTGGCGGTAGAGCTGGCCGGCGATGCCGCCGAGGAAGGCCACCGGGACGAACACCGCGCACAGCACGAGCACGATCGCCACCACCGCGCCCGAGACCTCGCGCATCGCCTCGAGCGCCGCCTCGAACGGCGGCATGTTGTGCTCGCGCATCAGGCGCTCGACGTTCTCCAGCACCACGATGGCGTCGTCGACCACGATGCCGATGGCGAGCACCAGCGCGAAGAGCGTGAGGGTGTTGATCGAGAACCCGACCAGCCAGAGGCCGGCGAAGGCGCCGATCAGCGACACCGGCACCGCGATCATCGGGATGAGCGTCGCGCGCCAGGTCTGGAGGAACAGGAACACCACCGCGAGCACGAGCAGCGCCGCCTCGAAGATGGTGGTGTTCACTTCCTTGATGGAGGCGTCGACGAAGCGCGTGGTGTCGAACGGAATCGAGTACTCGACGTCCTGCGGGAAGGCGGGCCTCAGCTCCTTCATCTTGTCGCGCACCAGGCCCGCGACCTCGAGCGCGTTGGCGCCGGGCTGCAGGTAGGTGGCCATGCCGATGGTGGGCTGGCCGTCGAGCGTGTTGGAGGTGTCGTAGTTGAGCGCGCCGAGCTCGATCCGCGCGATGTCCTTCAGCTTCAGCACCCCGACCGGGGCCCCCGACGGCCCCGCCGTCGGCGATCCCGTGGCGCGCACCACGATCTCGCCGAACTGCTCGGGCTCGACCAGGCGCCCGGCGGCAGTGACGGTGTAGACGAGGTTCTGGCCCGGCGGCGCGGGCTCGGTGCCGATGCGCCCGGCCGCGTACTGCGCGTTCTGCACGCGCAGCGCGGCGGCGACCTCGGAAGTGGTAATGCCGAGCTGCGCCATCTTGTCGGTGTTGAGCCAGACGCGCATCGAGTAGTCGCGCGCGCCGAAGATGGTGACGTCGGCGATGCCGGGCACGCGCTTCAGCTCGTCGACCAGGTTGATCGAACTGTAGTTGGAGAGAAACAGCGTGTCGCGCGTCTTGTTCGGCGAGAACAGCGACACCACGAGCAGGATGTCGAAC
>DATLUZ010000013.1:0-12569 GCA_035577785.1 Burkholderiales bacterium | reverse complement strand
GCGCTCGCCCACCTGCGCGGCCGCAGCTACGTGCTGCCCGAGGACGTGACCGACCTCGCGCCCGACGTGCTGCGCCATCGCCTGGTGCTCTCCTACGAGGCGCTCTCCGACGCGCTCGCGCCCGACGAGATCATCCAGCGCATCATGCAGAACATTCCCGCCCCCCAGAAGCCTTTGGAACATGTCAGAGCAGCAGTCGCCGCGGGATCTTGAGAAGCTGCTGAAGAAGCTTGAATGGACGGTTATTCGCCGTCTTGACGGGCTGCTGCACGGCGACTACCGGACACTCTTCCGCGGCTTCGGCCTGGACCTCGCCGACCTGCGCGAGTACCAGTACCACGACGACGTGCGCCACATCGACTGGAACGTCACCGCGCGCCTGCAGACGCCCTACGTGCGCGAATACAACGAGGACCGCGACATCAACGCGTGGTTCCTGCTCGACCTCTCCCCGTCGATCGACTTCGGCTCGGGCGAGGTGCGCAAGCGCTCGGTTGCGGCCGACTTCGTCGCGGTGCTGGCGCGCCTGCTCACGCGTCACGGCAACCGCGTCGGGGCGCTCTTCTACGGCGACAGGGTCGACAAGGTGATCCCGGCGCGCAACGGCCGGCGTCACGTGCTCCACCTCATGAGCGCGATGGCATCGCGGCCGCGGCTCGAGCGCTCCGGCGGAACGCGCCTCGAGGAATTGCTGCACAGCGGCTTCTCGGTGGTGAAGCGCCGTTCGCTCGTGTTCGTGGTGTCCGATTTCATCAGCGCCCCGGGCTGGGCCAAGCCGCTCGCGCTGCTCGCGCGCCGCCACGAGGTCATCGCGGTGCGCCTGTACGACCCGCTCGAGATGGAGCTGCCCGACATTGGCCTGTTCGTGATGCAGGACGCGGAGACCGGCGAGCAGCTCTTCATCGACACGCACGACAAGGGCTTCCGCAAGCGCTTCGCGGAGCTCGCGCGCCGCCGCGAGCTCGAGCTGCGCGAGGCGTTCCGCGACGCCGGCGTCGACGCGCTCGAGCTCGCCACCGACGATGCCCTCGCCGACGCCATCCTGCGCTTCGCCGACCTGCGCAAGCGCCGCACCCAGCTCGCCGCGGGCGCGACGGCCAAGGCGGCGCGGAGGGCTGCGCACCTGGAGGCGGTGCGATGACCTTCCTGTGGCCGGAATTCCTCTGGCTGCTCGCGCTGGTGCCGCTCCTGGTGGCACTTTATTTCTTCATCCTGCGGCGCAAGGCCAGGGCGGCGCTGCGCTACGCCAGCCTGACCATGGTGCGCGAGGCGATGGGCTCGAGCGGCCGGTTCAGGCGCCACGTGCCGCCGCTCCTGTTCCTCCTCGCGCTCGTCGTGATGATCGCGGCGGTGGCGCGCCCGGCCGCGGTGGTGCGGCTGCCGTCGCAGCACGAGATCATCATCCTCGCTCTCGACGTGTCGGGCAGCATGCGCGCGAAGGACGTCGAGCCCGACCGGATGACCGCGGCGCAGAATGCCGCCAAGACCTTCATCAACGAGCAGCCGCGCTCGACGCGCGTCGGCATCGTCGCTTTCGCCGGAACGGCGTCGCTGGTGCAGCCGCCCACGAACAGCCGCGAGGACCTGCACGCCGCGATCGACCGCCTGCAGCTGCAGCGCGCCACCGCCATCGGCAGCGGCATCCTGGTCGCGCTCAAGGCCATCTTCCCCGACGTCGACTTCG
Organism: Burkholderiales bacterium; assembly: GCA_035577785.1. Classification (GTDB taxonomy): domain Bacteria; phylum Pseudomonadota; class Gammaproteobacteria; order Burkholderiales; family SG8-39; genus SCGC-AG-212-J23. The sequence goes on along the minus strand of DATLUZ010000013.1, from coordinate 10,885 downwards.
ACCTGCGCGCGACCAATCCGCGCATGAATGCGCCCGGCCAGAGACCCGGCGGCTTTCCCGGCGGCCCGCTCGCCGGGGGACCGCGCGATGCCGACAAGGCGCCGCCCAAGCCCGTGCCGCCCGGCTCGTACAAGTCCGCCGCGATCATCCTGCTCACCGATGGGCAGGCGACCACCGGGCCCGATCCGATCGAGGCCGCGCGCATGGCCGCGGAGCGCGGCATCCGGGTTTACACCGTGGGCGTGGGCACGCCGAACGGCGAGATCCTGGTCGGCGAAGGCTGGTCGATGCGGGTGCGCCTCGACGAGGAGACGCTCAAGCAGATCTCGAATCTCACCGGCGGCGAGTACTTTTACGCCGGGACCGCGGTCGACCTGAAGAAGATCTACCAGTCGCTCAACTCGAAGTTCGTGCTCGAGCGCAAGGAGACCGAGATCACGGCGCTCTTCGCCGCGCTTGCGGCTTTCACGATGCTCGTCTCCGCCGGCCTGTCGCTCCTCTGGTTCAACCGGATTCTGTAGCGCCGCCGAGCTCGGCGAGCCCGGCCCAGTCCTTGTGCCGGTGGCCGCGCTCGATGGCGGCCCGCAGGTGCTCGCGGATCAGCTCCCCGCTGGGGAGCGAGATGCCCTTTTCCCGCGCGGTGGCGAGCGCGAGCTCCACGTCCTTCAGCCCGAGCTCCATCGAGAACTGCGCCGGCTCGTAAGCGCGCTCCACCATGAGCTTGCCGTAGTTCCGGTACGCCGGCGCGGCGAGCGAGGTGCTCGTCAGGATATTGAGAAAAGCATCGGGGGCGACATTGTGCTTACGGATGATTGAAAATGCTTCGCCGAGGCTCTCGATCACCGTCGCGAGCAGGAAGTTGCGCGCGATCTTCACCGCGTTGGCGTGCTCCGGGTTCGTGCCCACGACGAACACCTGCCGCGAGAGCGGCTGGAACACCGGCCGGCAGCGCTCGAGCGCCGCAGGCGGGCCGGCGGCGATGATGTCGAGCTCGCCCCTGGCGGCGGCCTGCGGCCGGCCGAACACCGGCGCCGAAACGTAGTCCTCCTGCAGGCGAGCGAGCTCGCGCGCCACCCCGAGGCTCACGGTCGCCATGTTGAGGTGCACGCCCTTCGCCCGCATGCGCGGCGCGAGCCACACCGCCTCCACCGCGGCGTCGTCCGCCAGCATGGTGATCACGACCTCGACATCCATGGCTTCTTCCGGGCGGCCCGCTACGCGGGCGCGACCGGCGAGCTTGCCGGCGGCCGCGGGGCTGCGGTTCCAGACGACGAGGTCGTGGCCGGCGTCGATCAACCGGACTGACATTTCTCGTCCCATCTGCCCAATTCCGATCAGGCCGATCTTCATGCAGTGCCGACTAGGTCACGAGCGCGCAGCAGCAATCACCCAAATCGTCCATTAGGTCACGAACGAGGCAATGGCACGAACCGTGCTCAATGATTATTTCATACTCGGTCCGGCGTTCCGGTTGGTAAAACATTGGCCATGCAAGCCAACAGGACCGCGACCGTCTTGTTTGCAGAGCCCTCCAGCGGCACCAAGCGCAGCGAAGCGTCCCGCAAAGCCTTGGCACGAGCGGTCGTCAGTATCGCCGAAGCAACCGGTGGACGCGTAGTCAAGACGATCGGCGGCAAGCTCATGGTGGTATTCGCGAGCCCCGACGCCGCGGCGAGCGCCGCCTCCAAGATGCAGGCGAAGATCGACGCCCTCGCGCCGGTCGACGGCATCAAGATCGGCGTCCACATCGCCTTCCACAGCGGCCCGGTCGTGAAGGGCGCGCTGGCCGACGACACGGTCCGGCTGGCGCTGCGCATGGTCGAGCAGGCGCACGACGGCCAGACCATCACCTCCCAATTCACCGCCGAGCAGCTGAATCCCGCTTTCCGCCATTTCTCGAAGCGCGTGCATGCCACGCGCGAGGCGGCCTCGGGGCAGCCCGACGTCTGCGAGGTGGCGTCCTGGCACCAGATCGGCGTGCGCCCGGCCGGCTGGACCGCCATGGCCGTGCTCAGGCTGACCTGCGGCGACCAGCTCGCCGTCTGCTCGCGGGAGAAACAGACCCTGGTGCTCGGCCGCGAGGACGAATGCGACATCGCGCTGGCGGGCCTCGCCGCCTCGCGCCAGCACTGCACGATCGAGCACTGCGCGGGCGATTTCATCCTGCGCGACCACAGCAGCAACGGCACCTACGTGACCCTCGCCGACGGCCGGGAGGTCGCCCTGCACAACGAGAAGGTGCCGCTGCCCGAGCACGGCGTGATCTCGATCGGCGAGCCCCGCGCGCGCACGTCCGAGCCGATCGAATTCTGGTACGCCCTGGTGACCTGAGCGGACCGGACCCAGCGGACTGGACAAAGAGGTAAAGCCGTGGCCGGCTTTTTCTGGATAATGCGTCCGGAGGGGGTCTGGCAATGGCAAGAACGGCAGCGCTGGTCGAGAACCTGAAGCGGGAGCTGCGCGGGCGCAACATCACCTACGCCACCGTGGCGAAGCGCCTCGGCATGAGCGAGGCGAGCGTCAAGCGCATGTTCTCGCAGAAGGAGTTCACCCTGTCGCGAATCGACGCGATCTGCGAGGTGGCAGGCATCGAGTTCTCCGACCTGGCGCGCTCGCTCGGCGCGCCCGACGCGGTGATCTCGCAGCTTTCCTTCGAGCAGGAAAAGGAGTTCGTCGACAACCAGAAGCTCATGCTTGTGGCACTGCTCTGCCTCAACCACTATTCGTTCGACGAGATGATGGCCCTGTTCGAGCTCGACGCGGCCGAGTGCACGCGCCTGCTCGCGCGCCTCGACAAGCTGAAATTCATCGAGCTCATGCCGAACAACCGCGTCCGGCTGCTGGTGAGCCGGGCCTTCGCCTGGATCCCGGACGGGCCGATCCAGCGCTTCTTCAAGGCGCACGGCGTAGGGGATTTCTTCCGCTCCAGCTTCGACGGCGAGCACGAGCTGATGGTGCTTGCCAACGGTGCGCTGTCGAAGTCTTCGGTGAGCACGCTCCTCGCGCGCCTGCGCAAGACCGCCGCCGAGTTCTCCGGCATGCGCAACGACGACGCGGCGCTGCCCTCGAGCGAGCGCAGCCCGATCACGCTGCTCATCGCCGCGCGCCCCTGGCTGCCGGACTTCCTGCGCAAGTACCGCCGCCAGGAAGCGGCGCCCAAGTCAAAGCCTGCAGCGCCGCTTTCGCAGCCGAGAAAAATGGGCGCCGTCCCTCTTCAGGGTGGCTAGGGTTACCAGGTGCGGTGGATGCCGATGTAGATGCGGCCGGTCAGGCTGGGGCCGGTGCGGCTGAATCGGAACTGCACGCCCGAATCGGCTTGATCGAGGCGGTTCACGAAGTTGAGCGGCCCGAGACGGCCGTAGAACTGCCACGGCTGCGGACGCTCGATTGCCGAGCGCTCGTATCGGTCCACGCTCTTGCGGCCCGAAAATGCGCCGAGCGAATAAAGATCGGCCTGCATCTCGCGCTCGAAACTGCTCACCGGGCCGCCGCCGAAGCTCATCGCGTACGCCGGCGCGTTGTCACGCATCTCGAAAGGATTGGAACCGAAGCCGGGATTGGACTGCGCGGCGGCCACGCGAGGCGCGAGCGCGCACAGTGCCGTGAGCACCCCGCACATCGCCGCTTTCCATGATCCACTCATACGCACGCACTGTTGCGTATGTACATGTTGGGGGCAATACGTTAAGTGTCAGATGGGTCCGCAATGATCCATCCGCGACGTCTGCGTTAGTCCGCTTGGACTAACGCGCGCCGCCGGCGAGGCCCGTCGAACGCGCCGGGACGACCGCGGCCGAGTCTTCGGGCCGCGGCCGGCGCTCGCCGCGGCGCGAGCCGTAGCTATGGGCGAAAACCCAGGTGAATTCCGCGCCGAGCAGGAAAATCTGCGCCGAGTAGTAGACCCAGACCATCATCACGACGAGCGAGCCGGCGGCGCCGAACGCCGAGGCCACGCCGCTCTTGCCGAGGTAAAGGCCGATGAGGAATTTGCCCGCAGCGAAGAGGGCGGCGGTCACCGCCGCGCCCACCCACACGTCGCGCCAGGCGATTCGCACGCGGGGGATGAGCTTGTAGATCATGGCAAAGAGCACCGAGACGAGCACGAAGCTCACGCCGATGTCGATCAGGTGCGCGGCGGTTTCCCAGTCCTTGAACATCGGTCCCCAGAACTTGCCGAGCGCCGACAGCAGCGCGCTCACCACGAGCGAGACCATGAGCAGGAAGGCGATGCCGAGGATCATGCCGAAGGAAAGCAGCCGCGAGCGCAGCAGGTTCCACCAGCCGGCGCTTTTCTTGCGCGCCGGGGCGCGCCAGATGCGGTCGAGGGCGTTCTGCAGCTCGCCGAACACCGACATCGCACCGAGGACCAGCATCGCCGATCCCGTGACGGTCGCGATGACCCCGCCCTCGGGCTTGTCGGCGGCGGCGAGCAGGTGCTCGATCGCCGAGGCGCCCTGGTCGCCCATCAGCCCGCGCAGCTGGCCGAAGATCTCGCCGCGCGCCGCGTCGGGGCCGAACACCAGTCCGGCCAGCCCGACCACGATGAGGAGCAGCGGCGCGATCGAGAAGAGCGTGTAGTAAGAGAGCGCCGCGCCCATGCTGGGCGCGTAGTCTTCCATCCAGGCCTCGATCGAATCCTGGACGAGCGAGTAGACCCGCCCGAGCGGTGCAGGCAGCATAGCCGGCCCCAGCAAAAAACCGGCCCGTGTCCGGCCGGACTAGCTCGGGAATGGTTCCAACGGCACTACGCCGCGCTGCGGCGGAGCCGGCGTATGGGCGACGTTCATGACGAGCGAAACCGTAATGAAATAGCCGACCAGGCCCACCAGGTCGACTACCCCCCTTTCGCCCAGCCGCGCCGCCGCCGCGGCGTAGGCGTCCTCGGAAACGCCGTGGACCTGCAGCAGCTCGCTGCAGAAGTCGTACACCGCCGCCTCGTCCTCCTGCATCGCGCGGGGACGAGCGCCGCGCGCCAATGCGTCCGCGGTGTCCTTCGCCAGGCCGGCGGCAATGGCGAGCGGATAGTGCACCTGCCATTCGAATTGCTGCGTGAGCTGGCGCGACACGATGAGCATCGCAAACTCGCCCAGGCGGCGCTCGAGCGCGCTCTGATAGCGCAGGTACTCACCCACTTTCTGCAGCCGGCGCATGAGCTCCGGGCTGCGCAGCAGCGCAATGAACGGTCCTCGCACGCCGCCGCGCGGACCCGCTGCTAGCTCGGCGACGGCACTTTTCTGCTCCTCCGACAGGACTTCGGCGGCAAGGGGCGGCATGCGATCGTTCATCGTTGCGATCTCCAAAAAGCGAGCGCAGCCGCGGCGACGAGGAGCAGCGCGCAGGCGGCAGCCGACGCTAGCGAGGGGTTGCCGCCGGCGTGCACGAGCAGGCTCACGAACGCGGGGCCCGCGATTTGCCCGGTGGCGAAGCCGGCGGTCATGGCAGCGAGCACGTTGGCGCCGCGGAGCCTACGGCCCTCCTGCAGGCCGGCCATGGTGATCACCACGAAAGTGGCTCCCACGCCAAGCGCGCACACCACGATTCCCGCCATGCCGGAGAACACCAGCGGCGCGGCGACCCCGGCCGCCATCACGAGATGTCCGAGGATCCACACGCCCCTTTCACCCAGGCGGCGAACCAGCGGCGTGACCGCCACGGTAGAGACCGCCGCGGCTGCGCCAAACACCGGCCAGGCCCAGCCGTAGAGGGCCGGGTCGCCGAGCGACTCGCGTGCGAATGCGGGAATGAACGTGGCGGGAATGATGTAGCCGAAGCCGAACACGCTGTAGCAGGCCACCAGGAGGAACGAGGTGCGATCCCACTTGAACGGGCTCGGGCGCGCTGCCGAGCGCGCTTTTCCGGCGAAGGCCGGCCAGAGCAGCGCTGCGACGGCGAGCGCGATCAGGCCGAGCGCGATCCAGGCTGCGTCTGCCGAGCGATGAAGATGCAGCGCGGCGAGGCACACGGCGCCGGCGAGCGCCGCGCCGGCGCCGACGCCCGCGTACACCGCGCCGCTCAGCGCCGGCCGCTGGAGCGGCGCGAGGCGCTCGAGGCTCCACGCCGAGACGTGGATCAGCACCCACGCGCTGGCCACGCCGGCGGCCGCGCGCAGCGCGATCCAGCTCGCCAAGTGCGCATCGAGGCCCATGAGCAGCGTGCACAGGGCAACGCCCGCCAGGCCTGCGCGCACCGCGAGCGACCCGGGGACGAGCGTCGACGTCAGCGCACCGGCGAGGTAGCCGGCGTAGTTGGCCGCGGCGAGCCAGCCGCCCCCGGCGAGCGTGAGCGTGCCCTCGGCCTGCATCAGCGGCAGGATCGGAGTGAACGCGAAGCGGCCGATGCCCATGCCGGCCGCGAGGGCGGCAAGGCCCGCCGCCGCGACCGCGGCCGGGGACATGGACGCAGTGTAGATTGACCTTGAGTTCCTGAAAAATGAATAATTATGATGAGTTCGTTCACGGAAAGAGAACATGGATCTGGTCGCGCTGCAGATCTTCAAGGCGGTGGCCGAGTCGGGCGGCATCACCCGGGCCGCGGCGCGCCTGCACCGCGTGCAGTCGAACATCACGACGCGGGTGAAGCAGCTCGAGGCGAGCCTGGGGGCGCAGCTTTTCCACCGCCGGCGCCGGCGCCTCGAGCTCTCCGCGGAAGGCCGCACGCTGCTCGCCTACGCCGAGCGCCTGCTCGCGCTTTCCGCCGAAGCCCGCGCCGCGCTGAGAAGCGGCGCGCCGCGCGGGGTGCTGCGCATCGGCTCGCTCGAGAGCACCGCCGCGACGCGGCTGCCGCCGGTGCTCTCGCGCTATCACCTCGCCTACCCCGAGGTGCGCCTCGAGCTGGTGACGGGCACTTCCGGCGCTTTGGTGGGAAGAGTCTTGAGCGGAGATGTCGAGGCGGCGTTCGTCGCCGAGCCCTTCACCGCGCAGGGACTGGAGACGCAGGCCGCGTTCAGCGAGGAGCTGGTGCTGATCGCGCCCAAGGGCTTCGCGGCGATCCGCGGCGCGAAGGACGCGGCGCACCTGCCGGTGCTCGCGTTCGCCGCCGGCTGCTCCTACCGCCTGCGCCTCGAAAGCTGGCTCGGGCGCGCCGGCGTGTCACCCGAGCGCGTCATGGAATACGGCTCCTACCACGCCATCGTCGCCTGCGTCGCCGCGGGCTGCGGCATCGCCGTGGTGCCGAGGTCGGTGATCCGCGCGTTGCGCCCTGAAGGCGAAGTGCGCATCCATCCCCTGCCCAAGGACATCGCGGGCTCGACTACCCAGCTGGTGTGGCGGCAGGGGCACCGCTCGGCGGCGCTCGACGCGCTCAGGAGCGCGCTCGCCGAAGCGCCTGCCAGATCCGCTGCGGCGTCGCGGGCAGCTCGAAATGCGGCACGCCGGCCGAGCGCAGCGCGTCCGCCACGGCGTTCATCAGCGCGGGGAGCGAGCCGGTGACTCCGGCCTCGCCCACGCCCTTCGCGCCCAGCGGATTGAGCTTGGTGGGGACAGGATGCTCCAGGAGCTTCAGATTCGACACCAGGCCGGCGCGCGGCATGGCGTAGTCCATGAAGCTGCCGGTCAGAAGCTGGCCGGTACTCGGGTCGTAGACCGCAAGCTCGTTGAACACCTGTCCTGCCCCCTGCGTCAGGCCGCCCTGCACCTGTCCTTCGACGATCTGGTGGTTGACGATGTTGCCGGCGTCGTCGCAGGCCACGTAGGAGGCGATCTCGGCCTCGCCGGTCTCGGGATCGATCTCCACTTCGGCGATGTGGCAGCCGTTCGGAAAAGTGGCGCCGAACTTGTTGGCGTAGGCGATATCGAGCTCACCGGCGCGCCGCTGCGCGAGGCTCCGGATCGAGATCGCGCGGTCGGTGCCCTTGATGCGGTAGCTGCCGCCGACGAACTCGAGGTCGGCCTGGGCCGCCTCGAGCTCCTCGGCCGCCACGGCGAAGCCTTTCTTCACCATCTCGCGCGCGGCAAGCATCAGCACGCTCCCCACTGCGAGGAGCGAGCGCGAGCCGCCGGTCGCGTTGCCGGTGAGATAGAACTCCGGCCCGGCGGTGCGCAGGCGCAGCGACTCGAGCGGCACGCCGAGCTCGCGCGTCACCACCTGGGCAAAGGTGGTCTCCTGGCCCTGGCCGTGGTTGTGCGTGGGCGCGTAAAGGGTCAGCGTTTGGTCTTCATTCCAGCGCAGCTCAACTTGGTCCTGCGGCGCGAATCCCGCGCCGGTCGCCTCGATGTAGGTCGACATGCCGCGGCCGCGCAGCCTGCCGCGCTTTTTGGCTTCGTCCCTTCTTCGAGAAAACCCGTCCCAGTCCGCGGCCGCGAGCGCGTCTTGCATCACCCCGGCGAAGTCGCCGCTGTCGTACTCGAATCCGGCGGCGATCCGATAGGGAAAGCGCTCTTTCGCGATGAAGCTCCTGCGGCGGAGCTCCGCCGGGTCGACGCCGAGCTCGGTCGCGGCATGCTCGACCAGGCGCTCGATCGCGTAGGACATGATCGGGCGCCCGGCGCCGCGATAGGCCGCCATCGGCGCAGTGTTGGTGAGCGCAAGCCGGATGCGAGCGTAGGTCGCCGGCACGTCGTAGACGCCCGAGAGGCAGTTCACGATGCCGATCGTGTTGATGAAAGGCCCGGTGGGCGCGAGGTAGGCGCCGAGGTTCGCCAGCATGTCGAAGCGCATCCCGACGATGCGGCCCGAGGCATCGAGCGCGAGCTCGCCTTGCGAAAGGACGTCGCGCGCCTGCTCGTCGGCCAGGAACACCTCCGAGCGGGTGCCGGTCCACTTGACCGGGCGGCCGAGCGCCTTCGCCGCGAACAGCGCGGCGCAGTACTCGGGGTACAGGTTGAAGCGCACGCCGAAGCCGCCGCCGACCTCCTCGGCGATCACCCGGATCTTCTCCGGCGGCACGCCGAGCACCGCCGAGAGCTGGTTGCGCATGATCGGCGCGCCCTGGGTGCAGGTGTAGAGGTGATACATGCCCTCTTCCGGCCGGTACGCCGCGAGGCACGCGCGCGGCTCCATCGGGTTTCCGACCACGCGCGAGTTGTGCACGCTCAGCTTCACCACCCGGGCGGCGGCTGCGAACGCCGCCTTGGTTTTTCCTTCATCGCCCGACTCATAGTCGAGCACGACGTTGCCCGGCACGGAATCGTGGACCCGCGGCGCGCCGGACGCGACCGCCTGCGTGGCCTCGATCACCGCCGGCAGGTCGCGGTATTCGACGGTGACGAGCTCGGCCGCGTCCTGCGCCGCAACCGCGGTTTCGGCCACCACGAGCGCAACGGCGTCGCCTGCGAAGCGCACGCGCCCTTGCGCGAGGGCGGGCCGCCCGGGATTGATGAGCTCGGTGCCACCGCGGCCCTTCGCCGGCAGCGCCGCGGGCAACGACTTCAACTCGTTCAAATCCTCGCCGGTGAAGATGGCGAGCACGCCCGGGCTGGCGAGCGCTGCTGCCTGGTCGATCGAGACGATCTCGGCGTGCGGGCGGTCGGAGCGCACGAAATGCGCGTGCGCCTGCCCGGGAAGGTTCCAGTCGGAAACGTAGCGTCCACGACCGGTCAGCATCCGGTCGTCTTCGAGCCGGCCTTTCAGCATCAATTGCGTTGCGCTAGGTCCGCGACATGGCGATCAGGATGCTGCATGGGGCGTAATCGAGCAGCGATGCCCCGACCGAGCCTTTCCACCAGCGCGCCGCGAAGGAGGTGGTCTGGTTGTGGCCGACCACGATGAGGTCGGTCCGCAGCGTCTTCGCCAGGCGGCAGATCTCCTCGACCGGCTCGCCCACGGCGAGATGGCCGGTGGCGTTGAAGCCGCGCTCGCGCAGGCTGCGGATCCCCTCGTCGAGCACGGTCTGGGTGCGCTTCTTCTCCTCCTCGAGCAGCTCCTCGGGCACGAAGCCCTCGGTGAGGAAGAGGCTCGGCGGCATGCTCGCCACCGCGAGCAGATGCGTTTCGGCCTTGAGGAAGCTCGCGAGGTCACCGATTTCGAGCAGCGCCCGCTTGCCGTCCTTGGAGCCGTTGTATGCAAGAAGGATCCTCTGGTATTTCATGGCGCCCCCTATTTGACCAGCAATCCCACGCGCTCGATGGTGGCGCGCTCCGCCTGCAGCCTCTCGGCTGCCCACTTCGCATAGTCATCGCTCGACTTGTACCAATAAAGCTGGTCGAGCTGCTGCAGCGTCTTCATGTTCTCCGGGTCGTCGCTCGCGGCCTTGAACGCGTCGTGCAGGCGCTTCAGGACCGGCTGCGGCAGGCCTTTCGGTCCGACCAGGCCGTAGGGCGAATTCGAAACCGTGTCGATGCCGAGCTCCTTGACCGTGGGCGCGTTCCAGCGCGTGCGCCGGTCGCCGAGCGTCGCGAGCAGGCGGAACGTGCCGGCGTCGACCTGGCGCGCCCAGCCGGTCGAATCCACCTGCGCCATGATGTGCCCCCCCATCAGCGCCTGCGCCGAATCGGCCTGCCCCTTGAAGGGCACGTGCAGGAACTGCACGCCCGCCTTCGCCGCGATCTCCTCCATGGCGAGATGAAGCGACGTGCCCGTTCCGGGCGTGCCGTAGGAGAGCTTGCCGGGATTGGCCTTCGCGTACGCGATCAAGTCCTCGAAGGACTTGAGCGGCGAATCCGACTTGACCACGATGCCGAACGTGTAGCCCGCCAGGCCGATGATGTACGTGAAATCCGCCAGCGGGTCCCAGTCGACCTTCTGCATGTGCGGCATGCGGAAGGCCGTGATCGTGAGCTGCGAGATCGTGTAGCCGTCGGGCCTCGCGGTCTTCGACATGTTCGCGGGGCCGTTCATGCCGCTGCCGCCGGGGCGGTTTTCCACGATGACCGGCTGCCCGAGCTGCTTGGAGGCGAGCTCGGCGAGCTTGCGCAGGTGCAGATCGGTGCCGCCCCCCGCCGGCCACGGG
>DATLUZ010000012.1:0-11933 GCA_035577785.1 Burkholderiales bacterium | reverse complement strand
CCTCGCCGTGTTCCTCGTCGCCGGCGGCGCGGTCGCGCTCTGGTATTTCCTGCACGGGCAGTACCACGAGACCACCGACGACGCCTACGTCGGCGGGAACCTGGTGCAGATCACGCCGCAGGTCGCCGGCAGCGTGCGCTCGATCTACGCCGACGACACCGATTACGTGCAGAGCGGCCAGCGGCTGATCGAGCTGGACAAGTCCGATGCGCGCGTGGCGCTCGAGCAGGCCGAGGCGCAGCTCGCGAAGACGGTGCGCTCGGTGAGGGGGCTGCGCGCCACGAGCACCGAGGGCGAAGCGAACGTGGTGATGCGTGAGGCCGAGCTGCGCAGGGCCGAGCAGGATCTCGCGCGGCGGCGCTCGATCGAGTCGAGCGGCGCGGTGTCGGGCGAAGAGCTGCAGCACGCGATCGATGCCGTCAGCTCGGCGCGCGCCGCGCTGGACGCTGCCCGGAAGCAGCTCGAGGCGCAGCGCGCCCAGGTCGATCGCACCGACGTGCACGACCATCCCGACGTCAAGAACGCCGCCGCTCGCGTGCGCGAGGCGCTGCTCGCCTACTCGCGCACCGATCTTCCCGCGCCCATCGGCGGATTCGTGGCGCGCCGCTCGGTGCAGGTGGGCCAGCGCGTCGCGCCGGGCAACGTGCTCATGACCGTGGTGCCGCTCGAGGGCGTCTGGGTCGACGCCAATTTCAAGGAGAACCAGCTCGCCGACCTGCGGCCGGGGCAGCCGGTCACGCTGGTCGCCGACGCCTACGGCTCCTCGGTCGAGTTCCACGGCAAGGTCGCGGGCTTCAGCGCGGGCACCGGAAGCGCGTTCGCGCTCCTGCCGGCGCAGAACGCCACCGGCAACTGGATCAAGGTGGTGCAGCGCATCCCGGTGCGCGTCGCCCTCGACCCGAAGGAGCTCGAGGCGCATCCGCTGCAGATCGGCCTCTCGATGCGCGTCGACGTCGACACGCACCAGCGCTCGGGCGAGCGCCTGCAGCGCCTCGCGCGCGACAAGCCCGCCTACGAGACGCAGGCATTCAACTCGATCGACGCCGAGGCCGACCAGGTGATCGAGCGGATCATCGCAGACAACAGCATGAGATCTCCGGTAAACCGTGGCGGCGCAATCGCCGGGAAATAGCGGCCCGCCGCCGCTCGAAGGCAGCGCGCGCGTCCTCGCGTCGCTCGCGGTGGCCCTCGCCACCTTCATGAACGTGCTCGACACGTCGATCGCCAACGTGTCGATCCCGGCGATCGCCGGCGACCTCGGGGTCTCGCCCAACCAGGGCACCTGGACCATCACCTCGTTCGCCGTGGCGAACGCGATCTCGGTGCCGCTCACCGGCTGGCTTACCGAGCGCTACGGGCAGGTGCGCCTGTTCCTCGCCACCACGGCGCTCTTCGTGGTGGCGTCGCTCCTCTGCGGCCTCGCGATCTCGATGCCGATGCTCGTGTTCTTCCGCGTGGTGCAGGGCGCGGTCGCCGGGCCGATGATCCCGCTCTCGCAGACGCTGCTCCTCTCCACCTACCCGCGCGAGAAGGCGGGCATCGCGCTCTCCACCTTCTCGCTCACCATCCTCGTCGCGCCGGTGGTCGGCCCGGTGCTCGGCGGCTGGATCACCGACAACTTCGCCTGGCCGTGGATCTTTTTCATCAACGTGCCGGTCGGGATCATCTCGCTCGGCATGACCTGGGTGATGTACCGCGGCCGCGAGACCGAGCGCGTCAAGCGGCCGATCGACGCGGTGGGCCTCGCGCTCCTGGTTCTCTGGGTGGGATCGCTGCAGCTCACGCTCGACAAGGGCAAGGACCTCGACTGGTTCGCCTCGCCCGAGATCATCGCGCTCGCGATCACCGCCGCGCTCTCGTTCTGCCTCTTCCTGGTCTGGGAGCTCACCGAGGAGCACCCGGTGGTCGACCTGTCGCTGTTCCGCGACCGCAACTTCTCCACCGGCACCGTCGCGATCTCGCTCGCCTACGCGGCGTACTTCGGCAGCATCGTGCTGCTGCCGCTATGGCTGCAGCAGTACCTCGGCTACACCGCCACCGACGCCGGCCTGGTGCTTGCGCCGGTCGGTTTCCTCGCGCTCGTGCTGACGCCGGTCGTGGGGCGCTTCGGCGGCCGCATCGACACGCGGCTCCTCGCCACCACCTCGCTCGTCATCTTCGCCGTCGTCGCGTGGATGCGCTCGCACTTCACCGCGCAGGTCGACATCTGGACGCTCGTCGTGCCGACGATCCTGCAGGGCGCGGCGGTGTCGTGCTTCTTCATACCGCTGGTGTCGCTCGCCCTCGCCGGCATGCGCCAGGACCAGATCGCCGCCGCCTCGGGGCTGAACAACTTCCTGCGCATCACCGCGGGCGCGTTCGCGACTTCCATCGCCACCACGCTGTGGGAGAACCGCGCCGCCGTGCATCACGCCCACATCGTGGAGCGGCTGACGCCCGGCGATCCGGCCACCGCCTCGACGCTCCAGTCCCTCGGCGCGCTCGGCATGCCGCAGGAGGCGCAGTACGCGTTTCTCAACCAGCTCGTGAACCAGCAGGCCTTCACGCTCTCCGCGCTCGACCTCTTCTATGCCTCGGCGATCCTGCTGGTGGTGCTGATCCCGCTCCTGTGGATCGCGCGCCCGCCGAAAGGGAAGGGCGGCGGCGCCGCAGCCGGCGCGCATTGACCGCTATTCCTTGTAGCGCCTGCCTCGATCGTCACGGCGGCGCTCGCGCACGAAGCTCATGACCGGTACGCCGTAACCGCAGCTCGTCGCCGCCGTGTGGACATCGATCTCGACCACCTGACGCGACGGCCACTGCGCAGCGGCGCCAGTTTCCTTCGCTGCGATGGCCGAGCACTCGAGCGGAAGAATGCGCGCGGTGCCGTACAGGCGCACGATAGCCGCGTCGCGTTCCTCGAAGGAACACGCCATGAGCGTGACGAGACCGCCCGACAGAGCATGGCGCGCTGTTTCGTTGCCGCTTCCCCGACGATCGAGATAGGCGACGCGGTTCGGAGTGAGGATGTGCAAGCGCACGCCCCCCTTGGGCGAGATATTGACCGGTCCCTCGCCGTTCGGCCCTTTCGCCAGGCGCGGATCGGCGCTTGCCACGAAGAACAGCGGCGCACGCTCGATCAGCGCCGCCTGCGCCGACGTGATGGAGGCGTTGTACGCGGCCATTCAGTTCAGGCGGACCCCGGAGATTTCGATGATCTGCCGTGCTTTCGCGGCTTCGCTCGCGATGAACGCGGTGAATTGCTGCGGTGTACCAGGGGCAGCTTCCGCGCCCTGCGCGCGCATCGCCTCCCGCATGGCGGGCGACCGCAGCACCTCCACCATGTCGTGATTGAGCTTTTCGACGATGGCGCTCGGCGTGCGCGCAGGCGCCAGCATGCCTACCCACTGCTCGGCCTCGAATCCCGGCAGCCCCGCTTCGGCGGCGGTGGGCACTTCCGGCGCGCCGGGAAAGCGTTTGGCGCTCATCACGGCGAGCGCCTTGATCCTTCCGGCGCCGACGTGCGGGAGGAAGTTCGGAACGTTTCCGAACGAGACCTTCACCTCGCCGCCCAGAAGCGCCGCAACGGCCGCCCCGCCGCCCTTGTAATGGACGGGCGTGAGGTCGACGCCGGTCAGATGGCGGAAAAGCTCTCCCGCGATGTGGGAAACCGTCGCCGGGCCGGCCGATCCGTATGGCATTGCGCTCGACTGCCGTCTCGCGTAATCGACGAACTCGCGCAGGTTGGATGCCGGAATGGAGGGATGGATCGCCATCATTAACGGCGCAACCGCGACGAGCGTGATCGGCGCGAGATCGCGCGCCGGATCGTAGGACAGGCTCTTGTAGAGGCTGGGTGCGGCCGCAAGCGATGTGCGGTCGGCCATGACCAGCGTATATCCGTCCGGCGCCGCGCGTGCCGCCATCCCGGTCCCGATCGTCAAGCCCGCGGCGGGCTGGTTCTCGACCACGACCGCCTGATTCCAGCGCTCGCCGAGGCGCTGGGCGAGGTGGCGTGTCGCGATGTCATGGAAGGTTCCGGCGCCGGCGGTAATGATGCGCACCGGCTTTGCGGGATAGTTCTGCGCGAACGCAGCCTGTGCCCCGAGCAGGGTGACGGGCATGACGAAAGCAGCAATCAGTTTCCGGTTGATCTCCATGGGCGCCGATGTTGACACTGCGCCCAACTCCTCTCAATCATCCCGCTTTCCATGCGCCATGAATCCGGGTTATCGGCTTGGAGCTGCGCGACCTCGAATACTTCGCGGTAATTGCCGAGCACGGGCACCTCGGGCGTGCGGCCGGGGCGCTCGGCTTGAGCCAGCCGGCGCTCAGCAAGAGCTTGCGGCGGCTCGAGCAAACCCTGGAAGCAAGGCTCGTAAAGCGCACCACGAAGGGCGTCGAGCTCACCGCAGAAGGATCCGCGCTGCTCCTGCGGGTGCGCGAGCTGCGCCTCTCGCTGCGCAACATTTCGCGCGAGATCGCCGAAGTCAGCCAGGGTCGCGTCGGCTACCTGCGCATCGGCGTCGGCGCGGCCATCTCGGAGCAGTTCCTGTCGCGCGCTTTCGCCGCGCTGCTGAAGGATTCACCCAAGACGGCCGTGAAAGTCGTCGTCTCCGACAACGACGTCATGGTCCCTGCGCTGGTCGACGGCGAGCTCGACCTCGTCGTCAACTACTTTCGCCCCACGCCGCTCGAAGGCGTGGTGCAGGAAGAGCTTTGCGACGACGAGTTCGTCGTGTGCGTCGCGCCGGGGCACCGCCTCGCCACGCAGAAGGACGTCAAGCTCGAAGACCTGCGCGAAGAGCGCTGGGCGCTGACGGAGCCGGTGCTGGGCGCGTCGCAGAAACTGAACCGCGTGCTCCAGGACGCCGGCCTGCCGCTCCCGCGCGTGGCGTTCGAATCGCGCTCGACCAGTTTGCGGCAGCGCATCGTGTCGGCGTCGGATCTGCTCAATTTCACCTCGCGCAGCGCAATTCGCGAGGCTGGACCGGGGTCAGGCGTGAAAGCGCTCGCGATCGGGGAATTGACCTGGAAGCGCCCGATCGGCGTGATATACCGGCACGAAACGTACCTTCCGCCCGCCGTTCAGCGCTTCGTTCAGATCCTGAAGGAGACGGCCAAGAAACTTCAAAAATAGGCGGGCGTTCCATTACCCTATGCCGACACCGACCCTAGGAGCGCACACCATGGCGCGGATACCCTACGCCGACGAAAACCGCAACGACGAAGTCAAGGCGCTTGCCGCCCGCATCCGCAAAGAGCGCGGCAAGCTGGCCAACCTGTATCGCATGCTGCTCAACAGCCCGCCGATCGCGAACGGCTGGCTGACTTTTCTGACGGCGGTGCGTCAGCAGTGCAAGCTGCCGGGGCGCTATCGCGAGCTCTCGATCCTGCGCATAGCGATCATCAACGGCGCGGACTATGAATACCAGGCCCACGTTCCTTTCGCCCTGAAGGACGGCGTGAGCCGGGAGAAGATCGACGCGCTGCGCGACTGGGAGACCTCGAAGGCCTTCGATGCGGCCGAGCGTGCGGTGCTCGCCTACACCGACTCGATGACCAAGGTGATCCACGTGCCGGCCCCCGTGTTCGATGCGCTCCAGCCTCACTTCGACGCGCGCGAGCTGGTCGAGCTGACGGCGACGATCGGCGCCTACAACCTGGTCTCCCGCTTTCTGGAGGCCGTGCAGATCGATCACGAGCCGCGATAGGAGCCGGGCATGGCACTTACACCGATCCGGCGAGTAGTGACCGGAAACGACGAGCGCGGCCGCTCCCGTGTGATCTGGGATGGCCCGGCGCCGGGCACGCACGAGAGCAAGTTCCCGGGCAGAGGGCATACGGATTTCTGGGTGTGGCGTGAAACGCCGCCGCCGCTCGATGGCGCCGAGGATGCGGGCACGTGGAACGACGAGTTTCCGGGGCCGGTCGGCGGGGGCCATCTGCGCGTCGTGCACTGGCTTGCCAAAACGGAGCAATCGCCGCCGAACGAGCCCTACAAGGCGCCCGAGCCGCACGGCCGCACCTGGGATCGCGGCGGGGGCAACCATTACAACCGCTCCTACATGCACAAGACGAAGTCGGTGGACTACGGGATCCTCCTTTCCGGCGAGCGCGTGATGGAGCTCGACGACGGCAAGCTCGTCCTCAAGCCCGGAGATGTCGTCGTCGACGTCGGCGCGTGGCATCTGTGGGACAGCTCGAGGACCGGCTGCCTGATGGCCTTCGACATGTTCGACGCCGATTTCGCCGACGGGCCCGCGGGCACCGCGCAGGGCAGCGACCCGGTCATGAAGCCCAAGCCCGACCAGAAGCTGCCGCCGGGCGTGAAGCCGGCGCGTCGCGTCGTGGCCATAGACCGCGAGCCCGGGCGCTCGAGCCTCGTGAGCGACGCGCCGTCGCCCGACGTGCGCATCGACCCCGCGCGGCCCGGTTTCGCGATGCAGCGGATGTGGGTCGCCGACCGCGCGCCGGCGAGATTGGTCCTCGAGACGCTGCACCTGCCGTACACCTTCATGCCGCCGGCGGCCGGATCGGTGCTCAACGTCTTCACCTTCCCGCCGGACGAGGCGTGGAAGGGCAAGGCGGGCGCCGCCGAAGTCGCGGCGTACTTCAAGTCGATGGGCGCGAGCAGCGCGTCGACCTACTCGCCCAAGGCGCCGCATCCCTACATGCAGAAAACGCGCGCGCTCGACTTCTGCATCGTGCTGGAGGGCGAGATCGCGCTGGTGCTGGATACGCAGGAAGTCACGCTCAAGGCGGGCGAGTTCGTGATCCAAAGGGGTACCAACCACGCCTGGAGCAACCGTTCCGGCAGGCCGGCCGTGGTCGCGATCGCCTCGCACGGCGCCCGCTAAGCCCGGAGCGAGAGGAGGGCAAATGAGGCTGCTGGCCGTTTTTCTGCTTTTACTGATCAGCACGACGGGCGCCGCGCAGCCGTTCCCGTCGAAGCCCATCCGCTGCATCGTTCCGAGCTCCCCCGGCGGCGGCGCCGATACGACCGCCCGGCTCGTCGCGGCCGCGCTGCCTGCCGTGCTCGGCGAGCAGGTGGTGGTCGAGAACCGCGCCGGCGCAAGCGGCAATATCGGCACCGCCGCCGCGGCGAAGTCGCCGCCCGACGGCTACACCTGGCTCCTGATCAATAACGCGCAGGCCGCGAACGCCACCCTGCAGAAGGACCCGGGCTTCGATCTGCTGCGCGACTTCGCGCCGGTCACGCAGGTGGACTCCTCGCCGCATATCGTCCTGGTCCATCCCTCCGTGCCGGTAACCTCGATCCAGGAGCTCGTGGCGCTCGCGAAATCGAGGCCGCTCGACTATGCCTCCGCCGGTACCGGGACCGTGACGTTTCTGGCCGCGGAGCTCTTCAACGCCCAGGCGGGCATCAGCCTGAGGCACGTGCCCTATAAGGGCGGCGGCGAGTCGCTTCTCTCGGTCGTGCGCGGCGAAACGTCGGTGTATTTCTCGCCGCTCAGCGTCGCGCTGGGCCATGTGCGTGCCAACCGCGTGCGCGCGCTCGCCGTGACGTCGAAAGCGAGGCTGCCCTCTCTTCCCGAGGTTCCAACCGTCGCCGAGTCGGGCTATCCGAACTACGAATTCAATCTCTGGAACGGCTTCCTGGTGCCGGCCAATACGCCGAAGGACGTCATCGCGGTGATCCACCGCGCGGTCGTCAACGCCCTGAATAGCCCCGAAGTGAAAAAGCGCTTTCTCGAGCTGGGCACCGCGCCGGTGGGCAGCCAGCCGGAGGAGTTCGGCGCGTTGATCAGGAACGAGGTGGAAAGCACCGCGGAGCTCGTGAAGAAGCTCAAGTTGAGCGGCAAGTAGATTTGGATTATTTCGTCTTGTTGGCCGCGCGCACGAAAGCGGCCAGCTCAGCGTTGAAGCGGGCGGCATCCTCGTAGAAGGGCGCATGCCCGATGCCTTCATAGATCGAAAGCTTCGCGCCGGGGATCACCGAAGCTGTGTACCTGGCGTTGCCCACCTTGGAGTTGCCATCCTCCGCGCCGTGAGTCACCAGGACCGGCAGCTTGAGCTTGGACATCACGGCGGTCGCATCCAGCGGGCGACCGCCAAGCCCGGCCCGGACCTTGGGCGGCACCATCATGTTGAACGAGAGCATGACCTCGAAGTCGTCGGGGGTCGGCTGTTTGGAGAAGCAGCCGCGCACAAAGGCGCGCGTCGCCGCGATGTTGGTGGCGAGATCCTCCGATGCCATCAAAGGCAGGTTCTTGAGATTGTCGCCGGCGAGAGCCGGATCCGCCTTGATGCTGGCATCGACAAAGTTGATGCCCGCGAGCCTGCCGGCGCCATGGGTGGTGACGTAGTCGGAAATCACCCGGCCGGCATAGGACCAGCCAACCAGCACCGGGCGTCTCAAGCCTGCGGCGTCCATCACTGCCTGGACCTCGTCGCCCCATGCCTTGGAATCCCGGTAGCGGGCCGGATCGAGCGGCTTGTCGGAATTGCCGTGGCCGCGCAGATCATAGGTCACCATGCGAAATTCTGCGGCGAGACCGCTGTCGACCTGCCGCATCCACGACAGGTAGCTCTGGGAGAAACCATGGATGAACAGGATTTCCGGACCGGACGGGCTGCCCCACTCCTGCGCCGAAATGGTCAGGCCATCCGGCGTCTTCACGCTTATCGGCCGGTGCTTCGGTTGCTCCGCGATGGCCGGCTGTGCGAGGGCAACAAGGAATGCGGCGACCAATATTTTCATAGTCACTCCTCCCCTAGGGTTCATGCGCGAACGGACAGTAGAGCGCGCCTGGGTGTGCGTTCTGGAACCGCGCTTTAACGGCGACCCGAGCCGCCCATGAAGCTGCTCACGGGCATGGAGCGCACGCCCGCCGTCGTGCCGCGGGGCACGGCCACAGTGCCGCGAGGCACGGCCACGGGGCGCTGGAATCCGTGCACCGGGTGGACGTGCACCGGCCGGAAGGGCCTTCTGCCCGTGACCACGATGGTGGAGTAGTACGGGTAGTAGGGATAGCCGTACCCGGGATAGCCGTACCCGTACATCGATGCGTAGTCGGCCTGCGGGTAGTCCGACTGCTGCGGGTAATAGTCAGGCGGCGGGTAGTAGCTGACCGGCGGCGGCACCTGGGCTGGATACGGCGCGCCGGCGGCAGGCTGATTCTGCAGCGACTGCACTTGCTGCTCGAGCGCCCGGACGCGCTGCTGGAGCTCGTTCGGATTTGCTTGACTGGGCGCGGCGGCGACGGCCGGCCTTTCGTCTTCCAGCGCGACCTGCACGTTCGACACCTTGGCCTCGGCCGCCGGCGCCCGGTTCGAGTAGACCGTGGTGCCGTGCTCGTCGGTCCACTTGTAGATCGTCGCCGAGGCGGCGAGCGGAAACGCCAGGAAAAGTGCCGCACTTCGCAGCAACCATGACGCAAGTTTCATGACAGCCACCATTTCTCGGAGGGACTGGCAATTTTCCTTCTTGTCCAATCCTCACAAATGCTATTCAAGCCCTTCTTAGGGGAGAAAACAAGCATGTCCGTGCACCGCCCGTTTCCTGTCGTCCCGCTTGCCGTTGCCTTTCTTTTGGGTCTTTCGGCGCTCAGGCCGGCTCTCGGGGAGGAGCTGCTCGTCGGCCAGGCCGCCGCGATCAGCAATCCGGCCACGACCGCCAATGCCAAGGGCCTCCAGGCCGGCATCAAGACGTATTTCGACTACGTCAACGCCACCGGCGGCGTCGGCGGAAACAAGGTGACGCTCGTCACCAAGGACGACGACCTGACGCCCGGCAAGATGGTCTCGATCACCCGGGAATACATCGCCGACAAGCGTGTGGTCGCGCTCGCCGGCTTCGTCAACACCGGCGGCATCACCGAGGTGTCCAAGGCCAACCTCCCGGGCGAGGCCGGCATCGCGCTGATCGCGCCCCTGCAGGGGGACAAGAGCATCGTCGGCGCGGCGAATTTCTTCCCGTTCCGCTCCGGCTATCCGGACGAGGTCGTCGCCCTCGTCAAGGAAGCGGCCAACACGCAGAAGAAGAAGCTCGCGGTGGTCTACTGGAACATCACCTTCGGGCCGGCGATGATGAAGCTCGCCCAGCAGGAGACGAAGAGCCTGGGCGTCAACGTGGTCGCGTGGGTTCCGATCGATGCCCAGGCGCAGGACAAGTTCGACGCAAACATGAAGCAGGCGGTCGCGGCGGTGGCGAAGGAAACGCCCGACTCGGTGCTGATGCTGATCTCGGGCAAGTACGCCCTCGAGTTCATCAAGCAGATCAAGAATTCGCAAGCGCAGGACGCGCAGCTCTACGCCATGTCGATCGTGCCCCCCGGCGACGTCGTCAAGGTCGCCGGCGAGCAGAACGCACGCGGCCTGGTGATCGCGCAGTCCGTGCCGTTCCCGTTCACCGCGACCCTGCCGCTCGTCACCGAGTACCAGAAGCTGATGAAACAGTACGCGCCGCAGGAGCCGCTCTCGTTCTCGACCCTCGAGGGCTTCGTCGCCGGCAAGATCACCGTCGAGGCGCTCAAGCGTGCCGGCAAGAATCCCACGCGCGAGAAGGTGCTGCACGCCCTCAACACCATGGGCGAATACGACCTGGGCGGCGTGTCGGTGAACTACTCGCCCAAGGAGCGCCGCGGCTGGGGCCAGATCGACCTCACGGTGATCGGACCGAACGGCAAGCTGTTACGCTAGCGGCTTCATGAAGAACTCCGAAGTTCCGATGGCGGCGCTGCGCCGCGCGGTGCAGATCTGCGGCGGGCTCGATGCGCTGGGCGATGCGCTCAACCTCTCCACCTCCCGCCTCGACGGGATGATCGCGGGCCGCGAGGAGGTGCCGCTCGACGTCTTCACTCAGACGGTGGGGCTGCTTCTCGAAGCCACCGCCACGCGCGCGCCCAGGCGCTTCCCGCCGGGCACCGACCACGGCGGCCGGGGAGGCCCGCGGCACTGAAGAAATAAGTGCCTGCCGGCAGTTGAACTGTGTTACCTTGCGGGCCGCAGGATACTCAAGCAGTGAATGAACCTTCCCTCCATCGCCGCGCAAAGCGGTGCCTGTAGTGGCAGTCGAGTTCCCTCCCTTGATCATCGTGCCCGCTAGCGGGGCTCGGAACAGTCTCGTAGTAACGATTCAGAGATAGGAACGGAAATGGCTACAGGCAAAGTGAAGTGGTTCAACGACGCGAAGGGCTTCGGGTTCATCACGCCGGATGACGGCGGCAAGGACCTTTTCGCCCATCACAGCAACATCAAGATGAGCGGCTTCAAGTCCCTCAAGGAAAGCCAGCAGGTGCAGTTCGACGTGGTCGACGGTCCCAAGGGTCCGTCCGCCGCGAACATCATGCCGGTTTGAAGCCGGGCGCGTCCACCGCGCCGGGCTATAAAGAGCGCAGCTGCCTCAGCAAGCGCCGCTACTGGTCGCAGGTGGATGCGCTCGTCATGGCGGCGCGCTGCATAGAGCGCCGCAGCCCCGGCCCGCTCGGCGCCTACCGCTGCCGCAACTGCGCCGGCTGGCACCTCACGCGCCAGGTCTGAATTCCGGAAAATAACCGCGCACGGGGCGCGGGATGGGCTACACCGCCCAGGAGCGGAATTCTTTCGCAGCCGCGTGCTCTAACTTCCTTTCCGATTTCCAGGCCCCGGTATTTCCATGCGCAACCCATCCACGCAAGAAGTACAGCGCCCTTCCGAAGCTCCAGAAGCGTTTCCGGGCCACGACGGTGGCCGGTGGGCGCCGGTTCACGCCGCTGTGGTCGCTTCCTGGCCGGTGGGATCCTTTGCAGAGAACCTCGCCGTCGATGCCGACGGATTCGTGTTCGTCACCCTGCATTCGCACGATCGAGTGGAGCGCTACGATCCGCGAAGCGGCAAGACCGAGACCTTCGCGCGCCTGCCTGCGCCGGCGACCGGTCTTGCGCTCGACGCGGCCGGAGCGCTGTGGGTGACCGGCGGCGCCGTCGGCAAGCCACCGGGCTACATCTGGC
>DATLUZ010000011.1:0-4722 GCA_035577785.1 Burkholderiales bacterium | reverse complement strand
CTCGAGCGACTGGCCGTTCGAGGTCTTGACGATCTTGTCGAATTCCTCCGCCGGCACCTGCTCCATCTTGGCGCCGCTGCAGATCCCGACCCAGCAGGTGGAGGACCCGGCCTTGTAGAACTCGGTGGCCCAGTCCTTGATCACGCCTTTCCGGTCCACGCGGAAGTAGATGACCCGCGCCTCCTGGTTCTGCTTGCCGTAGATGCCGCCGACATTGCTCGTCGACTGGCCGAATTCGCCGACGTGCTTCATCACCTGGTCGCCGTTCGGCAGCGTCTCGCGCCCGATCAGCTTGCCGAAATCCGGCCGCTCGTACATCACCTGGGTGTACGGCTTGCCGAGCGTATTTTTCAACTGCGAGTTGTTGACTCCCGACGCGACTTCATGGCCGATCGAGCTGCACCCGGCGGCGAGCAGCGCGGCGAGAGCCAGTGCGAAGAATTTCACGGTGTCCCCCTTTGTTCTTGTTTGTACTGGAAGGGGACAAACTATCCGCCTTGCCGCCGGGCAGCGGCAAGGCAGTAAGTCATAGCACGCGCACGGGCGCGCCTCGCCGCCAGGCGGCGATGTCCTCGACCGCGCCGCGGAAGTAGGCGCTGTAGCCTTCGCGCGTCACGTAGCCGAGGTGCGGCGTGAGCACGGTGTTCGGCGCGGAGAGCAGCGGATGGTCCGGCGCGATCGGCTCGTTGTCGTAGACGTCGATTCCCGCGCCCGCGATCGTGCCTTTCTTCAGCGCCGCGGCGAGCGCGGCCTCGTCGACAATCGGACCGCGCGAGGTGTTCACGAGGAAGGCGGTGGGCTTCATCGTGGCGAGCTCGCGCTCGCCGATCAGGCCGCGCGTGCGCTCGCTCAGCACGAGATGGATGGTGACGACGTCCGAGCGCGCGAGCAGCTCGTCGCGTTCGACGCGCTTGGCTCCGGCACGGCTCGCTCGCTCGGCGTCGAGGTTCTGGCTCCAGGCGATCACCTCCATGCCGAACGCCGTCCCCACCTTGGCGACCTGCGAGCCGATGGTGCCGAGGCCGAGGATACCGAGCGTCTTGCCGGCAAGCCCCAGGCCCACGGTGGTCTGCCACTTGCCTTCCCGCACCAGGCGGTCTTCGCGTGGAATCTGCCGGAAGAGCGCATGGATCAGGCCCCAGGTGAGCTCTCCGGTGGTGCCGCTCGCTCCGGGCGTGCCGCAGACGACCACGCCGCGCTCGCGCGCCGCCGCGAGGTCGATCGAGGCGTTGCGCATGCCGGTGGTGACGAGGAGGCGCAGGCGCGGCAGCTTCTCGAGCAGCGCGCGGGGGAACGGCGTGCGCTCGCGCATCGCTATGACGACCTCGAAATCGTGGAGCCGCCGCGCGATGGCGTGGTTGTCTCTGAGGTGGTCCTGGAATGAAACGACCTCGCAATCTGCGCCGAGGCCGGCCCAGTCGGCCATCTCGCGCGCGACGTTCTGATAGTCGTCGAGCAGGGCAATGCGCATGCTGCGCTCCTAGGCGCGCCGCAGCGCGAGCGCTTCGGCGATGGAGGTCTGCTCGCCGAGCTCCTGCTTGGCGATGGCATTGCGATGCACCTCGTCGGGGCCGTCGGCGAAGCGCAGAGTGCGCGCGCTGGCGTAGGCGCGAGCGAGCCCGAAGTCGTCCGACACGCCGCCGCCGCCGTGCACCTGCAGCGCCCAGTCGATCACCTGGCAGGCGACGTTGGGCGCGAGCACCTTGATCATCGCGATCTCCTTCTTCGCCGACTTGTTGCCCACGCTGTCCATCTTCCAGGCCGCATTCAGAACCATGAGCCGAGCCGAGTCGATCATGATGCGTGCCTGCGCGATGCGCTCCCGCGTGACGCCCTGGTCGGCGACGGATTTCCCAAAAGCAATCCTTTCGCTGGCCCGCCGGCACATCTTCTCCAGCGCGACCTCGGCCTGGCCGATGAGGCGCATGCAATGGTGGATGCGCCCGGGCCCGAGGCGTCCCTGCGCGATCTCGAAGCCGCGGCCCTCGCCGAGGAGCACGTTGGACGCCGGGACGCGCACGTTCTTCAGCTCGACTTCCATGTGGCCGTGCGGCGCATCGTCGTAGCCGAACACCGAAAGAGGGCGCAGCACCCGAACGCCCGCAGTGTCGGCCGGGACCAGCACCATCGACTGCTGGCTGTGCCTCGAAGCGTTGTCGGGATCGGTCTTGCCCATGACGATGTAGATCCTGCAGCGGGGATCGCCGGCGCCGCTCGACCACCACTTCGTCCCGTTGATCACGTATTCATTTTTGTCACGAAGAATTCTGGTTTGAATGTTGGTCGCGTCGGACGAGGCCACGTTCGGCTCGGTCATCAGGAACGCCGAGCGGATCCTGCCTTCGAGCAGCGGCTCGCACCACTGCTTGATGTGCTCGGGCGCGCCGTACTTGAGCAGCGTCTCCATGTTGCCGGTGTCGGGCGCGGAGCAGTTGAAGACCTCCGGCGCCCAGTGCACGCGGCCCATGATCTCGCAGAGCGGCGCGTACTCGAGGTTGGCAAGGGTGCCGCCATGCGACTTCGGCCGCCACAGTTTCCACAGGCCCTTCTCGCGCGCCTTCGCCTTGAGCTCCTCGATGACCGGTACCGGCTGCCAGCGCTTGTCGCTCCGCACGTGCGCCTCCCATTTGTGCTCGTTGGGATGGACGTGCTCGTTCATGAACGCGGCGACCTGCTGGCGCAGGTCCTGAACCTTCGGCGAGTAATCGAAGTTCACGCTGCTCTCCCGGAGAATTCTCTACTGTTTATCTTTTCCACCATTTGCCAGCCGAGCTCGGCCATGGGCTTGGCGCGGGAGCCTGCATCCACCGCATGCTCGCTCGCCGCAGTGCCGTCGACCACGCGCTTGCGGATGCCCTGCAGGATCGCGGCGATGCGGAACAGGTTGTACGCCATGTAGAAATCCCAGTGCGCCGGGTCGATGCCGCTTCTTCGCGTCCGCTCGCAATACTTCGCCACATATCCTTTTTCACTGGGGATTCCAAGCGAATCCAGATCCAAGCCGGCGATGCCGCGGAACTGGCCCGGCGGGATGTGCCAGCTCATGCAGTGGTACGCGAAATCGGCGAGCGGGTCGCCGAGCGTCGAAAGCTCCCAATCGAGCACCGCGAGGATGCGCGGCTCGCTCGGGTGATAGATCGCGTTGTCGAGACGGAAGTCGCCGTGCACGACCGACGTGCCGGTTTCCGGCGGGATGTTCTTCGGCAGCCAGGCGATGAGGTTGTTCATCGCCTCCATCGGCTCGGTCTCCGAGGCCTGGTACTGCCTGCTCCAGCGCGCGACCTGGCGCTCGATGTAGCTCCCCGGCTTGCCGAACGTCTCCAGCCCTATTTCCTTGAAGTCAATGGAATGAAGACGAGCAATCACGCGGTTGAGCTCGTCCCAGATCGCCGCGCGCCCGGCTCTCGACATTCCCGGTAGCGACTGGTCCCAGAGCACGCGGCCGTCGACGAAATCCATGACGTAGAACGCCGTGCCGATGACCGACTCGTCCTCGCACAGCACGTGCGGCCGCGCCACCGGGAACCCGGTCGGATGCAGCGCCTGGATGACGCGGAACTCGCGCTCGACCGCATGCGCCGAGGGCAGGAGCTTGCCCGGCGGCTTTCGCCGCAGCACGAAGCGGCGCCCGTCGCCCGAGCTGATCCGATACGTGGGGTTCGACTGGCCGCCCTTGAACTGCGCTATTTCAAGAATCTCAAAACCAAGAAATTTCCCGAGCGCCGCGGCGTCGATGCGGTGGCGTTCCTCGACGGGCTTGGTGCCGATGAACTGCTCGAACATGCCCGGGCAAGCTTACCCTACAATCCCAGAGGGATGAGCAAGCGCTTTCATGTAGCGCATCTCGCCGGCGCCAAGTTCTCGCGCCGCGGGCTGCGCGGTTACTTCGAGTACCGCGACCTCGGCATCAGGCGCGCCACGCGCGGCAAGGTCGTGGCGCACGTCATCCGGGCGCGGCCGCAGAAGGCACCGCACGGCGAATGGCACCGGCACGACTGCAAGCTGCAATTCGTGTACGTGCTGAAGGGCTGGGCGCTGTTCGAGTACGAAGGCGTCGGCAAGGTGCTGATGAAGGCCGGAACCTGCTTCTATCAGCCGCCCAACATCCGCCACCGCGAGATCCGACACTCGAAGAACCTGGAGCTGATCGAGATCGTGGCTCCGGCCAACTTCAAGACCCGGGCTTCGCCTGAAGCCAGAAAGTCACCGGCCCGTCGTTCACGAGGCTGACGCGCATTTCGGCGCCGAAGCGGCCGGTCTCCACGCGCGCCTGGCGGCGTGCGGCCACGACGAAGCAATCGAAGAGGCGCTTGCCTTCCTGCGGCGAAGCGCCGCTCGAGAAGCTCGGACGCGTGCCCTTGCCCGTGTCGGCCACCAGCGTGAACTGCGGGACCGCGAGCAGCGCGCCGCCCGCCTCCACCAGCGAGCGGTTCATGCGCCCCTCCGGGTCGGGGAAGATCCGGTAGCCGAGCACGCGCTCGGCGAGCCGCTCGGCCTGCGCCTCGCCGTCGTCGCGCTCGACCCCGACGAGCGCGAGGATGCCAAGGCGAATAGCGCCCACGGTCTCGCCTTCAACCGAAACCGCCGCCTCGGTGACGCGCTGGATCAGCGCTATCAAGCGATGATGTCGGGGATGAGCCGGGTGCGCAGGCGCGCGATCTGGTCCTTCAACATGAGCTTGCGCTTCTTGAGGCGCTGGAGCTGCAGTCGATCCTGCCCCGG
>DATLUZ010000010.1:0-12140 GCA_035577785.1 Burkholderiales bacterium | reverse complement strand
GAGCGCGCAGCTCCGGCCGCCGAGGGGCCGCAGGACGGACGCGCCGAAAAGCGTATTCTCTCCAGCCCTCGGCAAGTCTCCCGTCGGCCAACAGCTGCAACGCCAACTCTTCGCGCGCGGCTACCGAATCGGGTTGCCGCTGGAGAAAATCGCCGAGCTGCTGAATCGCGGTGTCCGTCCCGGATGTAGCCTGCGCCGCAACGGCGCTGTTGATTGCGAGGACTTCATTGTCGGGGAAGAGCGCGCGTTGCCGCGCGATCAGCGTCAGCGCCTCCTGGTAACGCCCCTGGTAGGAATACAGAGCAGCAAGGTTGTTGCCAATTTCGACGCGTCCCGGATCCAATTGGCGTGCGCGGAGGTAGGAGCGCTCCGCCTCGCCCAGCTCTCCGAGCTTCACGTAGGTCTTGCCGAGGTTGTAGTGGGTATCCGCTGCAGCCGGCCGCTCCTTCAGCGACCGCTTGAAGCAGCGCACGGCCTCGTCGGGCTGTTGCGCTTCGCCATAGGCGACACCCAAGGTATTGAGGTACATCGCGTTACGCCGGTCTAGCTGGTGCGCGCGCAGGGCGCATTCGACCGCTTCGTCGGTCCCGCGCCCCGCCCGGATAATGAGCCCGGCCAGCAAATGCCAGGCATCGGCGTGACGCGGCTCCTCCGCCACCAGCTGCCGAAGCGCGTTTTCCGCGCCGGCGTCGTCCCCAGCCTGCAGCGCTCCGCCCACCGCCTGCATCAGGGCCGCCAATCGGGGATCAGGTGCGACGGTCATTGGACGAGCCGCCAGATCACGCCGTGAGGTCGTGGGCTAGCGCCGTCAGCGCGCGCCGCCAATCGCGCGCGGGCGACTCGCGGTAGAGGCTGAAACCGGGGAACCAGGGACTTCGGCTGCCGGCGTTCATCCAGCGAAATTCCGCCGGGAACGGAATCGCGACGCGCGCCGGCTTCCCAACGCCTGCGCGAATATGCATGTTGGTGTTGCTCACCCCGACGTACTCGTCGAGTACGCAGAGCAGCGCCGCCGCGTCGGCCAGGTCCTCGTTTACCGCGCTGAGGTCGGCGCACGGCCGGCCGAGCGCCCTGCCGAACGCCGCGACCTCCCCCTCGAGGGGCAGGCGTTGAAGCACGAGAACGCTGCCGCGCCAAGCGCGCACCGCCGAGGCCAAAAGCGCCAGGTCGATCTCCTTCTGCAGCGGATCCTCGCCTTGGGCCGCGAACTCCGGCCGATTCTCCTTTCGTGCACCCGCCCGCCAAGTCACGCCGAGGTAGGGAGCCGGCCCGAGCCGAGCCAGGCGCTCGCGCCAGCGCACGACCCGCTCGTGCTCGACTGAAATCGCCACCGGCGGCGGCGTGTCACGTGCGTCGAGAAGGCGCGGGAGATCGCCGATCGGCAACGAAAGATCGAATCCCGCCGCGCCATCTTCAGGCCTGCGCAACTCGATAAGCGAGGCGCCGGCATCGAGCAACTCGAAGAGCTTTGGCGGGCAAGCAAAGGTCACGTGCGCCGCGCGCTCGCGCAGCGCGCGGACGAAACGCAGGAAGAACAGGTGATCCCCGAACCCCTGATCCGGCAGCAGCAGAATGCGCTTGCCGCCGCAGTCCGGCAAGGCGGAAGGCGTCCGACCATGGCGCCAAGCGTATTCGTGCCAGCCCTCCGCAAAGCGGCCTTGCGCGAGAAGCAGCCGGCCGAATTCGGCATGCGCCGCGGCCGCGCTCGAATGAGTCTCGAGAAACCCTGCCAGCTCGCGGAGGGCAGCGTCGGGCCCCGAGGTCGCCAAAAGCGCACTTGCCGTATTGATTACGAGTGCTTCGTTGTCGGGAAGCCGCAGCCGCGCATCGGCCATCAACGCAAGGGCTTCGTCGTGGCGGCCCTGGCGGACATAGAGCGTCGCCAGATTGGCGGCCACTTCCCCCTTTGCAGGCGCGAGCCGCCGCGCGCGGAGATACGCCTGCTCCGCCTCGGACGCCCGGCCGAGCTTGCCGTAGACCTTGCCCAAGTTGTAGTGCCCGTCCGCAAAATCCGGGCGCTCCTTCAAAGCTCGTTTGAAACATGTCAGCGCCTGATCCGGTTGCTGCGCCTCGCTGCAAGCGACCCCCAACGTATTCAGATAGTCCGGGTTGTGCCGATCCAGCTCCTGTGCGCGCCTGGCCCGGTCGACGGCGTCAGCGCTCCGGCCGCCGCGGACTGCGATTGCGGCGAGCGTGTTCCAGGCTTCCGCATCGCGGGGATTGAGCGCGACGATCTGCAGGAGCAGCGGCTCGGCCCTTGCGTCGTCGCCGGCGTCGACAGCGCGCGCCGCCGCGTCCATCAGCGCGTTCAGTTGTTGAAGATGCGGGTCCATCGTTGCAGCTACAGTTTAAAGGTGCTAGCTTTAACCCGCGCCGACGGACCAGCCGGCGCGACAGCCAGAGGGGAATCCAGTGAAAAAGAACGTACTCGCGCTTTCCGTTGCGTCAGCGCTTTCGATCTTCGCCGCACAGCAGGCACGCGCGGCCGGCTTTGCGCTCTACGAGCAGGGCATCAGCGGCATGGGCAACGCCTATGCCGGCGCCGCCGCGGTGGCCGAGGACGCCACGACCGTGTGGTGGAATCCAGCCGGCATGTCGCGGCTGCCCAAGGGTATGCACGCCAGTGTAGGCGTGGCGGCAATCGCGCCGTCGTGGAAATTCCACGACAACGGCAGCACGGTCGGCACCGCCAGCAACCCGGCCAAGACCGGCAACGGGGGCGATGCCGGAGACACGGCATACGTGCCGAGCGCGTTCTTCGCCATGGATCTCAACCCCGTCTGGAACTTCGGCCTTGGGATCAGCGTGCCGTTCGGACTCAAGACCGAATACGACCCGAACTGGATCGGCCGTTTCCAGGGCATCAAGTCCGAAGTACAAACGGTCAACATCAACCCGGCGGTCTCTTACAAGGTCAGCGACGCCCTGAGCCTGGGCTTCGGGGTCAACTATCAGCGTGGCAAGATCGACATCCTGACCGGCGTGAACCTCGGCCCTGCGGCACTACCGGCATCTGCAGGGCTCGAAGCGCAGAACCAGGTCAACCTCGATGGCGACGCCTGGGGATTCAACATGGGCGCCCTGTTCAACGTAGGCCCCGCCACGCGCGTCGGCGTTCACTACCGCTCCTCGCTCGACTACAAGCTCGACGGGAACACACAATTCTTCGGGGTGCCGGCCCCGTTTTCCGCGTCTCCGACGCTGCAGAACGGCAACATCAAATTCGACCTCAAGACGCCGGACAACCTCGCCGTCGCCGTGGCGCATCGCATGAACGATAAGCTCGAGCTGCTCGGCGACTTCACCTGGTGGCACTGGAGCAAGATCAAGTCGATTCCCATCGTACGAACCGACGGGCCGATTTCCGGAGCCACCCTCAGCACCCTGAACTTCAACTTCGACGACAGCTACCGCGTTTCGGTCGGCGCCAACTACAAGCTGTCCCAGCCGTGGACTCTCAAAGCCGGTCTTGCGTTCGATCAAACGCCCGTGCCCAATGCCGAAAGCCGTACCGTGCGCCTACCCGACTCGGATCGCTACTGGCTCTCGTTCGGGGCGAAGTACCAGGCGTCGCCGAAAGACGCGGTCGACGTTGGCTACACCTATATCAAAGCCAAGGACGCGGACATCAACAACATCCAGAACAACCCGGCGGCCCTGCAGTTCAATGGCAACGTCGTGGGCACTTACAAGGCGAGCGTGAACGTGTTCGGGCTTCAATACCAGCACACGTTCTAGCGCCTGGCGGAAAGGCGGGCGAGGTCGCTCGCGAGCTCGTGCAGAGCCTGCGTCCAGTCGAGCGACGCGGGCTGGCGGTAGACGCGGAAACCCGGAAACCAGGGCGAGGTCTGCCCTGAGTGCACCCACCGGTATTCGGGGGGATACGGAACAAGCACCCGCGCCGCCTTGCCGACACCGGCGCGGATGTGCATGTTCGTATTGCTGACGCCGACGTACTCTTCGATCAGCGACAGGACGGCCGCCATGTCTTCGAGCCGCTCGTTGAGCCCGGAAAGATCGTGCACCTTGCGGCCGGCCGCGCGGGACAGCGTCGCGATTTCCCCGGGTGCCAGCAGCCGTTGCAAGGCGAGGAGCGTGCCGGGTGGCTCTCCTACTGCCTGTGCCAGCACTGCGATGTCGATCTCCTTATAGAGCGCGACCAGGCTCGCCGGCGCGAATCCGCTCTTCAGTTCCTTCGCCGTCCCGGCACGCCACGTCAGTCCGACGTAAGGCGGCGGGCCGAGCGCTGCCAGGCGCTCGGCCCACGCCGCCCTGCGCTCTTCGGTAACCGCAATGCGAAACGGCGAAGGCGTCGCATCGGTTTCAAGCAGCCGCGGCAGGTCCGCGACCGAAACCAGGATGGCCTCGGTCAGCTCCGGCCGGTCGGCCGAGTCCAGCTCGACGATCCCATCCAATTCCGGTGCCCCGGCGAGCATGCCGAGCATCTTGTCCGGGCACGCAAAGATCACCGTTGCGCCGCGCCGGCGCAGCATGGGAACAAAGCGCAGAAAAAAGATCTGGTCGCCGAGGCCCTGGATCGGCATCAGCAGTACGCTTCGGCCGGAAAGATCCGCTGGCAGGTGCTGCGCCAATCCCGGGGGCGGAGCCGAATCGGGGATCTTGTATCGCCAGGCATACTCGCGCCAACCCTCGGCGAAGCGCCCCTCTGCGAGAAGGCGCATCGACAGCTCGTAATGCACGTGCGCGGCATCGGGATGCCTTGCGAGAAAACCCTCGAGCCGGCTGATGGCGGCCGGCGGACCCTGCAGCGCTAGCAGGACCAACGCCGCATTGATGGCCACGGTTTCGTCCTCCGGCAGGAGGGCGCTCGCCCGCTCGAGCAGCCGCTGCGCTTCATCGAAGCGGCCGTTGCGCATGCACAGATGCGCGAGGTTGTTCGCGGCGTCCGAGTTGGAAGGATCGATCTGGAGAGCGCTGCGATAGGCCTTTTCCGCCGCATCGTGCTGCCGCAATTTCCCCAGGGCCTTTGCCAGGTTGTAGTGAGTGTGCGCGTCGTCGGGCCTCTCCTTCAGCGCGCGGCGAAACCATCGCAGCGCTTCCTCTTCCCGCCCGCTCTCGGCGCAGCTCACGCCGACCATGTTCAGGAACAGCGGGTTCCGGGTATCGAGCTTGTGGGCTCGCAGGGCACAGTCGAACGCGTCGTTCGGCCTGCCGCTCTCGCAGCCGATGAGCGCAAGGGCGTGCCAGGCCTGGGCATCGCGCGGATTGAGGCCGACGATCTGCCTGAACAGCGGCTCCGCGCGACCGGTATCCCCGGCGCTGAACGCCGCCGCGGCCTCGCGCATGAGCGCCTCCAGCGTCATCCGAACAGCGAGCTAAGCGCGGCTCCTGGATTGCGGGCGCGCATGAAGGCCTCGCCGACGAGGAAAGCATTGACGCCGCGGCTGCGCAGGCGCGCGACATCCGCGGGCGAAGCGATGCCGCTCTCGGTGATGACGATGCGGTCCGCCGGCATGCGCTCCAGCAGCGCAAGCGTCGTCTCGATACGCGTCTCGAAGGTGCGCAGATCGCGGTTGTTCACTCCGACGAGCGGCGTGCGCAGGGTGAGCGCCGCCTCGAGCTCGGCCGCGTCGTGCACCTCGACCAGGACCGCCATGCCGAGCTCCCGCGCGGCATCCTCCAGCGCTTTCATCTCCGGCGCCGACAGGCAGGCGGCAATCAGGAGGATGCAGTCGGCGCCCATCGCGCGAGCCTCGAGCACCTGGTAAGGATCGAAGACGAAATCCTTGCGCAGCACCGGCAGCGTGCAGGCGGCGCGCGCTGCTGCGAGGTGCTCGGGCGCGCCCTGGAAGAACTCGCGGTCGGTAAGCACAGACAGGCACGCCGCGCCGCCCGCGGCATAGCTCTTCGCGATCTCCGCCGGTTCGAACTGCTCCCGCATTACGCCTTTCGAGGGGCTTGCGCGCTTGATCTCGGCGATTACCGCGGCACCGCCCGCGTCGATTCTCTTTCTCAGGGCGGAAACGAAGTCCCGCGCTGGCCCTTCCCCGTCAACACGCATCTGTAACTGTGAAGCGGGTACAACATTCTTCGCCGCCGCGACCTCGGCGCGCTTCACCGCCATGATGCGATCGAGGATGTTCAAGTCCTCAGTTTCCTTTCAGCTTCCGGCTGAAAGCGACGAACTCGTCGAGCTTGCGCCTGGCATCGCCGCTCGCGATCGCCCCGCGCGCGCGCTCGACGCCTTCCTTGTGGGTCTTGGCGAGCCCGCCGACGTAGATCGCCGCGCCGGCGTTCAGCGCCACGATGTTGTGCGCCGGCCCCGGCTGGTTGCCCAGGACCGCGAACATCATCTCCTTCGACTCGTCCACGCCCTGGACCTGGATCGCGCGGCGGTCGTAGAGCTCCAGGCCGAAGTGGGACGGATGCAGGTTGTACTCGCGGATCTCGCCCGCCACCAGCTCGCCGACCATGGTCTCGGCCGACACCGAGATCTCGTCCAGGCCGTCGAGGCCGTAGACCGCCATCACGTGCCTCGAGCCCAGGCGCTGCAGCACGCGCACCTGGATGCCGACGAGGTCGGGGTGGAATACGCCGAGCACCTGGTTCTCCGCGCCCGCCGGGTTGGTAAGCGGCCCGAGGATGTTGAAGAGGGTGCGCACGCCGAGCTCCTTCCTGACCGGCGCGGCGAATTTCATCGCGGAGTGGTGCGCCGGCGCGAACATGAAGCCCAGGCCGATCCGGTCGATCGCCTCCGCGGTCTGCGCGGGCGTCATGGCGATGTTCGCGCCGAGCGCCTCCAGCACCTCGGCGCTGCCGGAAGACGAGGACACCGAGCGCCCGATGTGCTTCGCTACCTTGGCGCCGGCGGCCGCGGCGACGAACGAGGCGCAGGTCGATACGTTGAAGGTGTGTGCTGCATCGCCCCCCGTGCCGCAGGTGTCGACGAGATGGCTGCGATCGCGCACCTCGACGTGCGTGGCCAGTTCGCGCATGACCTGCGCGGCGGCGGCGATCTCGCCGATGGTCTCCTTCTTGACCCGCAGGCCGATGATGAAGCCGGCGATCTGCGCCGGCGTGAGCTCGCCGCGCATGATCTGGCGCATGACATGCAGCATCTCGTCGTGGAACACCTCGCGGTGCTCGACCGTGCGCTGGATCGCTTCGGCTACCGTGATCTGCTTCATGATCCCCTCCCCATTGCGTTTCCCATTGCGTTTCCCATTGCGTTTCCCGTTGCATTTCCCTCTAGGAAATTCTGCAGCATTCTGTGCCCGTGCTCGGTGAGCAGCGCTTCCGGATGGAACTGCACCCCTTCCACCGCGAGGCCGCGGTGGCGCAGCCCCATGATCTCGCCGTCCTCGGACTGCGCCGTCACGGCGAGGCAGGCCGGCAGGCTCTCGCGCTCGACGACGAGCGAGTGGTACCGGGTGGCCACGAATTCATCCGGAACCCCCGTGAAAACCCCGCCGCCATCGTGACGGATGTGCGACACCTTGCCGTGCATCACGCGTCCCGCGCGCACCACCTTGCCACCGAAAGCCTGTCCAATCGCCTGGTGCCCCAGGCACACGCCGAGGAGCGGCACGCTGCCGGCGAGCCGCGCGATGAGGGCAAGCGTAATGCCGGCGTCGTCCGGCGTGCCGGGGCCAGGCGAGAGCACGACGTGCGACGGTCCCAGCGCCGCGACTTCGTCTACCGCGATCTGGTCGTTGCGGAACACTCGCACCTGCGCGCCGAGCTCGCCCAGGTACTGCGCGAGGTTGTAGGTGAACGAGTCGTAGTTGTCGATCAGCGCGATCATGCCGCCTCCACCAGCTTTTCGCTCGAGGCGAGCTCCGCCGCCTTGAGCAGCGCGCGCGCCTTGTGCTGGGTCTCGAGCCATTCCGAGCGCGGATCGGAGTCCGCGACGATGCCGGCGGCTGCCTGGGCATGGAGCTTCCCGTCCTTGACCACCGCGGTGCGGATCGCGATGGCGACGTCCACGTCGCCGTTGAAGCCGAGGTATCCGACGGCGCCGCTGTAGATGCCGCGCTTCACCGGCTCGAGCTCGTCGATGATCTGCATCGCCCTCACCTTCGGCGCGCCGGTGACCGTGCCCGCGGGGAAGCTCGCCCGCAGCACGTCGATCGCGTCCAGGCCCGGACGCGCGCGGCCCTCGACGTTCGAAACGATGTGCATGACGTGCGAATAGCGCTCGACCACCATCTTTTCGGTCACCTTCACGCTGCCGGTCGCCGCGATGCGGCCGACGTCGTTGCGCCCGAGGTCGATGAGCATCACGTGCTCTGCGCGCTCCTTCTCGTCGGCCAGCAGCTCGGCGGCGACCGCCGCGTCCTCTTCCGGCGTGCGCCCGCGCGGCCGCGTGCCGGCGATCGGCCGCAGCGTCACGGTATCGCCCGCGAGCCGCACGAGAATCTCCGGCGAGGCACCGACCACGTGATGGTCGCCGAAATCGAAGTAGAACATGTAAGGCGACGGGTTCAGCCCGCGCAGCGCGCGATAGAGCTCGAGCGGCGGCGCGGTGAACTCGCGCGACGAGCGCTGCGAGATCTGCACCTGCATCACGTCGCCGGCCAGGATGTGCTCCTTTGCCCGCTTCACCGTCTCCAGGAAGCCGGCCTCGGTGAAGCTGCGCTCCACTTCGGCGGGGCGCGCTTCATCCGGAAGCTCGCTCAGCACCAGCTCGCGCGGCAGCGGCGCCGTCAGGCGCGCTTTCAGCTTGCGCACGCGTTCCTGCGCGACGCGCCAGGCGTCGGGCTCGCGCGGATCGGCGTAGACCACCATGTACAGTTTGCCGAGCACGTTGTCGACGACCGCCAGCTCGTCGGAGACGAGCAGGATCATGTCCGGCGTTCCGAGCGGATCGACCTTGGGTTCTCCAAGAGCAACCGGCTCGATGTGGCGCACCGTCTCATATCCAAAATATCCGACCAGGCCGCCGCCGAAGCGCAGCGCCGGCGGCAGCGGCGCGGCCTTGTGGCGCTGCAGCCAGGTGCGCAGGTAGGCGTAGGGATCGGCGTCGTCCAGCCGCTCCACGCACACGTCGGCGCCGCGCGAATCGCGGACGATACGCCGGACCGAAGAGCCGCGCGCGGTAGCGGTTGCAACTATTCGCTCGCTGCAGGCGAGCCCGATGAAGGAATAGCGGCCGAAGCGCTCGCCGCCCACGACCGACTCGAGAAGGTACGAATAGGGCCCGTTCGCAAGCTGGGCGTACAGCGCGAGCGGCGTATAGAGATCGGCGCGGGCCTCGGCGAAAACCGGGATGCGGGTATAGCCCTGCGCGGCGAGCCTTTGAAATTCGAGCTCAGTCATGAAACGCTCTCCAACTTTTGCACCAGAGGGAACTGCCTTGCGGCCTGGATGGAGCGCGACCCCGAGCCGCGCGGGGACGCGAGTGGGTTAGCGGCGCCAGCGGCGCCAGCTACGCCAGGAGAGAGTCTCGAGTTGTGCAGGGAAGGGCTGCACGGCGGATCCGACTATACCACCGCGGCAAGCCGGGCGCGCATGTCGCGGATGGTCGCGGCGTAGTCTTTTGCGCCGAAAATGGCCGAACCCGACACGAAGGTATCGGCGCCCGCGCGCGCAACCTCGGCGATATTCTCGGTCTTCACACCGCCGTCGACCTCGAGCCAGATGTCGCGGCCGGCGGCGGCGATGCGCCGGCGCGCCTCTGCAATCTTCGGCAGCACCGAGGCGATGAACTGCTGCCCGCCGAACCCCGGGTTGACCGACATGAGCAGCACCAGATCGAGCTTGTCGAGCGAGTGATCGAGCCATGCGAGCGGCGTCGCGGGATTGAACACCAGCCCCGCCTTGCAGCCCTGCTCGCGGATCAGCGACAGCGTGCGGTCGACGTGATCGGAGGCCTCGGGGTGGAAGCTGATGATGTTCGCGCCGGCCTTGGCAAAGTCCTGCACCAGGCGGTCGACCGGCCGCACCATGAGGTGAACGTCGAGCGGCACGCTCACGTGCGGCCTGATAGCCGCGCACACCAGCGGCCCGACGGTCAGGTTCGGCACGTAATGGTTGTCCATCACGTCGAAATGGATCAGGTCGGCGCCCGCCTTCACCACGGCGCGCACCTCTTCGCCAAGGCGTGCGAAGTCGGCGGACAGAATGCTGGGAGCGATGCGAAAGGCCATGCGGGAGGAATTCTAGCCCGGCTGCCCGAAGTAATATCCCGACGCATGTCCGCCGATCCGCGCGAGCTCGTTTCGCTGGCGCAGCGCCTGCGCCAGCAGAGCCGCTACGCGGACGCACGCTCCGCCGCCCAACGCGCGCTCGAGATCGAGCCCGGCAATGCGGCCGCCTGGTTCAACCTCGGCGCAGCGCTGGCCGGTCTTAACAGAGTGGAAGCTGCGGAGGCGGCGTATCGCCGCGCCTTGGAATACCAGCCGCGCTACCCGGAGGCCTGGAGCAATCTGGGCGGGCTGCTGGGCGCCAAGGGCGCCATCGACCAGCAGGTGGCGGCCTACCGCAAGGCGATCGCCGCCAATCCGGGCCTCGCGCCGGTATGGAGCAATCTCGGCAATGCGCTGTGCAATGCGCGCCGCTACACCGAAGGCGAGGACGCATGCCGGCGCGCGATCGAGCTCGATCCCCGGTTCGTCGCGGCCTGGATCAACCTCGGCCGGGCGCTGCACGCGCAAAAACGCTCGGCCGAAGCGCTGGACGCTTGTCAGCGAGCCGTGGAGCTTGCCCCGCACCTCGCCGACGCCTGGGCGGGCATGGGAAACGCGCTGATGGGAACGCGCCAGTTCGAGGCCGCGATCGAGGCATACACGAAGGCCTTGGCGCTGCATCCGCAGAGCGGCGATGTCCACGCCAACCTCGGGATCGCGCTGCGCCGCGTCGGCCGGGAGCCCGAGAGCGAAGCGAGCCTGCGCAAGGCGCTCGAGCTCGAGCCCGCGCATGCCTTCGCCTCGTGGAACCTGGCGCTGTCATTGCTGGAGCGCGGCGAGCTGGCCGAGGGCTGGGAGAGGTACGAGGCACGCTGGGCGCGCGCGGACTCGCCGCCGCGCCGCTTCCCCATCCGGGGCAGCGTCCCGTTCGCCGGCAGTGCGCTCTTATGGGGCGAGCAAGGGATCGGCGACCACATTCTGTACGCACGCATGGCCTTGGAAGCGGCGCAGGCCGGCGCGCGCGTCACGCTCGAGACCGACGCGCGACTGGTCGAGCTTTTCCGGCGCTCATTCCAAGACGTAACCGTAGTTGCGCAAGCCGATCCACCGCGGGTCGATCCCAGGCGCTTCGACCACGTGCTTCCGCTCGCGTCCCTGGGGCGCTATTTGCGGCCGTCGCTCGACGCGTTTCCGCGTCACAGCGGCTACCTGGTCGCCGATGAGAATCGTCGCAGGCGCCATCGCGAGATGCTGGGGCCGCGCGGTTCGACCCTCGTCGGCATCGCGTGGCGGAGCAGCAATCCGGAATTCGCCAACGAGAAGAGCGCGCCGCTCTCGGAATGGGGACCGCTGTTGAGGCTCCCTGGCTGCACTTTCGTCAGCCTGCAGTACGGCGAGGTGGCCGAGGAGCGGCGCGACGCGGAGCGGCGATTCGGGGTCTCGATCGCGACGCTGCCCGGGCTCGACGTATTCAGCGATCTCGACGGCCTGAGCGCGCTGCAGGCAGCGTGCGATCTCGTGATTACCACGAGCACGGTCAATGCGCACCTGAGCGGTGCGCTCGGGCAGCCCGCCCTGGTGTTGCTCGCCCGGCGCCTGGGCACGCTTTGGTACTGGTTCACGCAAGGTGACGCTTGCCCGTGGTATCCGAGCGTGACGCTTCTCAGACAGGAGCTCGACGGCGACTGGAAAAGCCCGATGCAGCTCGCCGCCACAAGGCTGCGCGCTCTGCTCGGCTCCGCATCATAATCGCCCCATGGCCGACAACCCGCCGTATTCGATCCACATCGCCGCGACCACGCAATACGTCGCCGAGCAGTCCGACGAAGCCGCGGGCCGGTTCGTCTTCGCTTACACCATCACCCTGCGTAACACCGGCAGCGTCGCCGCGCAGCTCATCAGCCGGCACTGGATCATCACCGACGCGCAGGGTTCGGTGCAGGAAGTGCGCGGCCTCGGCGTGGTGGGCGCGCAGCCGCTGCTCGAGCCCGGCCAGAGCTTCGAATACACGAGCGGCGCGGCGATCGCCACCGCGGTCGGCACGATGAAAGG
>DATLUZ010000009.1:0-2910 GCA_035577785.1 Burkholderiales bacterium | reverse complement strand
ACCAAGAACCTGATCCGGATTTTCTTCCTGCAGGAGCGGATGAAGTCACTCGGGCGCGGCGCCGACTTCGAGGCGCGCCACGTGCACATCGTCGGCGCCGGCGTGATGGGCGGCGACAT
The DNA here is from genome assembly GCA_035577785.1 of Burkholderiales bacterium. Classification (GTDB taxonomy): domain Bacteria; phylum Pseudomonadota; class Gammaproteobacteria; order Burkholderiales; family SG8-39; genus SCGC-AG-212-J23. The sequence continues at coordinate 2,791 of DATLUZ010000009.1, read as the reverse complement.
CGCCGCGATCTGCGCAATGCGCGGCCTCTCCGTCACGCTGCAGGACACCGCACCCGAGCGCATCGCGCCGGCAGTCAAGCGCGCGGCCGAGCTCTTCAAGCGGCGCATGCGCGACGAGCGGCGCGTTCGCGACGCCCTCGACCGGCTGGTCCCCGACGTCGCGGGCGAAGGCGCGCGGCGCGCCGACGTGATCATCGAGGCAATCTTCGAGAACCTAGACGCGAAGCGCGCGCTCTTCGCGAAGCTCGAGTCGATGGCCAGGCCCGGCGCGATCCTCGCTTCGAACACTTCAAGCCTCAAGCTCGCCGACATCGCCACCGCGCTCAAGGATCCGGCGCGGCTCGTGGGCATTCACTTTTTCAATCCCGTGCCCCAGCTCCAGCTCGTCGAAGTGGTTTCATCTTCGAATACGAAACCCGAAACGGCGAAAAGCGCGGCTGCGTTCGTGCGGCAGATCGACAAGCTGCCGCTACCGGTCAAGGATTCGCCCGGGTTCCTGGTGAACCGGGTGCTCGGGCCGTACATGCAGAACGCTTTCCGCATGCTCGACGAGGGCCATAAGCCGGAGACGCTGGACCGGGCGATGGAGCAGTTCGGCATGCCGATGGGGCCGTCCGAGCTCGCCGATACCGTCGGCCTGGACATCTGCCTCGCCGCGGGCAAGGCGCTCGCCAGGACGACCGAGGTGCCCAAGATCCTCGCCAACAAGGTCGAGCTCGGTCATCTCGGCAAGAAGACCGGACAGGGAATCTACCGCTACGAGAATGGGAAGGCCGTAAAGGGCCAGCCCGACGCGTTCGACGAAACGCTGGTGCAGCGCCTGATCGATCCCTACCTGCGCGAGGCCGAGGCGGTGCTGCGCGAAGGCATCGTCGCCGACGCCGATCTCGTCGACGCCGGGCTCATCTTCGGCACCGGGTTCGCACCCTTCCGCGGCGGACCGATCAACTATCTGAGAACGCGTGGACAGGCTTCCTGACGGAAAGCAGCCGGCGCTGCGCGTGATGCCGATGCCGGCGGACGCCAACCAGAACGGCGACATCTTCGGCGGCTGGATCATGGCGCAGGTCGACGTCGCCGGCGGCACGGTCGCGGGCAGGATGGCGCGCGGCCGCGTGGCGACCGTCGCGGTGAAGGAGTTCACGTTCAAGCAGCCGGTGCAGATCGGCGACCTGCTCTCGTTCTACGTCGACGTGGAGAGAATCGGCACCACGTCGGTCACCGTCACGGTCGAGGTGTACGCCGAGCGCCGCCCGGAGAATCCCCGCGTGGTGAAGGTAACCGAGGCGACGCTCACTTACGTGGCGATCGACGCCACCGGGCAGCCCCGCCCGGTGCCGCGCTCGTAGTTGCTCCTCGAAGCGTCGACCCTCGCCGCGGTGGCGCTGCTCTCGATTGGAGCGGCGATCGTCGGCGGCATGGGCGGCTTCGGCACCGGCGTGATCCTCGCCGCAGCGCTCGTCCCGCTCATCGGCGTGAAGGCGCTGGTGCCGGTCATGGCGGTCGCTGGCGTGATCATCAATGCCGGGCGCTTCTGGTTCTACCGCGAGAGCCTCGAGCGCCGCACGCTCGGCGTGGCGCTCGTCTCGGCGCTGCCCTTCCTTGTGTTCGGCACCTGGCTCTACAGCGTGCTCGACGCGCGCTCGGTCGGCACCATCCTCGGCTTGGCCGTGATCGCCTCCGTGCCGCTCCGCAGGATTCTCAGAAAGAAAGCAGTCATGCTGAATCGCCCCGGCCTCGCGGTCGGCTCCGGCATTTTCGGGCTCGCCAGCGGACTCGCCACCGGCACCGGCGTGATCCTGGTGTCGCTCCTTCTCGGCACCGGAATGAGCGGCCCCGCGGTGCTCGCCACCGACGCGCTCGTGTCGATCGCGCTCGATCTCACCAAGGCCGCGCTCTTCCAGCGCTTCAACCTGCTCGACGCGCAGGCCTTCTTCACGGGCGTGGTGATCGGCGTCGCCAGCATCCCCGGCAGCGCCATCGCGGCCGCGCTGGTGACGCGCGTCGGCGCCAAGCTGCACGTGGTCTTCATCGAGACCTTGATCGTCGTCGGCGGAGCGTCCATGCTGTGGCACTCATGGCGCTGAACGAGCTCGCTGGCAAGGTCGCCGTGGTCACGGGGGCGGCGAGCGGGCTGGGCCGCGCCATGGCGCTCGCCTTCGCCGACGAGGGCATGCACCTCGCGCTCGCCGATGTCGATGACGCTGGTCTGCAGGAAACCCGGACGCGACTCGATGGCAAAGATGTAAAGAGCATCGTCATGCGCTTGGACGTGTCCAAGGCCTCCGAAGTCGAGGCATTTGCGCGGAAGTGTTTTCAAGAGCTGGGCGCGGTTCACGTGGTCTGCAACAACGCGGGCGTCGCGCTTTCCGGGCCGGTTTGGGAAACGAGCGAGGCAGAATGGCAGTGGATCCTCGGCGTCAATCTGCTCGGCGTAGTGAACGGCGTGCGCGCCTTCGCCCCGCGCCTGATCGCCCAGGACGAGGGCCACATCGTCAATACCGCGTCGGTGGCGGGCCTGATCTCCCCGCCCGGCATGGGCGCCTACTGCGTGTCGAAGCACGCGGTCGTGACGCTCTCCGAAGCGTTGCATCACGACCTGCGCGAGCGCGGCTCGCGGGTGGGCGTGTCGCTCCTGTGCCCTGCGTACGTGCCAACCGGGATCGCGGATTCGGAGAGAAACCAACCGCCCGGTGTTTCCGTTTCTTCGAAATCGAATGAACGTGTTGCGAAGGAAGCCGCGCTGCGAAAGGCCGTCGCCGCCGGCAAGCTCAGCGCCGACGATGTGGCT
>DATLUZ010000008.1:0-2061 GCA_035577785.1 Burkholderiales bacterium | reverse complement strand
CGCCCTCACCTACATGGGTCTCAAGCCGCGCACCCGGATGACCGACATCAGGCTGGACAAGATCTTCATCGGCTCGTGCACCAACTCGCGCATCGAGGACCTGCGCGCCGCCGCGGCGGTCGTGAAGGGGCGCAGGATCGCCTCCAACATCCGCCTCGCGATGGTGGTGCCGGGCTCCGGGATGGTGAAGGCACAGGCGGAGAAGGAGGGGCTCGACAAGGTGTTTCGCGACGCGGGCTTCGAGTGGCGCGAGCCGGGCTGCTCGATGTGCCTCGGCATGAACCCCGACAAGCTCGACGCCGGCGAGCGCTGCGCTTCGACCTCGAACCGGAACTTCGAGGGCCGCCAGGGCGTCGGCGGCCGCACGCACCTCGTCAGCCCCGCCATGGCCGCCGCGGCGGCGATCGCCGGCCACTTCGTCGACATCCGGAGCTGGCGCTGATGGACAAGTTCACGGTACTGGAATCCCTCGTTGTTCCGCTGGACCGCGCGAACATCGACACCGACCAGATCATCCCGCAGAAGTACCTGCAGTCGATCAAGCGCACCGGTTTCGGCGACGCCTGCTTCGCCTCGTGGCGCAGGGACCCCGAGTTCGTGCTCAACCAGCCGCGCTACAAGGGCGCCCGGATCCTGCTCGCGCGCAAGAACTTCGGCATCGGCTCCTCGCGCGAGCACGCGCCGTGGGCGCTGCGGGACTACGGCTTCCGCGCCGTGATCGCGCCCTCGTTCGGGGAGATCTTCCAGAACAACTCGCTGAAGAACGGCTTCCTGCCGGTCGCCCTGACCGAGTCCGAGGTCGACAAGCTTTTCTACGACGCCGCGTCGTTTCCCGGTTTCAAATTGATAGTCGACTTGGGAAAGCAGTCGGTCTCGACCGCCGACGGCTCGAAAAGCTTCCGCTTCGACATCGACCCGTTCCGCAAGCACTGCCTGCTGAACGGCCTCGACGAGATCGGCCTCACGCTGGGCCACGCGGACAAGATCCGCGCCTTCGAGGAGCGGCGCCGGGCGCAGTATCCCTGGTACTACTGATATGAAAATCGCGGTGCTGCCCGGCGACGGCATCGGGCCGGAGATCATTGCGCAGGCAAGAAAGGTCCTTCTCCACCTTCGCCTCGACCTGGAAATGCAGGAAGCGCCGGTGGGCGGCGCGGGCTACGAGGCCGCGGGCGATCCGCTACCGCCGGCGACCCTCGCGCTCGCCAGGCAGGCCGACGCGGTGCTGTTCGGCGCGGTCGGCGACTTGCGCTACGACCGCCTCGAGCGTGCCAAGCGCCCGGAGCAGGCGATCCTCGGCCTGCGCAAGGAGCTCGGCCTGTTCGCGAACCTGCGGCCGGCGCAAGTGCACGCCGAGCTCGCAGGCGCCTCGGCGCTCAAGCCGGAAGTCGTCGCCGGTCTCGACATCCTCATCGTGCGAGAGCTCACCGGGGACATCTACTTCGGCCAGCCGCGCGGCATCCGGGAGGTCGCCGGCGCAAGAGAGGGCTTCGACACCATGCGCTACAGCGAGCCCGAGATCCGGCGCATCGCGCGCGTGGGCTTCGAGGCGGCGCGCAAGCGGTCCCGGCGCCTCTGTTCGGTCGACAAGGCCAACGTCCTGGAGACCTCACAGCTCTGGAGAGAGGTTCTTTCAAAAGAATCTGCATCTTTTCCCGATGTCGAATTGACGCACATGTATGTCGACAACTGCGCCATGCAGCTGGTGCGCAACCCCAAGCAGTTCGACGTCATCGTGACCGGCAACATGTTCGGCGACATCCTGTCCGACGAGGCGTCGATGCTGACCGGATCGATCGGCATGCTGCCCTCGGCTTCGCTCGACGAGCGCGGCAAGGGACTCTACGAGCCCATCCACGGCAGCGCCCCCGACATCGCCGGCAAGGGCGTGGCGAATCCGCTCGCGACCATCCTGTCCGCGGCGATGATGCTGCGCTATTCGCTCAGGCTGCCGCTATTGGCGGATCGTATCGAGGCCGCGGTGAAGTCGGTGCTGGCGCAAGGGCTACGCACAGCCGACATTTACGAACCGGGCACGACCAAAGTCGGCACGCGGGAAAT
>DATLUZ010000007.1:0-5809 GCA_035577785.1 Burkholderiales bacterium | reverse complement strand
CCTTGGCTTCGGCGACCGCGCGCGCGAGCGTCATGGTGCCCCGCGCATAGGGCTCTTTCTCGAACACACCGACCGGGCCATTCCAGACGATCGTGCCGGCCCTGGCGAGCTCCGCGGCGTAGGCTTGCGCGGTCCTGGGGCCGATGTCGAGGATCATGTCATCGTCGGACACCGCGTCGGCGCCCTTGGTCTTCGGGTTCGGATCGTCAAGGCCCTTGCCGACTACGACATCGGTCGGAAGCGGAACTTTCCCGACAGAAAGAATACGCTTCGCCGCGTCGACGAGATCGGCCTCGGCGAGCGATTTCCCGATCGGCTTGCCGGCGGCCAGCAGAAAAGTGTTGGCGATTCCGCCGCCCACGATCAGGCGGTCCACCTTCTTCGCCAGCTCCTCCAGCACCGAGAGCTTGGTCGACACCTTCGAGCCGCCGACGATGGCGACGAGCGGCCGCGCAGGATTGGCGAGCGCCTTGCCGAGCGCGTCGAGCTCCGCCGCCATGAGCGGACCGGCCACCGCGACCGGCGCAAAGCGCGCCGCGCCGTGCGTGGTGGCCTCCGCGCGGTGCGCGGTGCCGAAGGCGTCGTTCACGTAGACGTCGGCAAGCGCCGCGATCTTGCGCGCAAGCGCTTCGTCGTCCTTTTTCTCGCCCTTGTTCGCGCGCGCGTTCTCGAGCACTACCACTTGGCCAGGTTTGACGTCGACGCCGTTCACCCAGTCCTTGACGACGGGGACGTCCGCTTTCAAGAGCTCCCCCAATCTTTTTGCTATTGGAGCGAGAGAGTCCTCCGGCTTGAGCGAGCCCTCGGTCGGCCTGCCCAGGTGCGACGTAACCATGACGGCGGCGCGCTGCTTCAGGGCCTGCTCGATCGCGGGCACCGAGGCGCGGATGCGAGTGTCGTCCGTGATGCGGCCGTCCTCGATCGGGACGTTGAGGTCCGCGCGGATGAAGACCCGCTTGCCGCGCAGGTCCACGTCGGACATGCGCCGGAACTTCATCTCAGCGCACGTTCGCGAAGGCGACCGCCACGTCGAGCATGCGGTTGGAGAAGCCCCACTCGTTGTCGTACCACGAGGACACCTTCACCAGCGTGCCGTCGGACACGCGCGTCAGGCTCGAGTCGAAGATGGAGCTCGCCGGGTTGTGGTTGAAGTCCGAGGACACGAGCGGCTCCGAGTTGTACTCGAGGATGCCCTTGAGGTCGGAGTTGCACGCCTCTCTGACGGCGTTGTTCACCTCGTCGACCGTGGTCGGCTTTTTCGCCACGAAGGTGAGGTCGACGATCGACACATTGATGGTCGGCACGCGGATCGAGTAGCCGTCGAGCTTGCCGTTGAGGTGCGGCAGCACGAGGCCCACCGCGGCGGCCGCGCCGGTCTTGGTGGGGATCATGTTCTCGACGGCCGAGCGGGCGCGGCGCAGGTCCTTGTGGTACACGTCGGTCAGGACCTGGTCGTTGGTGAACGAGTGGATCGTGTTCATGAGGCCGCAGGCGACGCCGATGCGGTCGTCGATCGCCTTCACCAGCGGCGCGAGGCAGTTGGTGGTGCAGGACGCGTTCGAAATGACGGTGTCGCTTCCCTTGAGGGAAGCGTGATTGACGCCGAAGACGACGGTGCGGTCGACGTCCTTCTCGCCGGGCGCCGAGATGACGACTTTCTTCGCCCCGGCCTGCAGGTGCGCGCCGGCCTTCGCCTTGCTGGTGAAAAGGCCCGTGCACTCCATGACGAGGTCGACGCCGAGCGCCTTCCACGGCAGCTTGGCCGGGTCGCGCTCCGCCACGACCTTGATGCGATCGTCGTTGACGACGATGCTGTCGCCGTCCACGCGCACCGCGGACGGAAAGCGCCCGTGCGCGGTGTCGTACTGCAGCAGGTGAGCGTTGGTCTTCGCATCGCCCAGGTCGTTGATCGCGACAAACTGCAAATCGTGCTTCTTCTTGCCGCTCTCGCTCATCGCTTCATAGTGGGCCCGCAGCACCATGCGCCCGATGCGTCCAAAACCGTTGATGGCTACCTTGATCATCCGAATAGACTCCTTACGGCCTCGGCCACGCGCTCGGGCGTGAAGCCGAAGTGCTTGAAAAGCTCGCCCGCCGGAGCGGACTCGCCGAAACGGTCGATGCCGACCACCCTGCCCTCGAGGCCGACGTACTTTCTCCAATAGTCGGTCACGCCCGCTTCGACTGCTACCTTTGGGAGTTCCCGGGGCAGGACCGAGTTCCTGTAATCGGCGTCCTGACGGTCGAAAAGGCTGGTCGAGGGCATCGACACCACGCGGACCGGGAGCCCCGCGTCGGCGAGCAACTTTTGCGCCCCCAGCGCGAGCGGCACTTCCGAGCCGGTGGCGATCATGACGGCCCGCGCCTCCGGCGCGTCGGACAGGACGTAGCCGCCCCGCTCGATCCCCGAAAGGGCCGTCCTCTTGGAGAAAGCGACGTTCTGCCGGCTCAGCAGGAGCGCCGTGGGGCCGTCCTTCCGCCGCAGCGCGGCCGCCCAGGCAACCGCGGTCTCGACCGTGTCCGCAGGCCGCCAGACGTCCATGTTGGGGATCAAGCGCAGCGTCGAGGCATGCTCGATCGGCTGGTGGGTGGGCCCGTCCTCGCCCAAGCCGATCGAATCATGGGTGAACACGTAGACGACGCGGATCTTCATCAGCGCCGCCATCCGCAGCGCGTTGCGCGCGTAGTCCGAGAACACCAGGAAGGTGCCCCCGTAGGGAATGAAGCCGCCATGCAGCGCGATGCCGTTCATCACCGCGCACATGCCGAACTCCCGCACCCCGTAGAAGATGTGGTTTCCGGCCTCGGCGCTGCCCGGCGCCACCGACTTCGAGGCCTTGACCATGGTCAGGTTCGAGCCCGTCAGGTCGGCGGAGCCGCCGAGGAGCTCCGGCAGCAGCGGCACCAGGACTTCGAGCACGTTTTGCGACGCCTTGCGCGTTGCGAGGGTCTCGCCTTTGGAATTCAGGTCCTCAATGAGGGACGCCACGCGTTCCTCGAACTCCGTCGGCAGGGCCGCGGCGATGCGGCGCTGGAACTCCGCTGCCTCGGTTGGAAACTCTTTGGAGTACTTTTTGAAGAGCGAAGTCCACTTCTTTTCGGCCTTGGCCCCCGTTTCGCGGGCGTCCCAGCCGGCGCGAACGGCTTCGGGAATCTCGAAGGGCGGGTACGGCCAGCCGAGGGCGGTGCGGGTCGCGGCGACCTCTTCGGCACCCAAGGCGGACCCGTGCGCCGCGCCCGTGTTGGCCTTCCTGGGTGCCCCTTTTGCTATGACCGTCTTGCAGCAAATGAGCGTCGGGCGGCTTTTCGAGCGCTTACTTTCCCTTTTTGCCTTGCGGATGGCGCGGTCGACGGCTTCCACGTCGTGCCCGTCGACGTTCGGAATGACCTGCCACCCGTACGCCCCGAAGCGCTTGGGCACGTCGTCGGTGTACCACTCGGCGATTTGGCCTTTGTCCGAGTCGATCGAGATGCCGTTGTCGTCGTAAAAGGCGATGAGCTTGCCAAGTCCAAGGGTTCCGGCGAGGGAAGCGGCCTCGTGAGAGATGCCTTCCATCATGCAGCCGTCGCCCATGAACACGTAGGTGTGATGCTCGACGAGGTCGAAGCCGGGACGGTTGAACCGCGCGGCGAGGAGTCGCTCGGACAGCGCCATGCCCACCGCGTTGGCGAAGCCCTGTCCCAGGGGTCCGGTGGTCGTCTCTACGCCGGGCGCGTAGCCGTATTCCGGATGCCCCGGGGTCCTGGAGCCGAGTTGGCGGAAGCGCTTCAGCTCCTCGATTGGAAGCGCGTAGCCGGTCAGGTGCAGCAGGCTATAGAGCAGCATCGAGCCGTGGCCGTTCGAGACCACGAAGCGGTCGCGGTTCGGCCAGGCGGGATTGGCCGGGTTGTGCCGCAGGTGGCGCCCCCACAGGGCGACGGCGATCTCGGCCATGCCCATCGGCATGCCCGGGTGCCCGGACTTGGCTGCCTCCACCGCATCCATGGCCAGCGCGCGGATGGAGTTGGCAAGCTCGACGTCCGAAGCGGACGCGGTTGTCCTATTTGTCGTTACAGGGGAGTCCATCGGAGGGCGCAAATTATACTCACCGCTTCGGCTGCCTCCGCCCATGACCGAACTGCCCTTCGCCCGGCCGGAAAATTTCGAGCACTGCGTCGCCTGCGCGACGCCCGGCGAGGCGCATTGGTTTGTCTTTCGGGGCGATCAGCTCCTCGTCGAGATGGGCCCGCTGGAAGTGCCCTCCGACGACCTGCGTGTGCGCGCTCGCCCGGCATGGGCACGGCTGCCGTTGCAGAAAAGCCACGACTGGCTGGCGGGCAAGGCCCTTCGCACGCTGTATCTCGGCGTGCTAAATGGCACGCAATGCTGGGCCGCCGAGCTGCCCAAGGAAGCCGAGCCGCCCGCCGGGATGTCGTGGGAGGGCCTGAGGACGCTCTTCACCGTGCTCGACGACGCCCATTTCGCCCTCGCCGGCCGGGCGGTGCAGCTCGTGGACTGGGACCGCACGCACCAGTTCTGCGGCCGCTGCGGCGCGCGCACCGAGCCGCATCCCGAAGAGCGCGTGCGCGTTTGCCCGGGCTGCAAGCTCTCGGCCTACCCGAGAGTGGCGCCGGCCGTCATGGCGCTGGTCTGGCGCGGCTCGGAGATCCTGCTCGCCCGCAGCCCGCACTTCCCGCCCGGCATGTACAGCGCGCTCGCCGGCTTCGTCGAGCCCGGCGAGTCGCTCGAGCAATGCATCGCTCGCGAGGTAGCGGAGGAGGTCGGAGTGCAGGTGGCGCGACCGCGGTACGTAGCGAGCCAGCCGTGGCCGTTTCCGCATTCGATGATGATCGCGTTCGCGTGCGAGTGGGTGAGCGGCGAGATCCGTCGGCAGGAGTCGGAAATCGAGGAAGCAAAGTGGTTCGAAGTCTTGCAATTACCGAGACTTCCAAGCAAAATCTCGATCGCTCGAAGATTGATCGATGGCGAAGTAGCTCGCATAAGCGAGCGGATGATCGAGCAGAGCAAAGGTACAACCGGCGTTTAGGAGGTTTTGAACGAGTTGAGCGCGATCGAGAGCGCTGTGTGCGCCGCAAGGCGCGGATCGAAGGCGAGGCTACCTACGCGGGCCTCGCCTTCGCATTTTGGAGGGCATGGGAAATGAACGGTCTGCATCTCATCGGTGACCTCACCGGCTGCCGCTGCGATCCGCAGCTCCTTCTGGACGGAGAGCGCTTTCGCGCCAAATGCCTCGAGATGGTGGCCGCGTCCGGTCTCACGACCATGGACGCCACGTTCCACCAGTTCGAGGGCTCCGGCTTCACCGGCACGGTAGTGCTGGCCGAATCCCACCTCGCGATCCATACCTGGCCCGAGCGCCAGGGGCTGACGCTCGACGTCTACGTCTGCAACTACAGCGCCGACAACTCGCTGAAGGCGCGGCGGCTGTTCCAGCAGCTGGTGGACTATTTCCAGCCGACCGAGCTGGCGAAGCACGAGGTCGAGCGCGGCGAGCACCTGCTCATGGAGCCGCTGAACGCCTCCACCGGCTTCTATATCCGGGCCGACCGGCAGCTCGGCGAGTGGCAGACGCGCTTCCAGAAGATGCAGATCTACGACACGCCGCACTACGGCAAGCTCTTCCGCCTGGACGGCTTCAACATGACCTCCGAAAAGGAGGAGTTCGTCTACCACGAGAACCTGGTGCACCCGGCGCTCACCGCGCACGCCGCGCCGAGGAAAGTCCTCGTCATCGGCGGCGGCGACGGCGGCTCATCGGAAGAAGCGCTGAAGCACCCGTCGGTCGAGCAGGTCACGATGTGCGAGATC
>DATLUZ010000006.1:0-3629 GCA_035577785.1 Burkholderiales bacterium | reverse complement strand
CGAGACCAGCAGGATGCGTCGCTTCATTGCATCGCCACCTTCGCTTCGTAGCCGCCGCCGAGGGCGCGCACCAGGTTCACGGAGAGCGCCAGCTCGCGCGATTGCAGGTCGGCGTGGAGGTTGCGCTGCTCGAGCACTGCCATCTCGGCGGTCAGAACCTGAAGCAGGCTGCCGAGGCCGGCCTTGTAGCGCGTTACGGCGAGCGAATAGGCCTCTTCCGCCGAGGCGAGCGCGCTCTCGACCTCGGTGCGCTGCGCGTTCACCGAGCGCAGCGACGTGAGCTGGTCGACCACCTCGCGCAGCGCGTCGGCGAGGGTCTGGTTGTACTGCTCCACCGCCGCGTCGTACTCCGCGTTGCGCTGTGCGAGCGCGCCGCGCAGGCGCCCGCCGTCGAAGATCGGCAGGCGAACCGCCGCGCCGACGCTCGGCACCGCGCTTGCCGGGTCGAGCAGCTTGGAGAGCGGAATCGACTGCAGACCGACGAGCGCCGAGAGGTTCACATCCGGATAGAACTCGGCCTTCTGCGAGGCGACGTCGCGCGACGCGGCTTGGGCGCGCAGGCGGCTCGCCACCACGTCGGGCCGGCGTCCGAGCAGGTCGGCCGGCACGCGCGAAGGCAGCGCGAAGCTGGCCATCTGCAGCTTCGGCCGTTCGAGGGCGAGCCCGCGGTCCGGTCCCTTGCCGAGGAGCGCCGCGATCTGGCTGCGCGCGAGCGCGATCTCTTCCTCGACCTGCGCCACGCGCGCCCGCGCAGCCGGGATCGACGTCTCGACCTGCTTCAGCTCCAGGCGCGAGTCGAGGCCGGCGCGCACCCGGTCGTTGGTGAGCGACTGGACTTTCTCGCGATCCTCGAGATTGCGATGCGCGAGGTCGAGCTGCTCGTAGGCGCGCGCGAGCTGCACGTACGCGCCGGCGAGCGCGGCGGAGAGCACCAGCCGCGAGGTGAAGGCGTCGGCCTCGGCCGCCTCCGAGCGCCCAAGCGCCGCCTCGTGGGCCGCGCGGTTCTTGCCCCAGAGGTCGAGCTCGTAGCCCGCGTTCAGCGCGACCTCGGTCGTCGTGAACGTCGAGCCGCCGATCGGCGGCGGGAAGATCGCGTTCTCGGAAAAGCGCTGGCGCGTCACGTCACCGCTCGCGCTGACCTGGGGCTTGCGGGCGGCGCCGGCGACCTGCGCCGCGGCGAGCGCCTGGTCGACGCGCGCGCGCGCGAGGCGGATTCCCGGGCTGCCGGCGAGCGCTTCCTCCTCGAGCGCGTCGAGCTGCGGGTCGCCGAAGCGCTTCCACCAGTCGAGCTCGGGCCACGCCGCCTGGGTATTTTCTTTACTCAATGCTTTCCCGGCTTCGAGCGCCGCTGGATCGGTTATAGCGCTGCGGTGCGTGATGCCGCCCGGGTCGGCGCACGCCGCGAGGAACGCGAAGGCGAGAAAGGCAACGCGCCTCATTCGCCCGCCACGTTGTGGAGCACGCGCCTGAGGAGGCCCTCCAGGGTCCGCGCCTCGGCGCTCGAGAAGCCGCGCAGCGCGCGGTTCAGCATGTCGATCTGCACGCGCGTCATGTCGGCGTGCACCTGCCGGCCGCGCGCCGTGATCTCCAGGCGGGCGCTCCTGCGGTCGTCGCGCGCGCGCACCCGGCGCACCAGGCCCATCGCCTCCAGCTTGTCGATGAGGCGCGTCATCGCGCCCGGGTCGTGCGAGAGGTGCTTGCACACCTCGGCGGCGGTGCCGGCGCGCTCGTCGACCAGGAACACGAGCACCAGCGCCTGCGCGGTGTTGAGGCCGAGCGGCGCGAGCCCGCGGTCGAAGTCCTCGACCAGCGCCTTGCGCGTCAGCCCGATCAGCGCGCCGACCGAGTCGCGGCTGCGGAAGCTGGCGCTGCGATAGATCTGGCCACGCGCGCGGGGAATTCGTTTAATTGCCTCGGCAACCATTGCTGGAGCAATCTACGCCTCCTGCTGCGGCGCGTCAAGGCCGCCGGGCGGACCGGGTTGGAAAGCCGGGAGCGAAGCAACCGTCATGCCGCCCCGATGTTCTGTTATGGTTCTACACAACAAAGGAGAGGAAACCGTCATGGTTCGCTACGCCGCCGCTGCGCTTGCCTTGCTGTGCCTTGCATCGTCCAACCAGGCTTTCGCTCAGGCGCAGCCGCTCAGGATCGGGTTCCTGACCGTCCGCACCGGACCCCTCGCCGCCGGCGGGCGGCAGATGGAGGAAGGGATCAACCTCTTCCTGAAGGAGCGCAACAGCACGCTTTCCGGAAGGAAGGTCGAGATCGTCTTTGCCGACACCGCCGGCCAGCCGGCGCAGGCGAAGTCCAAGGCGCAGGAGCTGGTCGAGCGCGAGAAGGTGCACGTCCTCGTCGGACCGCTCGCCACCTTCGAGGCGCTGGCGCTCGACGACTACGTGCTGCAAGCCAAGGTGCCGCTCCTCCCGCCCATGTCGGCGGCGCAGGTCGACCTCGCGCAGCAGAAGAAGAGCGACTACGTCATCCATACCTACGGCACCGCCGCGCAGGCGATGTACGTGATGGGCGACTACGCGGCGAAGAAGCTCGGCATGAAGCGCGTGGCGATGGTCGCCGACGACTTCACCTACGGACACGAGGGCGCCGCGGGCTTCCAGAAGACCTTCGAGGACGCCGGCGGGCGCATCGTGCAGAAGCTCTGGCCGCCGCTCAACGCGCCCGACTACGGCTCGTTCATCGGCCAGCTCAAAGGCAACGTCGACGGCGTCTACGCCGGGTTCGCCGGCTCCAACCCGCTGCGCTTCCTGCGCGCCTACCGCGAGTACGGGATGAAGCCGGTGGTCATGGGTAACCCGACGCTCACCGACGAGGGCATCCTCAAGAACATGGGCGACGAGGCGATCGGCGTCTACACCGCGAGCTGGTACACGGTCGACCGCGATGCGCCCGACAACAAGCGCTTCGTCGACGCGATCCGCAAGGAATACAAGGTGACGCCCGGCTTCTACACCGCCGCCACCTATACCTCGGGCCTATGGATCGAGGAGGCGATGAAGCTCGTCAAGGGCAAGTTCGAGGACAAGGCGGCGTTCGTAAAGGCGCTGCACAACGTCAAGCTCGATCACGGCCCGATGGGGCCGCTGCGCCTCGACGAGTACGGCAAGCCGATCCTCAACGTCTACGTGCGCAAGGTGGAGCGCAAGAACGGCGAGCTGGTGAACACCACCGTCGCCACCTACCCCAACGTCAGCCAGTTCTGGACCTACGACGCGAAAGCGTTCATCGCCGGCCCGCAGTACAGCCGCGAGGTGCCCGCGGTGCGCTTCTCAGACTAGCTTGAACAGCCGCTCGGCGTTGCTGCGGCCGATCTTCAGCCGGTCGAGCTCGCTGATCGGGCAGGCGTCGAACCAGTCGGCGGCGTGGTCGACGTTCTCGAACGGCCAGTCGGTGGAGAAGAGGATCCGGTCGGCGCCGACCTCGAGGATGGCGTCGAGCAGCGTCTGGGTGCGGAAGTTGCCCGACGTGGTGAGGTGGAAGTTGGCGCGGAAGTAGTCGCCGAGCTTCTTCTTCGCCGGGTAGCGCGGCGGCGCCTTGGTCCAGGCGTTGCGATGGTCGACTCGCCAGATGCTGTAGGGCAGGCCTTCGCCCAGGTGGCCGAGCACGATCTGCAG
>DATLUZ010000005.1:0-5246 GCA_035577785.1 Burkholderiales bacterium | reverse complement strand
CATTCCGGACTGATCGGCGTATCCTTCCGGCCACGGAGGAGCCCCCATGAATGTCGTGCAACGCCTTGTCGTTGTTCTTCTATTTGGAATTGTTCTTGCACCGGCCTATGCGCAAGCCCCGGCCGCGCTTGCCGGCAAAGTGAGCTCGGCCGAGGAAGGCGCGATGGAAGGCGTGCTGGTCAGCGCGAAGAAGGCCGGGTCCACCATCACCGTCACGGTGGTGAGCGACGCTGAAGGGCGCTACAGCTTTCCCGCCAGAAAGCTCTCGCCCGGCAAGTACACGCTCAAGGTCCGCGCGGCCGGCTACGAGCTCGAGTCGCCCACGACGATCCAGGTGGGCAAGTCGACGGCCGCTGATCTCGAGCTGCGCAAAACAGCGGACCTGGCCGCGCAGCTCTCGAACGGGGAATGGATCACCAGCATGCCGGGCGACGACCGGCAGAAGGGGCAGCTCCTCAACTGCGTCGGCTGCCACACGCTCGAGCGCGTCGCGCGCTCGCGCTACGACGCCGACACGTTCACGAAGGCCATCCTGCCGCGCATGCAGGGCTACGTGAACCAGAGCATTCCGCAGCATCCGCAGCTGCGCAAAGCCGAGCGCCTGATGGAGGAGCGCGGCGACCAGCGCGTGCAGGTGTACCGCTCGACCGCCGAGTACCTCTCGACGGTCAACCTCGCCGAGTCGCCCAAGTGGGGCTACGAGCTGAAGACCTACCCGCGTCCTAAGGGTCGCGCGACGCGCGTCATCTATACGGAGTACGACCTGCCGCGCGAGACGATCGAGCCGCACGACGTGATCGTCGACAAGCAGGGGATCGCCTGGTACTCGAGCTTCGGCGAGCAGAATCTCGGGCGCCTCGATCCGAAGACCGGCAAGGTCACGGAATATGCGATCAAGCAGCACAAGCCCGGCTTCCCGACGGGGCTGCTCGGCCTGCGCGAGGACCGCGACGGCAACCTGTGGCTCGGCAACATGTACCAGGCCGCCATCGTGAAGTTCGACAAGAAGACGCAGAAGTTCACCTATTGGCAGCTGCCGAAGGAGCAGAACATCGACGCGGCCCAGCTGAACATGGTGAGCCCGCAGTCCGCGCACGTCGACGGCAAGGTGTGGACGCAGAACAACGGCTTCGCCGGCGTGCACCGGCTCGACATCGCCACCGGCAAGATCGAGACCTGGGAGCCGTTCAAGGACGCGCCGAAAGGCGAGCCGCACAACATCTACGACGTCGTTCCGGACTCCAAGAACAACGCCTGGTTCACCGACTTCCGCCGCAAGCACATCGGCCGCATCGACGCGAAAACCGGCGAGATCCGGATCTTCGAAATGCCGGCGAGCGTTGCCGTGACCGCACCGCGCCGCGGGCAGATGGATGCGCAGGATCGCCTGTGGTTCGCGCAGTACCGCGGCGACAAGATCGGCATGCTCGACACCAAGACCGGCGAGTTCAAGGACTGGGCGGTAGGCCCGCGCTGGTCGGCGCCCTACGACGTCGCCTTCGACAAGAACGCGGAGGCCTGGACCGGCTCGATGATCGACGACCAGGTGACGCGCCTCGACACCAAGACCGGGACGGCGGTCCAGTACCTGCTGCCGCGCGAGACCAACATCCGGCGCGTGCACGTCGACAACTCGACCACGCCGGTGACCTTCTGGGTCGGCTCGAACCATGGCGCCTCGATCGTCAAGCTCGAGCCGCTCGACTGAAGTCTGAAGTTATTTATTGACAAAGAGAGCGCGAATGAAAAAGCAGGTGATCCACCAAGCGCTGAATCAGCACGATCTGGTCCAACTGTTGAACTGGGAGCTGGCCGCCTACGACAAGTGCGACGGCACCCGCTTTACCTCGATCAAGTCGATCGAGCGCCCGGATCCTTCGGCATGCAACTGGAGCTACGCGCGCGTTAAATCCGATCATTCTCTCGATCGGCGCGAGCGGCGCATCGTGCGGCGCGTGATCGAGCAGACGCGACGGGAGTTCAATCTGGACTGAGCGCATGGCAGCCCGGCGCCGCCGACCTCACCACCACTCGGTCTACGTCGTCGAGCTCTCCAAGGAAGTGCTGAACGAGCCGCGCTTCAGGAAGGCAAACCAGGAGTACCGCCTGGGCTTTCCGTGCGTCTATGTCGGCATGACGGGCCTCCCGCCCGACGTGCGCTTCGACAAGCACAAGGCCGGCATCCAGTCGAACAAGTTCGTCCGCCTCTACGGGCTGCGCCTCATGCCGCGCCTTTACGAGGTGTACAACCCGATGCCCTACGACGGCGCGCGCGACATGGAGGTCGAGCTCGCGATCGGCCTGCGCGAGAAGGGCTACGGCGTCTGGCAGGGCTGAGCTCTTTGACCCCGTGGGAGATCGCGTACTGCGGTGCGGTCCTGCTCGTCGCGTACTCGCTGCGCGGCAGCACGGGGTTCGGCGGCCTCGTCGGGATGCCGCTGCTCGCGCTGGTGATCCCGGTGAAGGTGCTTGCGCCGGCGTGGACGCTGCTCGGTATCGCCTCGTCGGCGACCATCCTCGGCGGCGACCGGGCCTACGTGGACAAGCGCGCGTTCGTTTCCTTTCTTCCCTGGTGCATCGTCGGAATCGGCGCCGGCCTTTACCTCTTCAAGGCCCTGGACGCCCTGATGCTTGCCCGTGCGCTGGGCGTGCTCGTCCTGCTCTACGCCGGCTACATGGCGTGGCTGATCGCGCACCCGGCATCGCGCGACCCGCTGCCGCCGGGGGCCGTGCGGCCGGCGGCGGGCGTGCTCTCCGGCGCGGTGGGCACCATGTTCGGCGCGATGGCCTCGATTTTCTTCGCGCTGTACCTGAACGCCTGCGCGCTCGAGAAGCAGGCCTTCCGCGCCACGATCTCGGCGATGCTGCTCGCGCTCAGCCTGATCCGCCTCGCGGCCTACGCGGCGGTCGGCGAGCTGAGCGCGGAGGCGCTCCTCGTCTTCGCCGCGGCGCTTCCGGCGATGGGGCTCGGCATCTACCTCGGCGGCCGCATCCACGCCAGGATGAGCGAGGGGCTGTTCAAGGGCCTGGTCTGCGCGATACTGGTGGTCTGCGCGATTCCACTTCTCCTGCGATGAATACCCAGGCACAGAAAGCGGCTGCTTTCCGCGCGCTCCACGAGCGCGAGGGCGTGTTCATCATTCCGAATCCGTGGGACGCGGGCACGGCGCGGCTCCTGACCGCGCTCGGGTTCGAAGCCCTGGCGACGACGAGCCTCGGCCTCGCCAACACGCTTGGCCGCGCGGACGGCGCCGGCGCCGTCAGCCGCCGGGAGGTCCTCGACAACTGCGCGCAGATCGCCGCGGCAACGCAGCTTCCGGTGAGCGCCGACCTGGAGAACTGCTATGCCCACGAGCCTCGCGCCGCCGCGGAGATGATCCGCCTCGCCGCCGAGGCCGGCGTGGTCGGCGGCTCGATCGAGGACGCGACCGGCGACGCGCAGCAGCCCATCTACGACTTCGAGCTCGCGGTCGAGCGGGTGCACGCCGCCGTCGAGGTGGCGCGCTCGCTGCCGTTTCCATTCACGCTGGTGGCACGGGCCGAGAATTTTCTGCACGGCCGCCGCGATCTCGACGACACGATCCGCAGGCTCCAGGCGTTCGAAAAAGCGGGCGCCGACGTTCTCTACGCGCCCGGTCTGCGGGATCTCGCCACCATCGGCACCGTGGCCTCGTCCGTCACGAAGCCGCTCAATGTCGTCATGAGCGCCGCGGACCCGGCGCTCACCGCTGCTCAACTGGCCAAGGCCGGCGTCAAGCGCATCAGCGTCGGCGGCGCGCTCAACAGATTGGCGCTGGCGTCGTTCCTCAAGGCGGCGCATGAAATGAAGGAACAGGGCGGCTTTACATGGGTACGCGAGACCATCCCATCAAAGGAACTCAACCGGCTGTTCGGCGCATCATGAATCCCATCATCCGCTTGCCATTCGCGCTCGTGCTGCCGCTTCTCCTGCTCGTGTCGGCAACAAGCGCAGGCGCGCAAGCGCTCGACTACGCCCGGTTCAAGTCCAGCGTGGAGCCGATCTTCCTGAAGAAGCGGGCGGGGCACACGCGCTGCGTCGTATGCCACTCGGACCGGAGCAACAACCTCCTCAAGCTGGAGAAGCTCGCGCCGGGAGCCAAGGGCTGGAGCGAGGAGCAGTCGCGGAAAAATTTCGAGACGGTGTCGCGCCTCGTCGTGGCAGGCAAACCCGGATCGAGCCTGTTACTGCTGCACCCACTGGCGCCCGAAGCCGGCGGCGACGCCTACCACTCCGGCGGCAGGCAGTTCGAGAACCGGGACGACCCCGACTGGAAGGCGATCGCGCGCTGGGTGGGCGGCAGCTAGCGCAGGACCAAAGTGTTGATGCGCTTGGGTACCTCGCCAACCGGCACGGTCGCGATGAGCTTGATGGCGTCGGTGTCGATGACCGACACCGACCTCGCCGCGGCGTTGGAGATGTAGAGCCGCTTGCTGTCGGGCGTAAAGGTGACCCAGTTCGGCACCGCGCTGGTGGGCTTGCGCCCGCCGGCCTTGATCTCCGGGAGGCGCACCTCGCCCAGCAGCTTCAGCTCGGGCAGCGAGTAGGCGTAGACCGCATTGGCGGCGATGCTCGTCACCCAGAGCTTCCCGCCATCGGGCGCGACGCCGATGCCGTGCGAGGGCGAGTCCAGGCGTCGCTCTTCGACGCCGAAGCCGTGGTCGGGCAGCCTGATCGTCGCGACCTCCTTGCGCGCGGCGAAATCGATCACGGCGAAGCCGTTCAGGTTCGAGAGCTGCGCGAAGATGCGGCGCACCGCGCCGTCGGGCCCCGCCTCGAGCGCCATCGGGCGCACGCCTTCTTCCAGCTTGAGCTCCCAGGCGACCTTCTCGGTGGCGAGGTCGATCACGGTGAGGACCTTGGTGCGGATCGAGCCGGTGACGACGTACTTGTTGTCGGGCGTGACGTAGACGTTGTGCAGGCGGCCGTTCACCGGGATGCTCTTCGCCACCTTCAGCGTCTTCGTGTCGATGACGTCGAGCGCGCCCGGGTCTTGCGCGATGCCGACGACGACGCGGCCGCCGTCCTTCGTGGCTGCGATGTTGTTGGGATGCCCCGAGAGCCTCACCTTGGAGGCGAGGCGGCCGCTCTTCGCGTCGAACACGTCGAGCGTGGAATCGGACTCGTTGCTGACATAGACGCGCGTTCCGTCGGGCGAGAAGTCGATGCCGTGCGCCGCCTCGATGCCGTCGATCACCTGCACCACCTTGTTGGTGGCGGGGTCGAT
>DATLUZ010000004.1:0-9195 GCA_035577785.1 Burkholderiales bacterium | reverse complement strand
GGTTCCTGTCCAAGAACAACGTCCCGTTCGAGGCCATGGTGCCCTCCGAGGCGGCGAAGAAGCCGATGCTGGCCGGCCAGACCGCTGTCCAGTAACACTCCGGCAATAGGCTAGAACTCGGGAATCGGGGTCAGACCCCGGATCAGATCCGCACCAGCTGGTTCATCTCGATGATCGGCAGCAGGATCGCGAGCACGATGAGGAGAACCAGCGCGCCCATGGCGAGGATGAGGGCGGGCTCGAGCACGCCGGTGAGGAGGCGCACGCGGGCGTCGTTCTCGACTTCCTGCTGCCGCCCCGCCTGGCCGAGCATGTGCGCGAGGCGTCCGCTCGCCTCGCCGGAGGCGACGAGGTGGATGAAGATCGGCGGAAAGACGCCGCGGCTGGCGAGCGCGCGGTGCAGGGTCGACCCCTCGCGCACGCGCTGCATTGCATCCTCGACCGCGTCGCGCAGGGCGAGGTTCTTCACCACGCGCGCGCCGGCGGCAAGCGCCTGCAGGAGCGGCACCCCGCCCGCCGAGAGGATGGCGAGGCTCGACGCAAGGCGCGCGGTGTCGATGCCGCGCCAGAGCGGTCCGACGAGCGGAAGCCGCAGCAGCCGCGCGTGCCAGTGCCTCTTTGTGGCCTCGCGGCTGTAGGCCCAGCGCAGAATGAGGGCGATGACGACCAGCAAGGCGGCGACGTAGCCGAGCTTGCCCTTCAGCGCCTCGCTCGTCCAGAGGAGGGCCCGCGTGAGGAACGGAAGCTCCTGGCGGCTCTGCGCGAAGACGTCGACCACCTGGGGCACGACATAGGTGAGCAGCCCCACCACGATGCAGAGCGCCACCGCGGCGACGATCGCGGGGTAAAGGAGCGCGAGGCCGGCGCTCTGCCGCGTCGCCTGGCGCCGCTCGAGGTACTCGGCGAGGTTCGACATCACCGCGCCGAGCTCGCCCGAATGCTCGCCGGCGCGCACGAGCGCGCGATAGATCTCCGGGAACGACGACGGGTAGGGGTCGAAAGAGGCCGCGAGCGACTGCCCGGAAAGCACCTCGGCGCGCACCGCGGCGAGGATGCGCCGCGCGGACTCGCCCTGCGCCTGCTCGATCAACGCGTCCAGGCATTGCTCGACCGTGAGGCCCGCCTCGAGCAGCATGGCGAAGCGCCGGGTGAGGAGCGAGAGCTCCCCCGACCCGATGCGCATGCGCGCCGCCCAGAAGAGCCGTCGCTTCCCCGGCGCGGCCACTTCGCTGTCGACGGCCGAGACTTCGATCGGCACGAGGCCGGCGCTGCGCAGCCCCGCGCGCGCCTGGCGCGGCGCCTCGGCGTCGACTACGCCGCGCCGGGTGCGGCCGTCGGCGTCGATGGCGGTATAGCTGAAAGCGGGCATCGTGCTACGACTCGCGCGTGACCCGGATCACTTCCTCGAGCGACGTGAGGCCGCTCAGCACCCAGCGCAGGCCGTCCTGGCGCAGCGTGCGCATGCCCCGCTGCGCGGCGCTCGCCCGCAGGCGCTGC
Organism: Burkholderiales bacterium; assembly: GCA_035577785.1. Taxonomy (GTDB): domain Bacteria; phylum Pseudomonadota; class Gammaproteobacteria; order Burkholderiales; family SG8-39; genus SCGC-AG-212-J23. The sequence continues at coordinate 7,698 of DATLUZ010000004.1, read as the reverse complement.
TCCGAGCCCGCGCCGTGGATCAGCGTCTTGGCCTCCTCGTCGATCACGAGGAGCTCGTAGATCCCGGTGCGCCCGATGTAGCCGGTGTTGTTGCAGGCTTCGCAGCCGCCGGGCGCGTAGAGCTTCTCGCCGTTGTAGCGCTCGCCGAGCTCGGCGAGGTCGGGCGCGCTCGGCTGGTGCGGCTGCTTGCACGACGGGCAGAGCTTGCGCACGAGCCGCTGTGCGAGCACGCCGAGCAGGCTCGAGGAGAGGAGGAAGGGCTCGACGCCCATGTCGACGAGGCGCGTCGGCGCGCTCGCCGCGTCGTTGGTGTGCAGCGTCGCGAGGACGAGGTGGCCGGTGAGGCTCGCCTGGACCGCGATCTCGGCGGTCTCGCTGTCGCGGATCTCGCCCACCATGATCACGTCCGGGTCGTGGCGCAGGATGGAGCGGAGCGCGCGCGCGAACGTCATTCCGATTTTCGCGTTGACCGGCGTCTGGGCGATGCCGTCGAGCTCGTATTCGACCGGGTCCTCGACCGTCATGATGTTGAGGCCGAGCGAGTCGATGCGCTCGAGCGCGGCGTACAGCGTGGTGGTCTTCCCCGATCCGGTCGGACCGGTGACGAGGACGATGCCATGGGGCTGGTGGATCAGGGTGTCGATCGACGCGAGTGCCGATTCGTCCATGCCGAGGCCGCCGAGCTGGAACTGGCTCGCCTCCTTGTCGAGCAGGCGCAGCACCGCGCGCTCGCCGTAGCCGGTCGGCAGCGTCGCGACGCGCACGTCGACCTGGCGCCCCGCGAGCCGCAGCGAGATGCGCCCGTCCTGCGGCAGGCGCTTCTCCGCGATGTCGAGGTTCGCCATGATCTTGATCCGCGAGAGCATGGCGGCGTGCAGCCCGCGGTGCGGCTCGGCCACGGTGCGGAGCGTCCCGTCGAGGCGGAAGCGCACCACGGAGCGCGCGTCGTAGGGCTCGATGTGGATGTCGGAGGCCTTCTGGCGCAGCGCCTGGGTGAGCAGCACGTTGATCATGCGGATCACCGGCGCGTCGTTGTCGGAGTCGAGCGGATCCTCGATCTTCGGCATCTCCTGCACCAGGCGCGAGAGGTCCATGTCCTGCCCGATGGCGTCGGCCACGTAGGAGGCCGACTGGCTCGCCTGCGAGTACGCCTGCGCGAGGCGCCGCTCGAAGGCTTCGGGCTCCTCCACAGCGGTCACGCGCACCGGCACGCCGAGCACCCGGCGCAGCTCCGCGAGCACCTGCGGCCGCGCGCCCTGCCGCAGGCAGACGAGCGCCTCCTTCTCGGAGATCTCGAGGAGCAGCGCCCCGTTCAGCCGCGCGAACGGATAGGGAACGAGGCGGACCGGCGTATCGCGGGCGACGTCCATGCCGCCACTTTACTGCGCCGGGGGCTTCTGCGCCGGGGCAGACTGCTCAGGTGCGCTCTGCACTGGAGCGTTCGGCTCGGGGATCTGCGGCGAGCCGTCCTCGGGCGGCAGCATCGGCGTAATGATGTCGGGCAACACTATGGAGGGCGGGATGCGCGCCTTCCCCTGCTCCTCGAGCATCTGGCGATAGCGCTCGGAAGTGACCGGGGCATAGGTGCTGCGCTCCTTCATGACGAGCGGCCGCAGGAACACCATGAGGTTGGTCTTGGTCTGCGTGCGCGTCTCGTAGCGGAAGAGGGCACCGAGGAGCGGGATGTCGCCGAGGAGCGGCACTTTTTGCAGGGTGTTGCCGGTGCTGTCCTGGATCAGTCCGCCGATCACGATGATCTGGCCGTCGTCGACCAGCACGCTCGACTCCAGGGACCGCTTGTTGGTGATGATTCCGGCGGGGTTGGTCTGGTCCTGGACGCTGGACACTTCCTGGTAGATCTGCAGGCGCACCGAGCCGCCTTCGGAGATCTGCGGCTTGATGCGCAGCGTGAGGCCGACGTCGCGCCTCTCGATGGTCTGGAACGGCGTAGCGGTGGTGGCGGCACCGGTCTGCGCGTACTGGCCGGTGATGAAGGGCACGTTCTGGCCGATGACGATCTTCGCCTCCTCGTTGTCCAGCGTCAGGAGGTTCGGGGTGGAGAGGATGTTCGCCTTGGTGTCGGACTCGAGCGCGCGCGCGAGGAAGGCAAGGTTGGTCACTGTGCCGATGCCGGGAAGGGTGACCTGGCCGCGTACCACGCCGAGATTCAGCCCGTTGGCGAGGCTGCCGGGGTTCACCGCGCCGTCGATGATGTTGGTGCCGGTGCCGCGCGCACCGAAGTTCGTTCCGCCGAAGCCCTGCGTGGCGTTGCTGCTGGTGTCGTGCAGCGCCTGCCACTGGACGCCGAACTCGGCCGCCTTGTCGGCCGTCATTTCCACGATCAGCGCCTCGACATGCACCTGCATGCGGCGCACGTCGAGCTTGTCGATCACCGCCTTCAGGCTCGCGAACACCGAGTCCGGCGCCGAGATGATGAGCGCGTTGGAAGCCGGGTCGGCCTGTACGATGCCGCCGCCGCCGCCCACCGCGCCGAGCCCGCTGAGCGGCGACGGCGACGGGCCGGGACCGCCGGCGACCGGCTGCTGCCCTACCGTCGACGGCGCGGTGGAGAGCGGTGCCGTCGCGGCAACGTTAAGTGCCGGCGAGGACTCGCCCGAGAGCACGGCGCGCAGCGTCTGCGCGACGCGCACTGCCTCCGCGTTTTTCAGGTACACCACGTGCAAGTTGCCGCCGGCGGTTGTGGACTTGTCCAGGCCCTGCACCATTTCCTGGATGCGCGCGAGCCGCGCGGGGTTGTCGGCGCGCACGATGAGGCTGTTGGTGCGCCCGTCGGCCGCCACGCTGATGCGGCCGCGGGCATCGGCACCCTGCGCCGCGGCGTCGCCCGCGTAGAGCCGGTTGACGGTGTTGGCCATTTCGGTGGCCGAGGCGTTGCGCAGGGGGATGAACACCGGCTCGCCGCCGCCGGGCCGGTCGATGGCATCGATGATGCGGTCGATGCGGCGCAGGTTTTCGCCGTAGTCGGTGATGACGAGCGAATTGTTCGCCGCGTAGACCGCGATGGTGTTGTTCGGGCTGATGATCGGCCGCAGCACCGGCAGCATCTGCGCCGCCGATTCATATTTCAGCGTGTAAACTCGGGTCTGAAGCCGGTCGCCGTCCGCGGCGCCCCTGGGCGAGATCGTGCTCAGGTGCAGCTTCGCGTCGGCCTCCGGCAGGATCTTCACCACCCCGTCGCTCTCCACCGCGGCGAAGCCCTGGAGCCTGAGCGCGGAAAGGAAGATGTCGTAGGCGGCCGACGGCGGCACCGGACGCGACGAGACGATATTGACTGTGCCTTTGACCCGCGGATCGAGCAGGAAATTGCGCTTCGACATCTGGCCGATCGCGGTCGCGACGGCCTCGATGTCGGCGTTGACGAAGTTGAGCATCACCGGCTCTTCGGCGGCGCGCACGCCAAAGGCGACGAACGCCAGGAGGAGAACAGCGCGCCTAGCGGCCGGCATTGCCCCGCGCGCCCGACGGCGCATCGAGCGGCACGCTGCGCCGCTCGAGCGTGAGCCGCTCGATCTCGCCGCGGCGGCTCACCACCACGTGGTCCGGATGCACCTCGCGCACCACCAGGTCGCCGACCGATTCGCCGACGGCGGCGGTGCGCGGCCGGCCGTTTTCGGTGAACACGGCGCGGTTGGGCGAGACCACGCCGACGAGGCGCACCGGGCCAGAGCCGGCGGCCTGCGGCGCGGTGGCGGCGCCGAAGAGGCGCCGCGCCGCCGGCGAGGGCGATTCGGCCGCGCGGGCCTGCTCGCCGAGCGCCGGCGCGGCCTTGGCGCGCGGCGCGAGCACCACCCAAGTGAAGTACGCGGCCGCCGCCGCGAGCGCGGTCAGCAGCAGGAGATCGAGCGCCAGAGCGACCGGAGCGGCGCGCAACAGCGGCTGTATTGTGTTCTTGAACCCGCCTGCCATCTACAAGGTATAGTATCCCGATCCCCGAGCCACTACAATTACTTGTACGGGGCGGGGTCAGCGGAGGACGCATGAGTCGAGCTCGCATCCGCGCGTTCACTCTGATCGAAGTCATGGTGGTGGTCGCGATCCTGGCGGTGCTCGCCGCCCTGATCGTGCCGAAGGTGATGAGCCGCCCGGACGAGGCCCGCGTGGTCGCGGCGCGTCAGGACATTGCCAGCCTGCTGCAGGCGCTCAAGCTCTATCGCCTCGACAACCTGCGCTACCCCACCACGGAACAGGGGCTCGCGGCGCTAGTGACGCGGCCGACGCTCGCGCCGGTGCCGTCGAACTGGAAGCCCGGCGGCTACCTCGAGCGGCTGCCGCGCGACCCGTGGGGCCACGCATATCAGTACCTGAGCCCCGGCCTCCACGGCGAGATCGACGTGTTCAGCTTCGGCGCCGACGGCGCGGCGGGCGGCGAAGGCTTCGACGCGGACATCGGCTCGTGGAACCTGTAAGGTCATTCCACTGGCGGCGCGGGCGCGGCTTCACGCTGATCGAGGTCCTGGTCGTGCTCGCCATCATGGCGGTGGTCGCGGCGGCCGTCGTAGCCGTGGGGATTCCCGGCGACGCGGAGGCGGCGCGCGCCGAGACGCGAAGGCTGGCATCGCTCCTCGAGTCGGCGATGCGCGAGTCGCGCGCGAGCGGCCGCAGCATCGCCTGGTCCCCCGTGCCGCAGGGCTACGCCTTCTGGCAGCGCGGCGAGGACGGCGACTGGGTCCTGTATCCTCGGACCAGCCTCTACCGCAGCCGCGCGCTCTCCGGGCGCGCCGAGCTCACGCGCGTGCGCGTCGACGGTCGCGACCTGGCGCCCGGCGAGCGCGTGGTGTTCGCGCCGTACGGCCTGCGCAGCGAGCTCTCCGCGACCGTGGCGGGCGCGGGCGAGCAGTTCGTCATTTACGGAGACGTCATTGGGCGGGTCAGCTTCGCGCGGGTTTACGCTAATTGAGGTGCTGGTGGCGCTCGCCATCGCGGCGATCGCGCTGGCGGCGGTGAGCCGTTCCGCCGCGGTATCGACCGCCTCGGCCGCCGAGATCAAGCTGCGCGCGCTCGCGGGGTTCGTGGCCGAGAACCGCCTGGGCGAGCTCGACGCGCGCCGCACCTTCCCGCCGGTCGGCGTGACGCAAGGCTCCGAGCGCCAGGGCGGGATCGATTTCCCCTGGCGCATGGAAGTCTTTGCCACCCAGCATCCGCTGCTGCGGCGGGTCGAAGTCCAGGTGGTCGACCCGACCGAGCCCACGCACGTGTTGCGCACGCTTGTAGGAATTCTCCCGAAAGAGAGCTAAGTGCCCTACCGGCCGAAATTGGGATTCACGCTTCTCGAGCTGCTCGCGGCGCTCGCGGTGCTCGCGGTGCTCGCGTCGCTCAGCTTCCGCGGCCTCTCCTCGGTGCTCGACGGCGAGGCGCACGTGCGCGAGCAGGCGAGGCGCTGGAGCGAGGTGGGCCTTCTGCTCGGGCAGCTGCGCGAGGACATCTCCTCGGCGATGGAAGGCCGGGGTTTCACGCTCGGCCCCTCGACGGACGCCGACCTCGTCATCACCCGGTTCGCCGATCAGCCCGGGGCGCCGCCGCGGCGCGTCGGCTACCGGTTGCGCGAGGGCCGGGTGGAGTACCTTCTGTGGGCCCAGGGAATGGACGCCGGTCCGCCCGCCGCGGCGTACGCGGTGCTCGGGAACGTAGCCGGCCTGAGGCTCGCGGCGCTCCGTGAAGACGGCACCTGGATTCCGGTCTGGCCCGTCGGCCAGCCCCTGCCGCGCGCGGTTTCGGTAGATCTCGCGCTGACGAGCGGCGAGCATGTCACGCGCCTGTTCGCCCTGAGATGAAAGTCGCGCGCATCCCGTTCCTGCGTGCCCAGCGCGGCACCGCGGTCATCATCGCCCTGCTGGTGCTCGCGCTCGCCGCCGCGGGCGCCGCCGCGATGCTCGAGCGCCAGGACCTGGACGCCCGCGCGCTCCAGTCGCAGCGCGACTACGAGCAGGCGCGCTGGATGCTGAGGGGCGGCATGCACTGGGCGCGCTCGATCCTCGCCGAGGACGCGCGCGCGAGCACCACCGACCATCTGCGCGAGCTCTGGGCGTCGGGGCTTCCGCCGACGGACGTGCAGCTCGGCTCGCTCGCCGGCGCGATCCGCGACGAGCAGGGGCTCTTCAATCTCAACAACCTGTCGAGCGGCGGCAAGCGCGATCCGCTCCAGATCGCCGCGCTCGGGCGCCTGCTCGGGGCGATCGGGCTCTCGCCGGCGCTCGCCGATGCGATCGCCGCGCGCATCGACCCGAAGCGCCCGCTTGCCGACGTCGGGGAGCTCAGCGGGGTCGGCGGCCTCGGCCCCGACGCGCTCGTGCGCCTGCGCAGCGTTGCAACCGCGCTTCCGCGCCCGACGGCGGTGAACGTCAACACGGCGCCCGCCGAAGTGCTGGCCGCGGTGGTCGAAGGCCTGCCCCTTTCGGAGGCCCAGGCGATCGCGCGGCGTCTCGCCGTCGACCCGGTGCGCAGCACCGATGACTTCGTGTCGCGGCTGCGCCCGAACCTCAGGCTCGGCGCCGCGGGCGTGGCAGCCTCGAGCCAGTTCTTCGTCGTGCAAGGGCGTGCGAAGGTGGGCGACGCCGATCTGCGCATGGAGGCGCTCCTGCAGCGCACGGGGACCGGTCTCCCCGCCATCGTGTGGCAGAGGAACGCGTGAGCGTCTGCCGCATCCGGCTCGAGCGCGGCTTTCCGGAGAGCGGCCGTTTCGAATGGGCGCTCGTCGGCGATCTCGGGGCAGTCCTCGAGAGCGGGATGTCGGACCTCGCCATGCCGCCGCGCGGCAGGCCGTGCGAGGCAGTGCTGGCCGCAGACCTCGTGCTGCTCGAGCGTGTGGCCCTGCCGGCCGCTCAGCAGCGCCGCGTGCAATCCGCGCTGCGCTTTCTCGCCGAGGACAGCATCGTGCCGGATCCGGCGCGCGTGCACGTAGCGGCCGCGCGCACGCCGCAGAAAGACGTGGTGTGCGTCGGTGTGGTCGACCGCGAATGGCTCGTGCAGGCGCTCGCCCGCCTCGGCCGCTCCGGCATCGCGCCGGCCGCCGCCTACCCTGAAACGCTGTTGCCGCCGCTCGAGCCGGGTGCCTGGATCGTGGTGTGCGGCGGCGACGGCAGCTTCGTGCGCACCGCGGAGTCCGAGGGCTTTGCGCTCGACAGCGCGGCCGACGACGAGCCGCCCGTGGCCCTGCGCCTGGCGCTCGACGCGGCGCGCACCGCCGGCCAGCTGCCGCAACGCCTCGTGCTGCGCGCCGCGTCGGACTCGGCGCTCCCCGATGCGGCGCGCTGGACCTCCGCCCTGGGCTTGGAGGTGGAAGCGGGCGCGCCCTGGCGCTGGTCCCAGGCGCGGCAGCGGCCGCGCTTCGAGCTCCTCCAGGGTGAATTCGCGCCGCGCGGCTCGGGCGGCACATGGCGCCAGGCGCTCGTGCGGCCCGCTGTGCTGGCCACCACGCTGGTTGCCGTGATGAGCGTCGCCATCGCGACCGACTGGGCGCTGAAGGCGGCCGAGCGCGACCGTCTGCAGGCCGAGATGGCCGCGCTGTATCGCGAGAGCTTCGGCGAAGGCGCGGTGCTGGTGGATCCCCCCCTGCAGATGAGCCGGGCGCTCGCGGAGCTGCGTGCGGCGGCGGGACAGGGCAGCGCATCCGATTTCGTCGCGCTCCTCAATGCCGTGGCGGAATCCGTGCCCGAGGTGGGCGCGCAACGCATCGAAGCG
>DATLUZ010000003.1:0-7283 GCA_035577785.1 Burkholderiales bacterium | reverse complement strand
CTCCTCGAGCGCGCTCATCAGCTACGCAGCCGAGAAGGGCTTCAAGTACGTCGTCATGCCGATGAGGATCTGAAATTGGCCGCCAATCCCGACGACTACGGCTCGGACGCGATCAAGGTCCTGAAGGGCCTGGAGGCGGTGCGCAAGCGGCCCGGCATGTACATCGGCGACACCTCCGATGGCACGGGCCTGCACCACATGGTGTTCGAGGTGGTCGACAACGCGGTCGACGAAGCGCTCGCCGGTTTCTGCGACGAGATCGTGGTCACCATCCATACCGACAACTCGATCTCGGTGCTCGACAACGGCCGCGGCATCCCGACCGGAATCAAGGAGGACGACGAGGCCAAGCGCTCGGCGGCCGAGATCGTCATGACGGAGCTGCACGCGGGCGGCAAGTTCGATTCCAATTCGTACAAGGTCTCGGGCGGCCTGCACGGCGTCGGCGTGTCGGTGGTCAACGCGCTTTCGGAGTGGCTGCGGCTGACGGTCTGGCGCGACGGCCGCGTCCACCAGATGGAATTTCGCAACGGCGCGGCGGCCGCGCCGCTGAAGGAAGCCGGGCGCTCCGAGCGCCGCGGCACCGAGGTGCACTTTCTCGCCTCGCGCGAGACCTTCGGCTCGATCGACTATCACTACGACATCCTGGCGCGGCGCCTGCGCGAGCTCTCGTTCCTGAACAACGGCGTCAAGATCGTGCTCATCGACCAGCGCGCCGGCAAGGAGGAGAACTTCGCCTTCGGCGGCGGCGTCCGGGGATTCGTCGAGTACATGAACCGGGCGAAGAACGTGCTGCACCCGAACGTGTTCCACGGCCAGGGAGACAAGGACGGAATCACGGTCGAGGTGTCGATGCAGTGGAACGACTTCTATCAGGAGAGCGTGCTCTGCTTCACCAACAACATTCCGCAGAAGGACGGCGGCACGCATCTCACCGGCCTGCGCGCGGCGATGACGCGCGTCCTCAACAAGTACATCGAGGAAAACGAGATCGCGAAGAAGGCGAAGGTGGAAACCACCGGCGACGACATGCGCGAGGGGCTCGCGTGCGTGCTCTCGGTGAAGGTCCCGGAGCCGAAGTTCTCGTCGCAGACCAAGGAGAAGCTGGTGTCCTCCGAGGTGCGCCCGGTGGTCGAGGAGATCGTCGCCGAGCGTCTGCGCGAGTATCTCGACGAGCGCCCGGCGGACGCGCGCACCATCACGGTGAAGATCGTCGAGGCGGCCGCCGCGCGCGAGGCGGCGCGCAAGGCGCGCGAAATGACGCGCCGCAAGGGCGTGCTGGACGGCATGGGCCTGCCCGGCAAGCTCGCCGACTGCCAGGAGCGCGACCCGGCGCTGTGCGAGCTCTACCTCGTCGAGGGCGACTCGGCCGGCGGCTCCGCCAAGCAGGGGCGCGACCGCAAGTTCCAGGCGATCCTGCCCCTCAAGGGCAAGATCCTGAACGTGGAGCGCGCCCGCTTCGACAAGCTGCTTTCCTCCGCCGAGATCGCGACCCTGATCACGGCGCTGGGCTGCGGCATCGGCAAGGAAGAGTACAACGCCGACAAGCTGCGCTACCACCGCATCATCATCATGACCGACGCGGACGTCGACGGCTCGCATATCCGCACGCTGCTGCTCACCTTTTTCTATCGGCAGATGCCCGAGCTGGTGGAGCGTGGCCATATCTACATTGCCCAGCCGCCGCTCTACCGCGCCAAGCTCGGCAAGGAGGAGCGCTATCTCAAGGACGAGCACGAGCTGAACGAGTTCATGCTCAGGCAGGCCCTGGTCGACGCCGCCCTGCACCCGGGGGCCGGGCGCGAGGCAATCGCGGGCGACGCGCTCGCCCAGCTCGCGAAGTCCTTCCTGCTGGCCGAGGCAGTCATCGGGCGCGTCTCGCGCCTGATCGACCGCGAGGTGCTGCTGGCGATCCTGGGCGGCGCCCAGATCGACCTTACGCGGCGCGAGACCGCCGAGGCCTCGGCCGAGGCGCTGGAGGCGGCCATCGGCGGCGACGGGCTGGCCGTGGCGCCCCACTTCGACCAGAAGACCGAGCGCTACCAGGTGCGCATCGAGCGCACCCGCCACGGCAACGTGCGCATGACGGCGATCGACACCGAGTTCGTGCACTCCGGCGACTACGCCCAGATCCGCCAGACCGCCGAAATGCTGCGCGGCCTGATCGGTGTCGGCGCCTACGTGCAGCGCGGGGACAAGAAACAGCCGGTGCGCGACTTCGCGGAAGCGATGAAGTGGCTGCTGGGAGAGGTGGAGAAGGCCACCACGCTGCAGCGCTACAAGGGCCTGGGCGAGATGAACCCGGAGCAGCTCTGGGAAACCACCATGGACCCAGGGACGCGGCGACTGCTCAAGGTTCAGATCGAGGACGGCATCGCCGCCGACGAGATCTTCACCAAGCTGATGGGCGACGAGGTGGAGCCGCGCCGCGCCTTCATCGAGTCGAACGCGCTCGGGGTGCGGAACCTCGACGTGTAGGCTTCTCCTCGGACGGCTTGTCCGCTTTCTCCGGCTTGTCGGCCTTGTCCTTGGCGCGCGGCTGGAACTCGAAGCCGATCTTGCCGTCGGGCTGCTTGACGAGGAAGGCCTTGAAGCGGCGCCCTTTCTTCGACACGAATCCGGTGAGCAGATCGGTGCGGCCGGTCTCGAGCAGCTTCTTCATCTGCTCGCGCTCGATCGGCTGCTGCAGGATCATGCGGCCCGAGCGGAAATCGCAGCTGCGCTTCGGGCCGACCGCGTTTTCGCAGGTGTAGGCCATGCCGTGCTCGAACACCCGGCCGCCGTCCTTGGGGCACGCGCCGAGCGGCTCCTGAGCGCTGAAATCCGGCGCCTCCTCGCCTTCGCCCGAAGCCTGGCCGAAGTCGAACTCGAGGCGCAGGTCGTCGGTGAGGCGCATCACCGCGGCGAAGGGCTTGCCCATCCGGCTGCGAAAGCCCGTGAGTGGCCCGATGACGCGCTTGGTGATGAGCTCGGCGACCTCGTCAGGCGACCACTCGCGGCCTGAAGTCACTTTCCACAACGAGAAATCGCACTTCTGGCACTGGAACTTGCGGTAGTTCTCCTGCACCACGCCACCGCATTTGGGGCAGGGCGCGCTCACCGTCGCGTAGACCACGTCGGGGATCTCGCCTTCCTTGATCACCGTGACCACCTTCCGCACGAGCTCGGAGATCTGCTCCATGAACTCCTCGCGCGTCAGCTTGCCGGCCTCGATGAGCTTCAGCTTGTGCTCCCATTCGCCGGTGAGCTCGGGCGAGGCGAGCTCCACGATATGGAGCATGTGCAGGGCAAACAGCAGCGAGAACGCCTTGGGCGTCGGCACGAGCTCGCGGCCCTCACGGTTCACGTACTCCTCGCGGATCAGACCCTCGATGATCGCCGCGCGCGTAGCCGGCGTCCCCAGGCCTTTCGCCTCCATCGCCTCGCGCAACTCGTCGTCCTCGACCAGCTTGCCCGCGCCCTCCATCGCCGAAAGCAGCGTCGCCTCCGTGTAGCGCGGCGGCGGCTTGGTCTGCGACGCCTGCTCGGCCACTTCCAGCACCGCCACTTTCTCGTTCGGCTCGATCGCCGCCAGGGTCTGCGCCTCTTCGCCGGCCGCGCGCCCGTACACCGCAAGCCATCCGGGACTCTGCAGCACCCGGCCTTCGGTCTTGAAATGATGCTTGTCGACCCGGGTGATGCGCGTGGTCTGCAGGTACTCCGCCGCGGGATAGAACACGGCGAGGAAGCGCCGCACCACGAGGTCGTAGAGCTTTTGCTCCGCCTCGTTCAGGTGCTTCGGCGTCTGCAGCGTCGGAATGATCGCGAAGTGATCCGAGATCTTGGTGTTGTCGAAGATCCGCTTGTTCGGCTTCGCCCAGCCCTGCTTCAGGATCTGCCTGGCGAAAGTGGAGAAGGCCTTGGTCTCGCCGAGCGCCTTCAGGGTGTCCTTGACCGTCGGCACATAGTCCTCGGGCAGCGCGCGCGAGTCGGTGCGCGGGTACGTGAGGACCTTGTGCTTTTCGTAGAGGGCCTGGGCGAGCGACAGGGTCATGCGCGCCGGAAAACCGAAGCGCCCGTTCGCCTCGCGCTGCAGGCTGGTGAGGTCGAAAAGCAGCGGCGAAAGCTGGGTCGAGGGCTTGGTTTCCTCGGTGGCGACGCCCTTCCTGCCGCGGCAGGCCGCGACGATCGCCGCCGCCTCCTCCGAACGCCACAGCCGCTCGGGCTTGCGCTCGGCGTCGTCGTCCTTCTTGAACTCGGGGTCGAACCAGCGCCCGTCGTACTCGCCGGCCTTCGCGCCGAAGCGCGCGTGGACTTCCCAGTAGTCGCGCGGCGTGAACGCGCGGATCTTGTCCTCGCGCTCGACGAGAATCGCGAGCGTCGGCGTCTGCACCCGTCCGACGGTAGTGAGATAGAAGCCGCCTTCCTTCGAGTTGAAGGCGGTCATCGCGCGCGTTCCGTTGATGCCGACCAGCCAGTCGGCCTCGGAGCGGCTCTTCGCCGCGTCGGCGAGCGGGCGCAGTTCCTTGTCGGGCCGCAGCCTGGAAAAGCCCTCGCGGATCGCCTGCTGCGTCATCGACTGCAGCCACAGCCGCTCGATGGGCTTCGCCGCCCTCGCGTGCTGCACCAGGTAGCGGAAGATGAGCTCGCCTTCGCGCCCCGCGTCGCACGCGTTGATGAAGCCGGCCACGTCCTTGCGCTTGATCAGGCGCAGCAAGGCGTTCAGGCGGTCCTTGCTCTTCTCGATCGGCGAAAGGTCGAAGTGCGGCGGGATCAGAGGTAGCCGCGCGAACGACCACTTGCCTTTCTTGACGTCGTATTTCTCCGGAACGGCGAGCTCGAGCAGGTGCCCCACCGCAGAGGACAGGACGTACTCGTCGCTCTCGAAATGGTCGCCCTTGCGCGTGAAGCCGCCGAGCGCGCGCGCGATGTCGGCCGCGACCGACGGTTTCTCGGCAATGATGAGTTTCTTGCCCATGCGGCGAAAGGCGGCAGATGATAAGTGCAAACGAGCACCGGCTCAACCACCGGCGGGTCGTGGCGAAAGCGCGCTAGCTCGCGACCCGCGCGCGCGGCGCGCTGAAGAGATCCTCCGCCACGAGGCGGCTCGCCGCCGTCTGCTGATTCCACACCACCATCAGCACGATGAGCTTCAGCTGCTCCAGCGTCAACGTCTCGCCCGATGCCGCGAGCGAGCGCTCGATCACCAGCTCGCGCGTTTGCGGATTGAGGATTCCTGAGTGCTCGAGCGTCATGATAAAGCCCCGGCACTGAGCGTCGAGCTTCGCGATCTCGCGCGCCGCGAAGGCGCGAAACGACCGCTTCGCGTCGGGCAGGTTGGTGAGGCCGGCGTGCGGCGCGGTCAGCACCCCGGCGAGCCAGTGCAGCGCTTCGCTGATGTCGGAATCCTCGAACCCGGCCGCGGACAGCTTCTTCGCGACGCGGTCGGCTTCGTGCGCGACTTCGGTCTGCTGGCAGTTCTCGAACACGTAGACGAGGACGTCGTACATAAGCGTTCCCTTCTTATTAACGTAAGCACTGGGGATTGGGTTTACCGGCGCTCCCCCATCTCGAGGCGCTGGTACAGGCCGCCCGGAAGCGACGCCACGCGGCCGTCGAGCTCCAGCCGCAGGAGCTGAGCGGCCACCTGCTCGGCCGAGAGTCCGGCGCGCGAGCACAAGGAGTCCACGTCGACCGGATCGTGCCCCATGTGCCGGAGCAGCGCCGCCTCAGCCGCGGCCGGCTCGCCCGCGGATGCGGCTTCGCGCGCCGGCGCCACGGTCGAGGCAAAGCCGCTCGGCCGAAAGCCGGCGAGCTCGGCGAGAACGTCCTCCGCCGATTCGACCAGCTTCGCACCCGATTTGATCAGGGCATGACAGCCTTTGGACAGCGGCGAGTGGATCGAGCCGGGTATCGCGAACACTTCGCGACCCTGCTCCGCGGCGGCGCGCGCGGTGATGAGCGAGCCGGAGGCAAGCGCGGCCTCGACCACCAGACAGCCCTGCGCGAGGCCGCTGATCAGCCGGTTGCGGCGCGGGAAGTGATGTGCCGCAGGCGGGGTGCCGGGCGGGAACTCCGAAAGCACGAGGCCGCGGCTCGCCACCTCGGTCGCGAGCGCGGCGTTGCGAAGCGGATAAGCGATGTCGATCCCCGTGCCGAGGACCGCGATCGTGCTGCTCGCCCCGGCCAGGCCTCCGCGATGGGCGGCGGCGTCGATGCCGAGCGCAAGACCCGAAACGATGGTGAGCCCGGCGTCGCTCAGCGCGCGCGCGAAGCTCTCCGCGTTGCGCTCGCCCTGGGCACTCGCGTTGCGGCTTCCGACGACCGCGAGCGCCGGGCGCGAGGCCAGCTCGATGCGACCCGCGGCGTAAAGCAATGCCGGCGGATCGGCGATCTCGAGCAGGGCGCGCGGGTAGGCTTCGTCGGCGAGCGTGACGATCGCATGGCCGGGCGTCTGCGCCCACTGGAGGCTGCGTTCGACCGCCTCGCGCACCGCGGAGGAATCGAGCGCGCCGAGAGCGTCGGCCGACGCGAACGCCGCCAGCTCGGAACGCTTTTTCTGGAGGACGGCCTGCGGCAGGCCGAACTGCTTGAGCATGGCGCGCAGACTTGCCGCGCCGAGCCCGGGTGTGAGCGTGAGCTGCAGCCAGCTCGCCAGCCCGGGGTCTTGCGTCATGCCGCCTTACGGGGTGCGTACCACATCGAGCGGGCTGATGGGCCTCGTGACGTGCATGACCAGCGCGTAGGATACCCGGTCGAAGACGCGAAACACAAACGAAAGGCCGGCGCGCTCTTCGGGCAGCTTGATCAGCGCATCGGCCGCGCCGGCCGCTTTAGTCGTGTCGCGCACCGTACCGCCGAGCGAGTAAAGCGCGAGCACGTGGCCGACCTCGACTCCGTCGGCGCGACCGCGATTGATGCTGATGATCTGGAGCGGTCCGGCTTCGCCGACGCGTCCCACGCTGCCGTAGATCTTCATGACGCGCCCACGCACCTGCGCCGTCGGCGCATGGGGTGCATAGCTCATCGGCTGCGGCGGGCCGGCGGCGACGAGCTTGTCGCCGGCATTGACTTCCTGCACCGCGCTCGTCAGCACGACCGTGGCAGGATTACCGGAGCGCGTCACCTGCGCCGTGCCGAGGTAGATCGCTTCGTACGCGAGGGTGCGCTCGGTATCCGGATCGACGAGCGGCGGGCCCTGCCGAAAGACATACCACGTCTCTTCCCCGGCTTCCGCGATGCCGCGTACGTAGGCGGTATTCCCGGCGGAGAGGATGACCCGGTCCTTCTCGGTCGCCACGATG
>DATLUZ010000002.1:0-11987 GCA_035577785.1 Burkholderiales bacterium | reverse complement strand
CCAATAATCGCGTCGAAGGGCAATCATGAAGATTCATGAGTATCAGGCAAAAGAACTATTGAGAAAGTATGGCGTGGTGACGCCGCGGGGCTTCCACTGCATTTCCGTCGATGCGGCGGTGAAGGCGGCCGAGGAACTCGGCGGCAAGATCTGGGTGGTCAAGGCCCAGATCCATGCCGGCGGTCGCGGCAAGGGCGGAGGTGTGAAGCTGGCTCGTTCGCTGGACGAGGTGCGCGCCAACGCCGAGCAGATCCTCGGCATGCAACTGGTGACCCACCAGACCGGTCCCGAAGGGCAGAAGGTCCGCAATCTGCTAATCGAGGAAGGCGCCGACATCAAGAAGGAATACTACGTCGCCGCGTTGACCGACCGCGCCACCCAGAAGGTCGCCATGATGGCCTCCTCCGAGGGCGGCATGGACATCGAGGAAGTGGCCGCGAGCGCGCCCGAGAAGATCCGCAAGATCGCGATCGATCCGGCGCAGGGCCTCGCCGACGCCGACGCCGACGAGATCGCGCTCGGCATCGGCATCCCGCAAGCGGCCCTGGCGCAGGGCCGCGCGCTCTTCAAGGCGCTCTACAAGTGCTTCTGGGAGACCGACGCCTCGCTGGTCGAAGTGAACCCCCTGATCGTCACCGGCCGGAACCAGGTCGTCGCGCTCGATTCGAAGATCAACTTCGACGACAACGCGCTGTTCCGCCATCCGGACATCGCCGCGTTGCGCGACTTCGACGAGGAGGACCCGGCCGAGGTCGCGGCCTCGAAGCACGACCTCAACTACATCCAGCTCGACGGCAACATCGGCTGCCTGGTGAACGGGGCCGGGCTCGCGATGGCGACGATGGACATCATCAAGTTCTACGGCGGCAGTCCCGCCAACTTCCTCGACGTCGGCGGCGGCGCCACCACCGAGAAGGTGACCGAGGCGTTCAAGATCATGCTCAAGACGCCCGCGCTCAAGGCGATCCTCGTCAACATCTTCGGCGGCATCATGCGCTGCGACGTGATCGCGCAGGCGCTGGTGGACGCGTCGAAGGCGGTGAGCTTGCACGTGCCGCTCGTGGTGCGGCTCGAGGGCACGAACGTCGACCTCGGCAAGAAGATCCTCGCCGACTCGAAGCTGCCGATCATTTCGGCGAGCAACATGGCCGATGCGGCGGAAAAAGTGGTGAAAGCGGCGAAATGAGCATCCTCATCGACAAGAACACCCGCGTGATGACGCAGGGCATCACCGGCAAGACCGGCCAGTTCCACACGCGCACGGGCGTGCAGTACGCCAACGGCAAGAGCTGCTACGTGGCCGGCGTGAACCCGAAGAAGGCAGGCGAGGACTTCGAGGGCATTCCCATCTTCGGCTCGGTGAAGGACGCGAAGAAGGCCACCGGCGCCACGGTCTCGGTGATCTACGTGCCGCCGCCTTTCGCCGCCGCGGCGATCGACGAGGCGGTCGACGCCGGGCTCGATCTCGTGATCTGCATCACCGAGGGCATTCCGGTGCGCGACATGATCCGCACCAAGGACCGCATGGTCGGGAAGAAGACGCTGCTCGTGGGGCCCAACTGCCCGGGCGTGATCACGCCCGACGAGCTCAAGATCGGCATCATGCCGGGCCACATCCATAAGAAGGGCCCGGTGGGCGTGGTGTCGCGCTCGGGCACGCTCACCTACGAGGCGGTGGGGCAGCTGCGCGAGCTCGGCCTCGGCCAGTCGAGCTGCGTCGGCATCGGCGGCGATCCGGTCAACGGGTTGAAGCACATCGACGTTCTGAGGATGTTCAACCAAGACCCGCAGACCGAGGCGGTCATCATGGTGGGCGAGATCGGCGGCAACGACGAGGAGATCGCTGCGCGCTGGGTCAAGGAAAACATGAGGAAGCCGGTGGTAGGCTTCATCGCCGGCGTCACTGCGCCGCCGGGCAAGCGGATGGGACACGCCGGCGCGATCATTTCCGGCGGCAAAGGGACGGCGCAGGAGAAGCTGGCGGTGATGGAGGAGTGCGGCATCAAGACCACGCGCAATCCCGCGGAGATGGGAAAAACGCTGAAGTCCGTATTGCGCTGAATCCGTTCTGAGATAAGCAGACAATTCAAACCCTAGTCCGACCGTATTCCCTGCTCGGCACGCTGCCGTACGCGGCGACGATCTTCCTTTCGTCGTTCCTGCTGTTCCTGGTCCAGCCGATCATCGCCAAGCAGATCCTGCCGTGGTTCGGCGGCTCGGCGGGCGTGTGGACGACGTGCCTCGTGTTTTTCCAGAGCGTGCTGCTCGCCGGGTATGCCTACGCCGATCTGACCACGCGGCTGGGGGCGCGGCGTCAGGCGCTGCTGCATGTTGCGCTGCTCGCGGTGTCCCTCGCCTGCCTGCCGATCATCGCCTCGAGCGGCTGGAAGCCGCGCGGCGACGAAGAGCCGATCTCGCGCATCCTGGTCCTGCTCGTGGCGACGATCGGCCTGCCGTACTTCCTGCTTTCCACCACCACGCCGCTGCTGCAATCCTGGTACTGGCGCCGCTTCCAGAGCGCGGTGCCGTACCGCCTGTTCGCGCTCTCCAATTTCGCCTCGCTCCTCGCGCTGCTCGGCTTTCCGGTGCTGTTCGAGCCGCTGTTCGATCTCAACCAGCTCGGCTGGGGCTGGTCGCTCCTCTTTGCCGTGTTCGCGCTTCTCTGCGCCGGCACGGCGTGGATGTCGATGAATGGGTTCGAACCTGAAGCAAAAGCTTCCCCCCGTTCTGCCGCAGGGTCGGTTTCACTGAAGGAGCAGCTGCTGTGGCTCGCGCTCTCGGCGATGGGCTCGGTGATGCTGCTCGCGGTCACCAACCACGTGACCCAGAACGTCTCGAGCGTGCCTTTCCTCTGGGTGCTGCCGCTCGCGCTCTACCTCATCACCTTCATCCTGGTGTTCGACCATCCGCGCTGGTACCTGCGCACCGCGCTGCTCGTCGCGCTGGTCGCGCTGCTGCCGGCCATGGCGTACTACATTCCTTCGCTCGACCTGCACGTCGCGGCACCGCTGTACTTCGTCGGCATGTTCGTCGCGTGCATGGTGTGCCACGGCGAGCTCGCGCGCCTCAAGCCCGACCCGGCGCACCTCACCCGGTTCTATCTCATGATGTCGCTCGGCGGCGCGCTCGGCGCGGTGCTCGTGGCGGTGATCGCGCCGCTCGTCCTGCGAGGCTATTTCGAGCTCGGTATCGCGCTCATCCTGCTCGCCGCGCTCTTTGCCCTGCGCGTGCGCGGCGTCGCAAAGTTGGGTGTCCTGGCGGTCCTCGGTGCGACCATCGTCCTCGTAGTGAGGGGCGGCGACGACTACACGCGCGGCATCCGGGTGATGGAACGCGATTTCTACGGCGTGGTGCGCACCGCGGACCACTACAGCCCGGTGCCGTACCGCTCGATGTACCACGGCGCGATCATGCACGGCGGGCAGCTCCTCGGCGACGCGTTCCGCAACACGCCCGCCGACTACTTCAGCCCCGACTCGGGCTACGGACGCGTCTTCACCTCGCTGCGCGAGCTGAATCCGAAGAAGCCGCTGAACGTGGGCGTGATCGGCCTCGGCGCCGGCGTCATCGCCGCCTGGATGAAGCCCGGCGACACGCTCACCTTCTACGAGATCAGCCCGCGCGTGGTCGACATCGCGCGGCGCGAGTTCACCTACCTCGCCGACACCCCGGCGAAGACCGAGCTCGTCATGGGCGACGGGCGGCTCTCGCTCGAGCGCGAGCCGGCGCGCGGCTACGACGTGCTCGGCATCGACGCGTTCTCGGGCGACTCGATCCCGATGCACCTCGTCACCCGCGAGGCCATGGCGCTCTACGTGAAGCACCTCAAGCCCGACGGCGTGATCGTGTTCCAGGCCACCAACCGCTACATCGACCTCCTGCCGGTGGTGAAGCGCCTCGCCTCCGAGTTCGGCTTCGAGGCGCTCAACGTCTCCGACAGCCCGGACGCCGACGACGGGCCCGAATACTGGTATTCCTCGACCGACCAGGTGATCGTCACCCGCAACCGCAGGCTCCTGGACTGGGGGCGCATCGCGGAGGCCGGCGAAGCGATCGAGGAGCGCAGGGATCTTCCAGTTTTCACCGATGCGCATCACAATCTGCTGCGGATCCTGAAATGAGCGAAACCAGCGAAGCTTCCAGCCTCACCCTGAAGCAGGTCGACGTCTTCACCGGCAGGCCCTTCTACGGCAACCCGGTCGCGGTGGTGCTGGGCGGCGAAGGCCTAGAGACCGAGGACATGCAGCGCATCGCGTGCTGGGTGAACCTCTCCGAAACCACGTTCCTGCTGCCCTCGTCGCAGGCCGACTATCGCCTGCGCATCTTCACGCCGCAGCACGAGCTGCCTTTCGCCGGCCATCCCACCATCGGAAGCGCGTACGCCGCGCTCGAGTCCGGCTTCGTGGAGAAGAAGAAGCTCCTCCGGCAGGAATGCACCGCCGGCATCCTCGACCTCTCGTTCGAGGACGAGCGCATCTTCGTGCGCGGTCCGGAGCCGCGCATCACCGACGTGCGCCGCGGGCTGCCGTTCGCCAAGAAGCTCTTGCGCATCGAAGTGGGCCCGATCTGGATCGTGGGCGAAGTGGCCGACGCGCAGGAGCTCGCCGCGCTCAAGCCCGACATGGGTGCGCTCGCGGCTTTCACCATCGACCACGAGGCGACCGGCATCACGGTGTTCGCGCCCTCCGGCGAGAAGCAGACCGCGATGCACGTGCGCTCGTTCGCGCCCGCGCACGGCATTCCCGAGGATCCGGTCTGCGGTAGCGGCAACCTCGCGGTCGCGCACTACCTCAAGCAGACCAACTCCCTCAAGCGCTTCGGCGAGCGCTACATCGCGCGCCAGGGCATGCAGATGAAGCGCGACGGGCGCGTGCACGTGCGCGTGGACGAGGACGGCGTGCGCATCGGCGGCCGCGCCGTCACCTGCATCGAGGGAACGCTCCGGATCTAGGCCCGCATCTAGGCTTCGAGGTCCGGCTCGCCGCAGTACTGCAGGATCTCGGCGCGCGCGCGGTCGCGCAGCCTCAGCACCGCGCCCCAGTCGTCGCCGTCCGGGGCGATCGGCGCGCCCAAGGTCACGGCAATGGGCGCGCGGCGCGGATACCAGGTCTCGTCGCGCAGCACCGAGCGCACTCCGCGCAGCGACACCGGCACCACGGGAATCCCGGCCTGCGCCGCGACCTGGAACGCTCCGGCGCGGAACGGCATCAGGCCGCTGTGCCGCCTCAACGTCCCCTCGGGAAACACCACGAGTGACACGCCGCTCTTCGCTGCCTGAACAAGCGCGTCGGCGTGTTCCGCGCTTCGCTGCACGTCGAAGCGCTCGACGAACACCGCGCCGAGGCCCTTCACCAGCACGCGGCTGAAGAAATTGCCGGCGAGCTCGCGCTTCGCCACGAAGGCGTAGTGGCGCCAGGGCAGGACGGCCACGAGCACCGCGCCGTCGAGGTAGCTGGTGTGGTTGGAAGCGATCACGAACGGACCCGACGCGGGCAGATTCTCGAGGCCCTGCACCGCGACCGGAATGCGGCAGACGCGGAAGAAGAAGCGCAGGCAGCGCTGCGCCATGTTCCAGGTGGCGCGCCCGGGCGCGACCAGCGCGGTGCCGAACACGAGCAGCAAAGAGATGCCGAAGATGAACCACCCGGCCAGGGCGAAGAGCACGCCTTGCGCGGCGCGCACGCCGCGCCGCAGCTGCGGACCGATGCCCGCGAGAACCAGGCGGATGAACTGCAGCCACACCGAGCGCGGCGCCGCAGCGCTCGGCCCGCGCTCGTAATACTCGCGCGCCGCGACGCGGCGGATCTTGCCGCTGGAAGTCTTCGGCACCGTGTGCGGCGGCGCGAGCACGATGTCGTCGACCGGCCCGCCGATGAGCGACACCGCGAGCTCGTTGATGCGATGGCGCAGGTCGTCGTCGAGCGCGGTGTCCCGGCTGCGCGTTTCGGCGAGCACCACTACGCGTTCGGTGCCGCTCGCACGGTCCACGCTGCCGAACACCGCCACGCAGCCGCGCCGGATGCGCGGCAGGTCGCCGATGGCCTCCTCGAGCTCGTAGGGCGTGATGTTGCGTCCGCCCTTGATGATCACGTCCTTCTCGCGCCCGGTGATGAACACCATGCCGTGCGACATGTACGCGCGGTCGCCGGTGTTGACCCACTCGCCGGAGAAAAGCGCTTTGGTGGCCTCCGGGTTGCGGTAGTAGCCGCTCGTGGCCGACGGCCCGCGGAACAGGAGCTGGCCTTCGTTGCAGTCGGGGAGCTCGAGGCCCGCGGCGTCGACGACGCGCAGGTCGTGCCCGGGAAGCACGTAGCCGCAGCCGACCACCTTGAGCGGCGCCGGGTCGTCCGCTTTCGCGGGCACCGCACGTGCGTCGCGTGCGAACACGCCGCGGTCCAGCGAATCGACCCGCCACGCCTGGCCCGGCGGCGTGAAGGCGAGCCCGACCGAGCACTCGGCCAGGCCGTACACCGGGGACATGACGTTCCTGCGCAGCTTCCATTTCGCGAACCGTTCCTGGAACGCGGTCATCGTCTCCGGGCTCACCGGCTCCGCGCCGTTGAACGCGAAACGCCACGACGACAGGTCGACGTCTTGCAGGTCTTCGTCCTGGATGCGGCGCAGGCAGAGCTCGTACGAGAAATTCGGCCCGCCCGAGATCGTGCCGCGATGGCGATGGATCGCGCGCAGCCACTGGCTCGGCCGCGAGAGGAAGGCGAGCGGCGACATCAGCACCACGGGGAAGCCGCCGTACATCGTCGCGAAGCAGCCGCCGATCAGTCCCATGTCGTGGTAGAGCGGCAGCCAGCTCACGAACACGTCCTCGGAGCTGGCGCGCGCGGCCTTGATCATGGCGCGGGCGTTCGCGAGCAGGTTGGCGTGCGTAAGCACCACCCCCTTGGGGTTGCCGGTGCTTCCCGAGGTGTACTGGAGGAACGCGATGTGGCCGCTACGCCCGCGCACCGGCGCGAAATCGCGCGCCTCGCCGGAGAAATCCTCCGGCACCATCACCGCGCGCAGTGACTCGACCTGGGCGCGCAGCAGCCAGGCGAGCGGTTTCGCCTCGGGGATCGTCACCATCACCGCGGCGCCCGCGCTTTTCAGCACGCTCACGTGGCGCGTCATATGGTCTTCGATGGTGGTGAGGCGCGCGGGCGGATAGAGCGGCACCGGGATCGCACCGGCGAGCAGCGTCCCGTAGAAGCAGAAGAGGTAGTCCTTGGTCGTCGGCAGCATGATCGCCACCGTCTGCCCCGGTCCCACGCCCTGCGCGGCGAGACGAGCGGCGTAGAGCATCGCGCCGTCCCAGAGGTCGCGGTAGGTGATGCGGTGCTCCTTGTCGCCGTCGTAGAGGAACACCGTCAGCCGCTCGGGCTGCCGCTCGACGTGATACTCGAGCGCCTCGACCAGCGTCTGCGCCTCGGCGGGCGCGCGCACGCCTTCGGCCTGCACCAGGCTCGCGATGCTGCGCTCGGCGCCGTGCGGCGCCGCGCCGGCCGCGGCGAGGAGGAAGCGCAGCAGGTCGCGCGGTGTCTCGCTCGAGGCGAGCGCCTGCTCCGGCAGGCTCGCGCGGAATTCCCGCTCGAGGCGCAGCACCAGCTCGACGCGCGCGAGGCTGTCGAGCCCGAGGTCGCGCTCGAGCGAAGAGTCGAGCGCGACGTACGCCTCGACGTTCGGACGCGCCTCGCGCGCCACCGCGGCAACTACGCCGAGCACGCGGTTGGCGTCGATCGCGGCAGGAAGCGGCGGTGCGGAGCCCACAGCGCGCCGAGTGTACACTCGTGTCGCTTGCCGTTATTGAACGACAAACTGCTTCCCATAGCCCGGGAGGTCGAGTTTCGCGGGGGCGAGGAGCTCCTGCGGCAGGGCGAAGTCGCGCGCGGCGCGTTCGTGATCCGTTCGGGCGAGGTCCACGCGCGGGTCGCGCTTCCGGGCGGAGGCACGCTGACCGTCGCCGAGCTCGGCCCCGGCGACATCTTCGGCGAGACGGCTCTGATGGAGCGGGCGGTGTGCATGGCGAGCGTGGTGGCGAAGAGCGACGTCGCCGGGTGGTTCGTCGACCGCGACGATTTCCGGGCGCTCGCCGCCGGCCGTGACAGCGCTGCGCTCGAGATCCAGAGGTCGGTGACTGAGGTCCTGTCGGAGAAGCTGCGCGCGGCGAACGCGCGGCTGCGCGAGCATCGCGCCGCCGAGGACCGGCCGGCCGTGCCGCCGCAGGCGCACGAGCGCACCGCGCCCGCCTTCGACTGGCGGCCGTTTCTCCAGATGCTCGCGTTCTTCGAGGGCTTCGACCGCTGGGAGATCGACGAGCTCGCGCAGGGCTGCGCGGTGTTCGAGCTCGCGCGCGGGGGCTCTCTCTTCCGCGCAGGCGAGCCCGCCGCGGCGGCCTTCCTCGTCGTGCGCGGCGCGGTCGAGATCGCCGCGCCGCAAGGCGCCTCGGAAAGGCGCGTCACCATCGCCGGGCCGGGCGAAATCGTCGGCTACCTCGCGGTGCTCGAGCGCAGGGCGCACTGGGTCTCGGCGAGGATCCGCGAATCGGCGTGCCTCATGGAGCTCGCCGCGCCGCAGCTTCTGCGGCACTACGAGGGCGGGACCGGGACCGGGGTCAGCCTGAGGCGCGCGATCCACCGCAGCCTGCTGCAGGCCCTCGCGCGCACCAACACGCAGCTCATCCGGCTCATCAGCCACGCGCGTCTCAACGCCGAGCGCGGCGAAGCCGAGGCCCTGGAGAAGGCGCTCCACGGCCAGATCGTCTTCGGGGACAGCTAGTCCAGAAGCCTCACTGAGACGTAGGGCCGGCCGTTCCTGATCTCCGCGAACAGGGCGCCGTACTCGGGCAGCTCCACCCACGACGAAGTGTCGCGCGTGAGGGGCTCGGAGGCGACGAGGATCGACTCGGCGCGCTCCGCTCCGCCGGTCATCTTCCACTCGTCGCCGTGCCGCGCATAGTTACGGCCTAGCGTGTACCAGAGCGACAGGAAGCTGAGGTTCGCCTCGTGCACCCGCTCGACGCTGTCAGTGTGATAGCGGCCGAAGTCGAAGCAGTAGCGCAGCGCCACGAGCTGCCGGCCGTTGGCGATGAACAGATTCACCGAGGAGGACACGCCCACGCCGGCGTCGGCGCGCGCCTGGCGCAGGATCGCCAGCGTGCGGCCGAGCGCCTCGAACGCATGGTCTTCAGCGGCGGTGGCGGCCGGGTCGGAAAGCTGCGACATGAAGAGCGCGTAGATCCATTCGCTGTCGGTCGTGCCGCGGATGCCGGCGAGGAACCGCGGCCGGATGTGCGGCGCGAGGCGCGGCTTCAGCGCTTCCATGCCGGCGAGGTCGCCGTTGTGCGCGAGCGCCCACGGCACGCCGTCGAACTGGAACGGGTGCACGTTCTGCAGCGAGATTTCCACCGCCGCCGAATAGGCGACACCCCGCACGTGCGCCAGCACGCAGCCCGCGCGCACTTTCTCGGCGAGGTTCTTGAGATTGCGGTCGAACACCGGCAGCGACGGCGAGCCGTAGAAGAACGGCTTCTCGGGCTGGTGCGAGCCGGCGTCCCAGGCGCGCAGCCCGAACCCGGCGAGGTTCAGCATATTCAGCATCTTGGGCATGTAGCTCTGGCGCACCAGCGCCGAGTCCGGCTGGAACAGCAGGTTGTCGAGCAGCACGGGTTCGCCGAGGTAGAGCAGCGCGCGGCACATGCATATACATTACCGCACTCATGGCGAAGACCTTGCTCGTGGCGGGCGCAGGCCCGGGACTGGGAAAATCGGTGGCGATGCGCTTCGCGCGAGAGGGCTACGCCGTAGCGCTCGCGGCGCGCAACCCGGAGCGACTTTCCATCCTGGCCCGGCAGCTCGGCGCTTCTGCCTTTCCCGCCGATCTCACCAACGAAACCGAGGTCGCAAAGCTTTTCCAGCAGATTGAAAGAACAATGGCGCCGGTCGAGGCCGTCGCGTTCGTTGCCGCGACCCGCGTGCAGGGCCCGTTCACCGAGCTTTCGGCGGCGGATTTCGAGAACGTCTGGCGCCAGAGCTGCCTCAGCGGGTTCCTGGTCGGTCGCGAAGCCGCGCGCGCCATGCTGCCGCGCGGGCGGGGCAGCGTCATCTTCACCGGCGCCTCGGGCAGCACGCGCGGCCGCGCGAATTTCGCCGCCTTCGCAGCCGCCAAGGGAGGCTTGAGGTTCATGGCGCAGAGCATGGCGCGCGAGCTCGGGCCGCGTGGCATTCACGTCGCCACGGTGCTGATCGACGGCGCGATCGACAGCGAACGCATGCGGCGCGATTACCGCGATCGCATGGAGAAGCTCGGGGCCGACGGCGCGCTGCATCCCGACGCCATCGCCGAGACCTACTGGCAGATCCACAGCCAGCCGCGCAGCGCCTGGACCCACGAGGTGGACCTTCGGCCGTGGAAGGAGCCTTTCTAGGCTCTAATCAACAGCATCGCCTGGCGGTTTCGTGAAATTCGAAAGCAGCTTGAGGTTTTGTTCGAGGGCGTCCTCCAGCGCGTTGCCCTTGGGAGTTCCGTATTCGAGGAAGAGGTTGTCGTCGGTGGACACCAACAGCTCCAGCGGCACGCCGCCGCTCCCTAGAAGGCGGTCTATGCCCCGCGGATCCAGGACGAGCGTGTCTAGCAGGACCTTGGAGCTGTTCCCGTAGAGCGAGAGGAAGCGCTTGAGCGCGGGGGTGCGGTCCAGTCTGCCGATGTTCTCCGCGGTGTGCGCCACCGCGGGGTCGTTGCTCGCGACGATGATCCCCTGGCCGCCGATGTAGTAGAGGCGCACGTAGCGAAAGGTGCTGCGCACCGAGCCCAGGACGTACAGCAAGTCCACGGGGCGCAGATGGTGCAGCTGGACCCATTGCTGCAGCACTCCAGTGGGCTTCAATCGCGCGCGCACCAGCTCGTAGAAGTCCCGGTTGTACAAAGACGCGGTACCGGCGAACCAGATCGAGCTGAGCTCCATTGACACGAGGTCGTAGCGCTCGCCCTGCAGCAGCAACAAGTTGCGCCCGTCGGTCACGTAGGTGCGCACCCCGGGCAATTCGCTTACGCGCCCATTCAGGTCACCGAAGTGCTGGTTCGCCAGCCGGATGATGTCCGCGCTCAAGTCGGCGATATCCATACGGGCGAAACCCGCGTCGTGCAGCACGCGCGCGCTCATGCCCGTGCCGTAGCCGATCACCAATGCCCGATCGCGAGCGCTCACGTGCAGCAGTGGCGCCAGGGAAAAACCCACCTGGGCCTTGACTTCCCCTTCCCAGGCATCGTTGCCCTGAAACTTGCCATTGGTGAGCAGCGTCAGTTGCTTTGCGCCGCCGTACTCGCTCAAGGCCACGGTGGTCAAACCTCCGTCGACGCTCTCGGCGTGATCGATCACCTTGCCGAAGCCCTGGGGTCTGAAATACACGTTTGCCCCCGAGGCGAGGTTGTTGTAGTCGAACGAGCGCGGCGTGATGAGCAGCAACAGCGCCACGGCCGCCGCCGTTCCCCATGCGAGCGCCGGCCTACCGCTGCCGCGGCCCAGGGCAAGCGCTGAAACGCCCAGCGCGAAGCACACGGAAGCGAGGAGCTTCAGGCCGAGCAGCGCCCCGAGTTTTGGCAGCAGCACGAAGCCGCCGATCAGAACGCCGAGAATATTGCCAGCCGTATTGAGCGCCGCTGCCCGTCCCAAGGCGGCCACCGGCGAGCGCGGCGCGGCGCGCGCGACCGCCTCCATCGCCACCGGATAGATCGCACCAATGAAAAACGCCGCCGGCACCATTGCCACCAGACAAACGATTCCACGGATCGTCTCGCGCCCGCCGAATCCCGGAGTGAGCGCATAGCCGGCGAAGGAGGCGAAGTACTGCGGCAGGCTGTCCCAGAAAAAGATGCCCAGTCCGATCGCGCAGGCGAGTCCCAGCTCCAGCCCCGCGAGCAGGCTCGCGAGCGGCCACTGCCGCCGCAACAGGCGCCGCGCCGCCTCCGCCCCCAAGCCCAGTCCGAACAGGAACGCG
>DATLUZ010000001.1:0-2224 GCA_035577785.1 Burkholderiales bacterium | reverse complement strand
CATCGACGCCGGGAAGACGACCACGACCGAGCGCATCCTTTTCTACACCGGCGTGAACCACAAGATCGGCGAGGTCCACGACGGCGCCGCGACCATGGACTGGATGGAGCAGGAGCAGGAGCGCGGCATCACCATCACCTCGGCGGCCACCACCTGCTTCTGGAAGGGGATGGATCTCTCCTATCCCGAGCACCGCATCAACATCATCGACACTCCCGGTCACGTCGACTTCACCATCGAAGTCGAGCGCTCGCTGCGGGTGCTTGACGGCGCCTGCATGGTGTACGACGCCGTGGCGGGCGTGCAGCCCCAGTCCGAGACGGTGTGGCGCCAGGCGAACAAGTACCGCGTGCCGCGGCTCGCATTTATTAACAAGATGGACCGCGTCGGCGCCACGTTCTTCAAGTCCTACGAGCACATCCGCACCCGGCTGAAGGGCAACCCGGTGCCGATCCAGCTGCCGATCGGTGCCGAGGACAAGTTCGCCGGCATCGTCGACCTCGTCACCATGCAGGCGATCTACTGGGACGACGCCACGCAGGGGATGAAGTTCGAGCGCAAGGACATTCCCGCCGAGCTCGCCGCCGAGGCGAAGCAGTGGCGCGAGAAGATGGTCGAGGCCGCGGCCGAGGCGAACGAAGAGCTGATGAACAAGTACCTCGAGTCGAACGAGCTCACCGTCGACGAGGTGAAGCGCGGCCTGCGCATCCGCACCATCAACAACGAGATCGTGCCGATGCTGTGCGGCTCGGCGTTCAAGAACAAGGGCGTGCAGGCGATGCTCGACGCTGTGATCGACTACCTGCCTTCGCCGGTCGACATCCCGCCGGTGAAAGGCGAGACCGACAAGGGTCAGCCCGCCACGCGCAGCGCCGACGACAGCCAGCCGTTCGCCGCGCTCGCGTTCAAGATCATGACCGACCCGTTCGTCGGCCAGCTCTCCTTCATCCGCGTGTACTCGGGCGTGCTCACCTCGGGCGACACCGTCTACACCTCGATGAAGGGGCGCAAGGAGCGCATCGGGCGCCTGCTGCAGATGCACGCCAACGAGCGCGAGGAGATCAAGGAGGTGCGCGCGGGCGACATCGCTGCGGTGGTCGGCCTGAAGGAAGTGATCACCGGCGAGACCATCTGCGACGTCAAGAACATCATCACCCTTGCGCATGGAGTTCCCGGATCCGGTGATCTCGCAGGCGGTCGAGCCCAAGACCAAGGTGGACCAGGAGAAGATGGGCGCGGCGCTCGGGCGCCTCGCGCAGGAGGATCCCTCGTTCCGCGTGCGCACCGACGAGGAGTCGGGCCAGACCATCATCTCCGGCATGGGCGAGCTCCACCTCGAGATCATCGTCGACCGCATGAAGCGCGAATTCGGCGTCGAGGCCTCGGTCGGGAAGCCCCAGGTTGCTTACCGCGAGACCTTCCGCAAGTCGGTCGAGCAGCAGGGCAAGTTCGTCAAGCAGTCGGGCGGCCGCGGCCAGTACGGCGACGTGTGGCTGAAGCTCGACCCGCAGCCGGGCAAGGGTTACGAGTTCGTCGATGCCATCAAGGGCGGTCGCATCCCGAAAGAGTACATCCCCGCCGTGGAGAAGGGCGTCAAGGAAGCGCTGCAGGAAGGCGTGCTGGCCGGCTACCCCGTGGTCGACGCCAGGGTGACGGTGTTCGACGGTTCCTACCACGAGGTCGACTCGAACGAAAACGCCTTCAAGATGGCGGCGATCTTCGCCTTCAAGGACGGCATGCGCACCGCCAGCCCGGTGCTGCTCGAGCCGATCATGGCGGTCGAAGTCGAGACGCCGGAAGAGAAGATGGGCGACGTGATGGGCGACCTCTCGGCGCGCCGCGGCGTGATCCAGGGCATGGAAGACCTGCCCGGCAGCAAGGCGATCAAGGCCGAGGTGCCGCTGAACGAGATGTTCGGCTACTCGACCCAGCTGCGCTCGCTGACCCAGGGACGCGCCACGTACACGATGGAATTCAAGCACTACGCCGAGGCCCCGAAGAGCATCGCGGACTCGATCATCAACAAAGACGACAAGCCCAAGAAGTAGAACCACGGACGTAGGAGCGTATAGACATGGCGAAGGGCAAATTCGAGCGCACCAAGCCCCACGTGAACGTTGGGACGATTGGACACGTGGATCACGGCAAGACGACGCTGACGGCGGCGATGACGCACATCCTGGCGAAGAAGTATGGTGGGGAGGCGAAGAACTACGATCAGATC